>JBPPMV010000433.1:0-8723 GCA_051306235.1 Mycobacterium sp. | reverse complement strand
AGGAGAGGCCGCGTGCCCGAACTGCGCCATCTACCGCCCACCACCAGCCCCGCCGACATCTCGCGACACCTGAGCGAGGACGGGTTCGTCATCGTCGACAATCTTGTGGACACCGATCACATGGACCGCATCGCAACGGAACTGGGGCCCTTTATCGAGGACACCCCATTCGGTGAGGACAACTTCCTGGGGACACAGACCCGTCGCACCGGAAGATTGATCGCGCGGTCCCCGGCGGCCCGCGAACTGATACAGAACCCCACTGTGCTCGAGGTGGCCGGCGATTTTCTCGGCCATGCATCCACCTTCCGGTTACACCTGACCCAGGCCATCTCGATCGGCCCTGGCTCGCCGGCCCAGCCGATCCATCGTGATCAACTGGCCTGGGACTTCTTCCCGTTCCCGAACGACTATGAGGTGCAGTGCAATACGTTGTGGGCCATGTCGGAATACACCGCTGACATGGGAGCCACCCGTGTGGTGCCAGGGAGTCATCGCCTCGGCGACAACGAGAAATTCACTCAAGAGGACTCGATACCTGCCGAGATGGAACGCGGCTCGGTCTTGTTCTACAGCGGCAAGATCTACCACGGTGGCGGCGCCAACACGACCGAAGATGCCGTGCGGCAGGCGTTGAACATCACGTACGCAGTGGGATGGGTGCGCCAGGAGGAAAACCAGTACCTGTCGACGCCGCTGGAGATCGCCAGAACGCTCGATGACGATCTACTCAAGTTGATGGGTTATCAAATGGGCTGCTTTGCACTGGGATACGTCGGCGACTTCCAAGATCCGATATCAGTGCTCCGCGACGGCGTCACCGGTGTGCGCGGTATCGCGGAAATGCAGAAGGCAGCGGCGCGGGAGGACTCGGCCAACAACCTGATGAACCTGGTGTCGGATGCCGGTTTCGCGGCGAACAGAGGGTAGTTGACGCTGCCCGATGCCGAACACATCGAACGTGTGCCCGTGCAGAATCTGTGACCAGAGCGCGCAGACGACGCCACGCATCGTCGCATCGGAGTCGCCAAAAGTATTGGCGTGCAACGACTATTCAGTCGAGGCTCAGTTTGTCCGCAAGATCGAGAACCGCTTGCGCACGGGCGCGTGTGGGCCCCACGCTGCCGTCATAGGGTCCAGCGGGGGCGTCCAGGCGGGCGAGCGTGGTTCTGGCCTCATCGATATCCAGCGGTGACGGGCTCAGCAGACTGTTGATCGTCTCGGCGTGCTCGGGGTCCAGGCACAGCCGTCCCGTCATACCTGCGGCCTTGGCGACCGCGGTCTCCCGGGCGAGGTGGCGCGACTGATCCCGCAGCGTGGGCCCGTCGATCGGCGCCGGGATTCCCGCGGCCCGGCTCGAAATCACCAGCCGGGCCCGCGCGTACGCCAGCACCATCGGATCCTCGCTCATGCCCGTGTCGCGCCGAAAGTCACCAACACCGAAGGCGATTCGAGAACACCCCGGCGTCCGTGCGATCTCCGAGACCGATTCGATGCCCATCGCCGATTCGACCAATGCCAGCACCGGCGTTCCGGAGGGCAGCCGCGCAGCGGTCGCGGCGATATCGTCAGCGGATTCGGTCTTGGCCAGCATGACCCCGCGGAGGCCGGGTGCATCTGCAAGAGCGTCCAGATCGGTCGACCACGCCGGGGTGGCCACGTTGTTGATGCGCACCCAAGCCTGGTGCCCCGTGGTGAGCCATTCGCCTACCGATACCCGGCCGGCGGGCTTCTGCGCGTCGGGCAGTCCGTCCTCGATATCGAGCACCACCACATCGGCGCTACTGGCGGCGGCCGCCCCGAAGGCTTCGCTGCCACCCGGGGTGCCCGGCTGTAGCAACCACGTCCGGGCCAGCGACCAGTGCGGTTTCCGGCGTCGCTCGGTTACCTGCGGTGAAAGTGTCACGCGTGGATCCTTCGCTCGACGATGTCCCTTCCATCGTCCCGACCAAGCACCGTGGTGGCCAGCTTAAGCACATAATGTTCACGTCCAATTGGGCCGTTGCAGGTCAGGACCGTCGCGTGGACGCCCACTGGCGAACTGAACAAGGCCATCGCGTTTTGGCGTTTCTGCGGACCGCAGGTGCGAAGGTGTTGTGAAATGGCATGACACACGATGGCGTTGATTCGGGGCTCATGCACAAGCTGACGACGGTCTTGGCGGCCTCTCTCGACCCGGTGTCCCTGATGAGCAGGATCGCCGAACAGACGTGTCTGTTCACCCCCAAGGCCGACGGTGCCGCAATCAGCATCTATACCCACGACAAGAAATTCGTCGTCGTGTCAGCCCATGGGCTGGTGGCGTCCCTGCTCGGCTTGGTACTGCCCGCGGACGGCACCTTCCAAGGTCGAGCGATCGCCACCGGGCAACCCCAGGTGAGCCACGAAACCTCGTCCGACATGTCGCTGACCCCACAGGTCCGTGAGATCGGCGACCGGCTCGGCATCCACTCCCTGGTGGTGATTCCGTTGATGCACAACGGTATAGCTATCGGCGCTCTTTCCGTCACGGCGACCGAGGCCCACAGGTTCAACGACGCCGATGTTCTCGCCATCACCTCGATCAGCCAGTTCGTCTCGGCCCTGATCGACTCGCACTCGGAGCTGTCGCGTCTACTCGACGACCTGCTGGGCGACCCCCGCACACCGAACGCCGACTCGGCCGCTCGATTCCTGGCATCCGTTTTGCTGCCTGAGGCGCTTCCGAATGATGACTTTGACGACCAATTGGACACCCTGCTGTCGACGCCGGCCGAGCTGGTCCCAGTCTTCCAACCCATTGTCGATCTGGTCAGTGGCCGCACGCTCGGATTCGAGGGCTTGTCCCGCTTTCCGGCAAAGCCAGACGTGAGCCCGGCCCAGTGGTTCGAGACCGCGCGCCAGCTCGGCCGCGGCTATCCTCTGGAACTACTGGCACTTCGGCGAATCCTCGCCGCGGCGCATGCCATCCCGAGCGATTGTTTTCTCGCGGTCAATCTGAGTCCATTAACCGCTCTCGATCCGACCGTGCAGGACATCCTGACCTCCGCCGAGTATCGACTCGTCGTGGAAATCACCGAGCACGAGCCGTTTCCCGAAGACTTCGCGGCCCGGTTGAAGCCTCTGCGGGACAAAGGTATCGATCTGGCCATCGATGATGCAGGCGCCGGGTTCGCCAGCTTCACTCAGCTGCTTCGGCTTCGACCGGACATGATCAAGATCGACGGCGAGCTGACCTCCGATATCGAGAACGACCCCGTCAAAAGGGCGCTGGCCACATCCATCGTGCAACTCGCCACCGAACTGGGCTCGTCGACGGTCGCCGAGGCGATCGAGAACCCCGAGCAGATGTGCGCTCTGCGAGCCCTGGGAATCCAGTACGGGCAGGGGTACTTGCTCGGCCGACCGGGCCAAATGAATTGAACCGACTATCTCAGCTCATAGTTCGATCACCAGTTGGTTGATCAGCGGTCCGTCCAGAGTGAACTGGTAGTGCAGGTCGGCCACACCGCCCGGGAAGTTGCCCTCCAACCGCTGGAGGACGTCGACGTGCTCGGCGTCGATCGTCGTCGCGCCGATGAACTCGGTCGTGTAGGTGAACTCACCGGCTGATCCGGTCAGCCAGGCCTCGATCTGCTCGCGACCGATGTGGTCGTGGCCCTCGTCGGTGACGACGGCGTCGGCAGTGAAGGTATCGAGCACGTTGGCGTTCTCGCCGGCGCCGTGCGTCGTGAGATACGTCGCGACCACAGCGGGGAGAGCCGCCCAGGTAGTCGGTGTGTTGCATTGGTGGGCTGTCATGATTCCACCATGGGGTCTCCCGCAGGGGGAGAGTCAAGCGGCAGCGTCGACTGAGCAGAAAATCGGTTGCTCCGCGGCGTGGTTCGGCGTTTAGTGGCTTCACATGGACGAGCGGGAGAAGGCGCTACTCGACGCACGCACGGGCGGGCATCCAAGGGTCGGGTGGGATCGGCTGCGGGCCAGTGCCATCGGGTCGCTGTGGGGTCAGTCGGCGGATGCGACGGAGATCAGCGGCGCCGCCTCATGGGTGCTTCGCGCCGAGGCATCGCGCTGACCGACTGCTGGTCTATACGGCGACGGACGCACCGCCCCCGACGGGTGGCATGGCCCGGTGGGAGCCGAGCCACCCCTCATCCATCTGTTCGCCTCGCGGATGCGGTCATGGCGTTCAGAGACTCGCCGCGAACTCTCGGCGCGCCTGGATCTCCAGGTGGTCGGCATGGAGGCGACGGATCAATGCGGTCAGCGCGATCGTGGCCGCAGCCCAGAGCACGGTCAGCGTGGCCAGCGATGCCAGCCGGAAATCCCAGAGCACGCCACCTGGGAAGTCACCGATCTCGTTGACGGTCGGCATCACCGTGCCGGCAAGTGTCACAACCGCCACGTAGGTCCCGGTCCCGATGAGCACCGCGGTCTGAGTTCCGCGAGAGGCCAACAGCTTTGTCGTCAGCACCGTGCAGGCCGCCGCGGCGGCCACCGATATGAGCACGAAGGTGAAATACAGGATGGTGCGCTGACCGATCGTCTCGCCGTCACCGACTGCCGGCGGGGTGGCCGGGTACTTGAGGAACGGTATGAGTGCCACCGACACGTACCCAATCGCCCCCACCAGAGCGGTAGAGGTGGCTGGAGACAGCGTGCCGATCCGTCCCATCACCCCGGCCGCCAGCAGTGCGATGACCCCGCCGATCGTCACGCCGATCGTCACGGTGCCGGTCGCCAAGCCCCACGTCGACTGATCCTGTCGGCTCACCGCCGCGACGGCGTCGTCGTGTGAGTGCGCCGCGACGGCGCCGTCCGCGTCACTGTGGTGGTCAGCCGGTGCGCTCGACTCTTCTATCGCTATCGCACTGTCCACATGCGGTTCTCCGACGACGTAGGCGACGGCGAAGGCGGCGAAACCTGCCAGTAGTCCGGCGATCAGGCCCCGAATCAGAAAGGCACGCGCGTTCATCAACGGCTCGACCTTCAGTGACATGGGTAGCCCAGCAGGTGCCTGGCATCGTGCACCCATTCGTGGACTCCGGTTCCTGCCAGCATGGCGACTGCGCCCTGCTCGGTGCTGATGAAGAACACCGCGAGAAGTGCGAGCAGTCCGAAGAGGACGGCCCACGGGGCGATCTTCTCCACCGGGATCGCGGGAATCTCCAGTACAGGGGCAGCGGTAGTGCTGTGTGTCATGTTGTCTCCCTATGCTATTCGTGAATGTGATCGTCGTGAGGATGGCCGTCGTCGTGTTCGTGGTCGTGATCGCGCTCGCGTGGACCGACGTAGTCATCTGCGAGCAGTCCGTGCTCGTCGACCACCCGCTGCAGGGCGGCGACCCAGTGGTCGTAGTACTCCCACGAGCTTGCGTCCTTACCCTGCTTCTCCCAGGCATCGATCGACGCGATCAGCTCGCCTTGGAAGTCGTCCCAGCTGTAGTGGTCGAACTCCGACAGCGCCACGGCGAGCCCGAACGCACGACGCTGCCAATCCTCCTGGAAAGTCGGCTGATTCGTGTCGGTGACGCAGCTGTCATGAAGGCGAACCTTGCCCGCGTCGTCGTACTGGATATCGCCGGTGGTCATACTCCGCTCCCTACCGGTACGGGCGGCTCCACGATCGCCACACCGATCATGGATTCGGTGGTGACGAGCGCGGCCAGCTCTTCCTCGGACAGGCCATCTGTTCCTGCGGGTCGCGAAGGCACCACGAACCACCGTGAATGTCCGCTGGAGTCCCACACTCTGACCTCGGTGTCGTCGGCGAGCGGTACACCGAGTTCGGTGAGGACAGCACGCGGTTCGCGTGCGGCGCGGGCACGGAACACCGGATCCTTGTACCAGTAGGGCGGCAGACCCAGCACCGGCCATGGAAAGCAGGAGCACAGGGTGCAGATCACCAGGTTGTGCACGCCGGGTCCGTTGACGACCGCGGCGATGTGCTCACCCTCGGCACCGGCCATGCCCTCGGGCAGGTCCAGTTGGGCGATGGCGGCGGGCGCGTCCTTGGCCAGCAGTGCGGCGAACTCGTCGTCCACCCAGGCTCGCGCGACGATCTTCTGACCGTTGAGCGGTGTCATCTCGGACTCGAAATAGCCCAGCACCTTGTCCACCGTGGTGCTCAGGATGACGCCCTTCTCGATCAGAAGGGCCTCCAGCGCATGGACTTTCGCTGCACTCGCCGACTCGCGATCGGACGGGTATTGGAACTGATCGGCCATCTGTCTATGCCTCTTCCGGGTGGCTGGCTGTGGTCAGGTACGGCTCGTAGAGCTCCGCGTACACCGGGCTGAGCTGCGCTTCGGTCATCGCACCCCACAGCACGGCAGGGTCGAAGCGCACGATGTAAACCGGCACCGGCTCGCCCAGTCCGTCGCCGCCGGTCGAGCAGAAGTAGGTGTAGTTACCCTCCGCCACCGATTCGACCACGCCCTCGTGTCCGCGCAGGAAACCGGGGAGACGTGTGTGTTCGCCGGAGGGCGGGTTGGCGATGACGACCGTGTCGCCGACGTCGAAGCGGGGTGTCGAAGGTCCACGCCGGGGCGAATCCCCCTCTCGCAGATATCGAATGACCTGCTCGTCGATCGCGTCGGCGGCGTTCTCCGGAAGGCTGGCGTCTGCCGCACTGCGGTACTGACCGATGGCGGCGTCGAGTTCCTCCTCGGTCAGGTAGCCCTGTTCGATGCAATAGCCGCTGATGCCACCGAGCCACTTCTCGTAGTAGCGGAACTTGAAGTAGTCGAACGGGTTCATCGACTCGGCGCCCTTGCGCAGATCAGCCCAGGTCCACGTGGTGCGGAACGATGTGCCCGCCGAGTCCAGGTCGTAGCCCGGTAGTGCCCCTCGTAGCGAGTCACTCAGGCCCATCAGGGCGGTGTGGATGCCGAAGATGCGCTTTTCCCACTCCTCGACGAACACTCGCTTCTCGAAGTCGATGGGACCGAGGCCCTCCAGGCCCCCGAGTGTGTGTTGCAGTTTCATGCCGGTACTTCCTCACTGTCGTGCCGGGTGGTCATGACCTTGGCGAGGCTTTCCGAGGCGATACCGAACAGTCCGCCGAGCAGCATCGCCGTCACGACGATCAGGACGGGGTGTCCGATCGACTCGGAGTAGAGCATCTCCCTGCCCGTCACCGCGGTGGTGCCGACCGTGGATGCGAAGCCCCACACAATGGCCGGGATCGCGGCGAGAAGGGGAACCCGTGACACCGCCACCATGAGAGCGCTGCCGATACCGACGACGACGCCCGTGAGCCAAACCCCCAGCGATGCTTGCTGCGCCACCAGGAGGCACAGCGATGCGATCGCGATTCCGGTCAGGTTGCTCGCAAAAGACTGCAGCAGTCCGCGCGGACCGCCACCGAGGATGAAGAAGGAAGCCCAGGCGATGAAGACGACCCAGACGGGCACCTCGATGACCATGGCGGTCAACCACACCGCGACGGCGCCGAGGATCCCGATGCTCAGTGTTAAGGCATTCTTTTCTGACACGCAGATCACTTTCCAAACTCATACGGCTGCAACATATTCGATCACTGCCGTTGGATGGCATGGGTTGTCAGCGCCGACAACATGGATTGATCGGAGATTCGCGATCACCGGCAACACCGCGGTAACAGAGCGCGGTTACGTTGGCCGTCATCTCCCAGATCGCCAGTGACCTGTTGCAGTCGAGTGTGGTCGGCGATCGGGGCAGACGGAAGGGCAGCACAGGACAGATGGCCGACGATTCCAGACACAGTGCAACGGCAGAGAAGACGGTGGTCTTCGCGCTCTACAACAAGGTGACGCTGCAGGATGTGGCCGCGCCGCTGGAGATATTCGCGCGCGCCAACGACTTTGGCGCTCAGTACCGGGTGATCCTCGCCTCGCCCACCGGCGAGGCTGTCGCCACGACCGCCTACGCGAGCATCAACGCGGACATGGCGTTGGTCGATGTGCCGGACCAGATCGACACCCTAATAGTGCCTGGCGGAGTGCCGCCCGAGTTCACCTTCACCTCCGGGGAACACGACATCCCCGAGGAGCGCACACCGGATGGCAATGCGTGTGCCGTGGAAATGGTGCGCGCGCTCGCGCCGCGGGCACGCCGCGTGGCGTCGGTGTGTACCGGCGCCTTCGTGCTCGCGACCCTCGGCCTGCTGGATGGGCGGCGCGCGACCACACATTGGGCGCACTGCCAGGCGCTGGCCTCCACCTATCCCCAGATAGAGGTCGACCCGGATTCACTCTTCGTCCTGGACGGGCCCTTCATGACCGGTGCCGGCATCAGCGCGGGCACCGATATGGCGCTTGCACTGGTGGAGAGCGACTACGGTCCCGCCGTGGCCCGAAGGGTGGCTCGGTGGATGGTGGTCTTCCTCCAACGCCCCGGCGGGCAAGCCCAGTTCAGCGTGTGGGCGCAGGCCGCGCTGCCGGTGACCAGAAGTCTCCGGGAGATCCTCGATTCCATCGTTGCCGATCCGGGCGGCGACCATTCGAACGCGGCGATTGCCGCACGCGCGGCGGTCAGCGAGCGCCACCTGGTGCGTATGTTCGGCGACCAGGTGGGAATGACACCCGCCCGGTTCGTCGAGCAAGCTCGACTGGAGGCAGCGAAAGTGCTTCTGGCGACTGGTGATAGCAGTCAGGAAACCGTCGCGCACCGGGTCGGTTTCGGCGGCTCGGACACGATGCGGCGGACCTTCCAACGCAATCTCGGCGTTTCTCCCGGGACGTACCGAAGCAGATTCCGCACCAC
>JBPPMV010000432.1:0-2452 GCA_051306235.1 Mycobacterium sp. | reverse complement strand
TCAGCAGTTGCTCGATGGAGATGTTCGCGCCGTTGGGGACGTCGGGGACATACCGGCTGACGGGATCATCCAGCGAAAGCGTGCCGTCCTGCGCCAAGAGAAGGATGAGCGCCGCCGTCATCGTCTTGGTGTTCGACGCGATCCGGAAGCGAGTGTGTGCATCCGGCACCTGGGTCGCCCCCAGTTCGGTGGTACCCACCGCGATATCGAAGGTCCCCTGCGGAGTACGCAGGGCAACCATCGCACCGGGCACCGCCAACTCGGAAGTGGCCGCTTCCACGACGCTCCGTAAGCGAGCCGGGTCAATCTGGTTGAGCGCAGGCTGCGCGGCGGGTGAATCCGCCGGAGCGCAACCGGCGTTCGCGAGTACGACGGCGACCACGGCACTGCGCATCAGCTGTGCGAACCACACCCTGCACCACCGCCTCACGACAGGCTCCCTGCTCGGGAGCCTAGACCCGCGGTGCCCTCAGCGCCGCCAGAACAGGTGGTGGGTCACCCCGCTGGAACTCGGCACCACATCACGGTGGAACCGGTCGAGCAGGTCATCCGACGATTCCCACAGCCGCGATCCGCCGCCGAGTTCGATCGGCGCCACCGCCACATGCAGGGTGTCGATCAGGTCGGCGTCCAGAAACTGCCGGATGGTGTGCGCCCCGCCGCCGAGTCGGACGTCCTTGCCGTGGGCGGCGTCCCTGGCCTGTTCCAGTACAGCGCCGATGTCATCGTTCATGAAGTGAAAGGTGGTGTCCGACAGAGTGAAGGACGGACGCACATGGTGGGTCAGTACGAACACCGGGGTGTGAAATGGCGGCTCCTCGCCCCACCACCCTTTCCAGTCCTCATCGGACCACGGGCCGCGGTGCGGGCTGAACTTGTTGCGGCCCATGATCTCCGCGCCGATATTGCGGGCGAAGTCTCTGGTGAAATAGTCGTCGAGCCCCCGACTGCCGCCGGGGTCGGTGCGATTGGGCCAACTCGCGGTGGCTCCCGCCCAGGACAGCATGATCTGGGGATCGGCGTGTCCGAACGGACGGTCGAAGCTCTGATCGCGACCCGCGCCGAACCCGTCCTGCGATACCGCGAAATTCTGCACTCTCAGCAGCTGGACCACGCGTTCCTCCTCATACCGTCAACGGACAGTATTCAGACCCCGGTCGCCGGCAAAAGTCATCGCGGGTACTCCAGAATGCACGAAACCCCCGTGTCCGATCGTCATCGACGACCGGACACGGGGGTCCGAACAGGTCTATCAGAGGCCGGTAACGCCGACCGCCTGGGGGCCCTTGGCGCCCTGGGTGACTTCGAACTTCACCCGCTGGTTCTCCTCCAGGTTGCGGAATCCGCCGGACTGGATCTCGGAGTAGTGCACGAAAACATCCGGTGCACCGCCGTCAGGAGCGATGAAGCCGAAGCCCTTTTCGCTGTTGAACCACTTAACGGTTCCTTCTGCCATGGTCTTACTTCTTTCTTCTTACTTTGACCGAACGTGACGCCGGCCAAGGCTGGTGGTACGACCCGAGGGTCGCGGTAAATCAGGGATGTGCGTCTGCCCGCGCGAGGTAACGAAGATGTTGTACTCGGCCGCAACTCCGGCCGAACACAGACACGCGGCCTCACGAATGCGACGTACCCGTACAGAGTATCAATGTTCTGGTCCGACGACTAATTGTGGGGACGTGTCGTCGAGAAACTGTCGGCTGCTCGACGGTCTTCACCATCGGTCGCCCAATGATGACCGGACCATCGGCGATGATCGGGTGGTGACACCTCCGCAGACCGTCAAGGCGCCGCTGACTGTTCCCGCGTTGCTGGCAGAGAGGGTGCGCGCATCCGGGCCGGACACGTACCTGATCACGCCGACCGGCCGGCTGACCTACCAGCAGGCCGACACGCAGTCGGCGGAGATCGCGCGCCGCCTGCTGGCCGCCGGGATCGGCAAGGGCAGCCGCGTCGGCCTGTTCTTCCCCAATGAGCGCGACTGGATCGTCTGGTGGCTGGCGCTGTCGCGGATCGGCGCGCTCGTCGTGCCGCTGAGCACGCTCTACGTGCCTGCCGAGATCGCCAAGGTGCTGCGGCTGGCCGATATCGGAACGCTGATCGCCCCGGGCCGGGTGCTGACCCACGACGTCGGGGCGCGTTTCGAGGCCGCGTTGCCCGGCCTGATCCATCAGGATCGCGGCGCTCTCGCACTGACTGCCGCACCGTATCTGCGCCGGATCGTGCTGACCGATCACACCAAAAGGTCTTGGGCCACCCACTGGTCCGATATGACCCGCCAGGTGCCGCCGGCGGTACTCGCCGCGGTCGAAGCCGAGGTATCCCCTGCCGATCTGGCCATCATGGTGCACACCTCCGGATCCACCGCCGACCCCAAGGGCGTGCTGCACACCCACGGCACCCTGGTTCGCCAGACGTCGACCTGGCCGCTTGCCATCCGCGCCGTCACCGG
>JBPPMV010000431.1:0-4012 GCA_051306235.1 Mycobacterium sp. | reverse complement strand
GCACCGCCAGCGGATGTCGGCGTCCATGGAGCCGGTGCTCAGGGTCTGCAGCAGCGGGAACACCCCGCGGATCAGTCGGGAGGTGCGGCGCACGTAATCGTCATGCAACGCTTCGGTGATCCTGCGCTGCGCGTCGTTGGCCCACCGATCCCGGATCTCCTCGGCCGCAGTGTCATTCGCGTCACGAAGCAGCGCAGGAAACGTCAGCACGAAGATTTGCACGACGAAGACGCCCGCGGTGTAGAGCGCCAAGTTGTAGGCGGTGACCATGCCGGGGTAGTGCACGAAGTTCAGGATCGCGGTGCCCAGCCAGAACGCGATCATGACACCCGCGGCCACCGCCGGCCGCAACCGGAGCACGTAGGGCAGCACACACAGTGAGGTGGCCAGCAGCGGCCACTGCGCCGGTCCGCCGAGCATGTCGTCGGGCAGCAGCTTGGCCTGTGCGAAGACGACGGACGCCATCAGGATGAGCGCCGGGACGGTCAGATTCGGGCCCCGGCCCAGCACCCGGGGCAGGCCGGCCAGCGCCACCATCGCCGCCAGCCCGCCCAACACGAACTGTGCGGTCGGATGGTCGGTCGCGGTGGCGGCGTAGGGCACCGCGAGCGCCAACTGCACCAAGGCAAACGCCACGATGCCCAGGCCGAAGCGGACGAAGATGCGCTCGGTGAGCTGGTCGACATCGTCGGCGCCGGGGACGCTCGGCCCGGCGCTCTGTAGCTGATGCCAGTTGACGGTGACGACCGTGCCGCCACCGGGGGACGAGCGCACCGACGCGGTGCCGTTGGCCCGTCGCATCCGCCCGACGATCGATTCGGCGACACCGTGCCCGAGTGTGGTGGTGATGGGGTCGAACCCGACGCCGTCATCGGTGACGGTCACCGTGGACGGCGAGACGTCGATCACGATGCGCGTCGCCCGGGCATGGCGGTTGGCGTTGGTGATCGATTCGCGTACCACCGCGACGATGGCGTTCGCGGTGCGACCGTCGAGGACGAGCCGGGTCAGCCCGGTCAGCTCGACCGGGGTGGTCGAGTGCTCGGCCTCGATGCTGATGGCGGCGGCGACATCGGTGGCTGATGTCGCGCCGAGCCCGATCGGTTCGCCGGCGAGCAGAGCCAGGTCGCGGCTCGCCTGCGCCGCGATGCGCTCGGGGGAGACCTCGGCTCCCTCACCGACCAGATGCAGGGTCGAGGCGGCGGTGTCGTGGACCAGGGCCATGTGTTCGAGTTCGTGATCGCGTACCGCGGCGGCGATCGCGTCGCGGAGTGCGGCATCGTGGTTGTCGGCCCGGGCCTGGTCGACGCGGCGCGCCACGGTCCGCGCGGTCAGCAGCAGGACGGTGGTGATTGCCCACTCGACGGCCAGCATGTAGTACAGCATCGGGATGTGCAGGACCTGCGACCACCCGACGACCTGGGCGCAACCCACCGAGTAGGCCGCCGTGATGGCCAGTGCCGCAGGGAAGCTCACCTTGGGCGGCTGGGCGATGGCACAGGTGATCACCGCGACGCCGGCGATGACCTGTGGCACCGAATTGGTGTAGAGCAGCTGCGGGTCGGTGCCGAAGACCGGCACCGCCATCGAGACCACCAGCACGTAGCAGAGGTCGAGGAACTGGAACAACGGTGCCGTGGACCTGGTGGCCAACCGGTAGCCGGCCCAGCACACCAGCAGCGCGAGCGCCACCAGGCCGATATTCGATTCCGGGGTGTTCGGCAGGAGGAGTGCACTGATCGACGCCACCATGGTGACGCTGTTGAGCAGAATGACGGCAAGATTCTGAGCGCGGGTGATCACCTGCTGCTCAGATATATGAACCGCCGGGTTGTGGCCGCGATCGAGCACAGGACATTATGTACCGAATGTCAGTGTCGAAGTCAGCCAATTGACGGACATTGACACATCGGTCACAGTCGACTGAGCCTCTGCACATTGTGCTGCCGGGCGGCCCCGATGCTGTCCAGAATGTGGCTGATCTGAGCGCGTCGAGACGAGGAGCGTGGCCGATGTTGTGGCGTTACGTGAAGGCACAGGCGTGGGTGCTGTTGTGTGGCGGGCTGGTCGGTCCGATCTTCCTGGCGGTGTACTTCACCGCTGGTCAGAGCGGTTCGATGAAGTGGATGTTCTGGGCCGGTCTGCTGGTGACGGCCGTCGATGTGTTCGCCGCGCTGGCGATCGCCGGATTGGGAGCCAGATCGCAGGCCAGAACCGCAGCCCTGGAAGCCCACGGCGTGCTCGCGCTCGCACAGATCATCGGGATGGCCGAGACCAACACCCGGATCAACGACCGGCCGGTGGTGAAACTCAACCTGCGCATATCCGGCCCCGGTATCGCTCCGTTCGACGCGGAGGATCGGGTGATCGCCGATGTGACCCGGCTGGCCATGCTCACCACACGGCGGTTGGCGGTGCTCGTCGATCCCGCGACCAGTCAGTTTGAGATCGACTGGGAAAGAAGCGGTTTGATCAACGGGCAGCTGCCCGCGACGTTCTCGATCGCCGAGGACAACACAACCTATGACCTGTCCGGCCAGACCGGCCCGCTCATGGAGATTCTGCAGATCCTCAAGGCCAATGGCATCGGCATGAACGGGATGGTCGACCTGCGCAGCAACCCGACCGCGCGGGCGCAGGTGCAGGCCGTGGTCCGACGGGCCGCCGCACAGCAGACTGCCGCCGGCTATCCGGCACCGCCGCCCGCGGCCTATCCGGCACCGCCGCCCGCGGCTCCGGTCGGCGGCCATCCGCAGGCCGCCGCCTTCCCGCGGCCGCCTGAGGTCAGCACCGCCCAGCGGCTGCAGGAGTTGGCGACGCTGCGTGCCACCGGGGTGATCTCGGAGGACGAGTACAACACCAAGCGGCAACAGATCATCGCCGAGTTGTAAACAGCCGTCATATACCCGCCGTCCCGTCCCGGGAGCTGATAGCGTCCGGATCGGTAGCCAGGTCCGGGAGGGCGGTGCGTCGATGCGGTTCGAATCGATTGTCCGCGAAAAACTCTCCGCCGCGCGCTCTTTGCCGGCGGCGGCACCGCGTCACCCAACATCCACCTATGGTCGCCTCTTCGGCCACGGTGAACACGTTGCCGCGCAAGTCGTTCCCGATGACGGGGGGCAGTCATGAATGTCGGTGAGGCGCCGGTGACGGGCAATGCCAAGGACGACAAGGTCAGCCTGCCGACGCTGACCGCCATGGTCATCGGTTCGATGATCGGGTCCGGGGTCTTCCTGCTGCCGCGCCGGTTCGGCGTGGAAACGGGCGTGGCCGGCGCGCTGATCGCCTGGACGATCGCGGGCGCCGGAATGCTGATGTTGGCTTTCGTCTTCCAGCGCCTGGCCACCCGCAAACCCGACCTCGATGCCGGCATCTACGCCTACGCCCGGGCCGGCTTCGGTGACTACGTCGGGTTCAACTCCGCGTTCGGCTTCTGGGCCTCGGCGTGTGCGGGCAACACCTCCTACTGGGTGCTCATCATGGTCACCCTGGGCTCGCTGTTCCCGGCGTTGTTCCCGGCCCTCGGCGACGGCTCGACCGTCATCGCGGTGGTCTTCTCGTCCATCGGCGTATGGCTGTTCTTCTATCTGATCCTGCGCGGTGTCAAAGAGGCGGCGATCATCAACCGGATCGCGACATTCGCCAAGATTGTCCCGATCCTGATGTTCATCGTGATCGCCGTCATCGCCTTCAAGGCAGATGTGTTCACCGGCAACTTCTGGGGTGGTGACGGAAACTATTCCTGGGCATCACTTTTCGAGCAGGCCAAGGGCACCATGCTGATCACGGTCTTCGTGTTCATGGGAATCGAGGGCGCCAGCGTCTACTCGCGGTTCGCCAAGAAACGCGAGGACGTCGGTAAGGCGACCGTGATCGGGTTTCTGGCCGTGCTGTCGGTCTTCATGCTGGTGACGTTGTCCTCCTACGGAGTGATGCCGCAGTCGGAGTTGGCGGGGGCAACGCAGCCGTCGATGGCTGCGGTGCTGGAATCGGTTGTCGGACCCTGGGGTTC
>JBPPMV010000430.1:0-14648 GCA_051306235.1 Mycobacterium sp. | reverse complement strand
GAAATGCTGCGGGGCAACGCGATACAGCGTGACGGGTGCGCTGCGGTCGAAGTTGTCGGCCACGATGTAGACCCAGCCACGCTCGGAGTCCGGTGTCGGGATGGGATCGTAGTACCCGCTGATCTGGGATTGTCCACCGCCGACATGGCCGGCGGGACGTTCAGAACCCGGCACCGTCGGCCAATTATCTTTCGCGGCATCGGCTTTCACCAGCCGCGAGGTGGCGGGCCTGAGCTGGTAGGTGCTGGTGACCAGCATGTAGTTCTCACGGTTGATCGCCACGATGCCCGCGGGCAACTGCGAGGCGCCGGCGGGCGCCGGGTCGGCCAGCAGCGGAGCCTGGGTGCCACTCACCCCGATGATGCGGATCCCGTCGGGGGCGGTGATCGAGTCGGGGTCGACGTGCAGCGCCACCGGCGAGTACCAGCCACCGAAGCCGACACCCTGCCCGGCGAAGCTGTCGCCGCACACCTGCAGCATCCTGCTGGGGAACTCCATGAACTCGCACAGATCGGTGGCGCCGATCCCGTAATCCCCCGTCGCGGTACCTGTTCCGGCCACCGGACCGAGCATGACGACTTGGCCCGGCAAGAGCTTCAGGTCCGCATAGGCGGACGGGGCAAGCGCAACCACCGCCACCATCACTGCCGAGACTGCGTTCCGGAAGGCGGTTACTCGCACTTTTGCTTCTGGAATGCAGTTTCGGCGTGGATCAGAGCTGGGCGGCGAGCAGCTCGGCAATCTGAATGGTGTTCAGCGCAGCACCTTTTCGCAGGTTGTCACCGGACACGAACAGTGCCAGCCCACGTCCCTCCGGCACACCGGGATCCTGACGGATACGGCCCACCAGTGATTCGTCGGCACCGGCGGCGGCCAGTGGCGTCGGGACGTCGACCAGTCTCACACCGGGCGCAGCGCCCAGCAGTTCCTGGGCTCTGGCCACCGAAAGCGGTTGGGAGAACTCGGCGTTGATCGACAGTGAGTGTCCGGTGAACACCGGTACCCGCACGCAGGTACCGCTGACGGCCAGCTCGGGGAGGCCGAGAATCTTGCGGCTCTCGTTGCGCAACTTCTGGTCTTCGTCGGTCTCGCCGGAGCCGTCGTCGACCAGCGCACCGGCCAGCGGCACCACGTTGAAGGCGATGGGTGCGACGTACTTGACCGGGGCCGGGAAAGTCAGCGCGGATCCGTCATGCACCAGCTGCTCGACACCGTCGATGACGGCGCGCGCTTGGGTGGCCAGCTCTTCGACACCGGCCAGACCGGTCCCCGACACCGCCTGGTAGCTGGACACGATCAGCCGTGTCAGACCGGCCTCGTCGTGCAGCGGCTTGAGCACCGGCATCGCGGCCATGGTGGTGCAGTTCGGGTTGGCGATGATGCCTTTTGGGCGGTTTCCGGCATCTCTCGCGAAGTTGACCTCGCTGACGACCAGCGGAACCTGCGCGTCCTTGCGCCATGCCGAGGAGTTGTCCACCACGACTGCGCCGGCCGCCGCGAACCGCGGTGCCTGCACCCGCGACATGGTCGCGCCGGCGGAGAACAGCGCGATATCGATGCCGGACGGGTCGGCGGTCTCGCTGTTCTCGACCTCGATCTCCTGGCCGCGGAAGGTCAGCTTCTTACCCTCCGAGCGCGCCGAAGCGAAGAACCGCACCGACGTCGCCGGGAAGTTGCGTTCCTCCAGCAGCGCCCGCATCACCTGGCCGACCTGACCGGTCGCGCCCACTACACCGATGGACACCATTTCCTAGATCCCCGTTCCCGCATAGACGATCGCCTCTTCGTCGCCGCCCAGACCGAAGGCCTCGTGCAGCACGGCGACCGCCTTGTCCAGTTCAGTGTCCTTGATCAGCACCGAGATCCGGATCTCGGAGGTTGAGATCAGGTCGATGTTGATACCCGCTTCCGCCAGCGTCTCGCAGAAGGTGGCGGTGACGCCGGGGTGCGTGCGCATACCGGCGCCCACCAGGGACACCTTGCCGATGTGATCGTCGTACAACACCTGGGTGAACCCGATCTCGCTCTGCAACGAGGCCAGCTTCTGCACGGCCGACGGCCCGTTCTCCCGGGAGCAGGTGAACGTGATGTCGGTCTTGCCGTCCTCGATCTTGCTGATGTTCTGCAGCACCATGTCGATGTTCACATCGGCATCGGCGATGGCGCGGAACACCTTGGCGGCGTACCCGGGTACGTCGGGCAGACCCACGACGGTGACCTTCGCCTCGCTGCGGTCGTGTGCGACTCCGGTCAGGATGGCGTCTTCCATGGGGATGTCCTCGATCGATCCTTTGACGATGGTGCCTGGCTTATCCGAGTACGACGAGCGGACGTGTATCGGAACGTTGTAACGGCGGGCGTATTCCACGCAGCGCAGCATGAGCACCTTTGCCCCGCAGGCGGCCATCTCCAGCATCTCCTCGAAGGAGACGGTGTCGAGGTGCTTGGCGTTGGGCACGATGCGCGGGTCGGCGGTGAAGATGCCGTCGACGTCGGTGTAAATCTCACAGACATCGGCGTCCAGGGCGGCGGCCAGCGCGACGGCGGTGGTATCCGAGCCGCCGCGGCCCATGGTGGTCACGTCCTTGCTGTCCTGGCTGACGCCTTGGAAGCCGGCGACCAGCACGATGACGCCTTCGTCCAGCGAATCGCGCAGGCGGCCCGGGGTGACGTCAATGATCTTGGCGTTGCCGTGGGTGCCGGTGGTGACGATGCCGGCCTGCGAACCGGTGAACGACCGGGCCTGCGCACCCAGGGACTCGATAGCCATGGCGACCAGCGCGTTGGAGATCCGCTCACCGGCGGTCAGCAGCATGTCCATCTCGCGGGCCGGCGGGGCCGGGGACACCTGGCGGGCCAGATCCAGCAGGTCGTCGGTGGTGTCCCCCATCGCCGAGCAGACCACCACGACATCATTGCCTGCCTTCTTGGTTTCCACGATGCGCTCGGCGACGCGCCGGATCCGGTCGGCGTCCGCCACCGATGATCCGCCGTATTTCTGCACGACGAGCGCCACTGTGAACCTCTCAACCAGCCGGGGATGTCCCGACAAGGATAAGGGGTCGGCGCAGCTGGTTTTCTCCCGACGCAGGTCTACAGGCTGACCGGTGCGGCGAGCGTCAGCACATGGATGCCGAAGGCACTCTCGGAATACCCGCTGACGTAGACGCGGCCGTCGTCCGTCACGACGGCTCTATACGCGCACAGCGCTCACTACGGAAACCGTTACATCCCGGCAATGTGGCGCGGCGATCCACGTAACAGAAGCAGCAGTTACTGCCAATGATCGGCCCCACCAAATTCACTTCCGAGGGCCGCACTCATCAGGAGAACCAGGTAAATGGATGTAGTGGACACAGGTACTACGGCCTTCATGCTGTGTTGCGTCATCGGCCTCACGCTGATGATTCCGGGCCTCGCCCTCTTCTACGGCGGCATGGTGTCGGTCAAGAGCTCCACGAACATGATGATGATGACGTTCGGAGCGGTCGCCATCGTCGGCCTGCTCTGGGTGCTCTTCGGCTTCTCGATGGTCTTCGGCACCTCGATGGGCGGCTTGGTAGGCAACATCACCGAGTTCGCCGGTATGACGGATCTGCTCGAATCCCAAACCACGATCGCCGGCCTACCGATCAGTCTGTTCGCGCTCTTCCAGGCGCTCTTCGCGGTGATCACCGTTGCGCTGATCTCCGGTGCCGTCGCCGACCGGATGAAGTTCGGCGCGTGGATGGTCTTCGCCGCCGCATGGGCGGTGCTGGTGTACTTCCCGGTGGCGCACTGGGTCTTCGCCTTCGACGGTGTCGTCACCGAGGACTCGGTGGGCGGCTGGATCGCCAACACCCTGGGCGCAGTCGATTTCGCCGGCGGCACCGCGGTGCACATCAACGCCGGTGCCGCCGCGCTGGCCGTGGCGATCGTGCTCGGTAAGTCGGCCATGTTCGGCCAGCTGCGCAAACCGCACAATGTGCCGTTGACACTGCTGGGTGCAGGCATGCTGTGGGCCGGCTGGTACGCCTTCAACGGAGGGTCGGCGCTGGCGGCGGGCAACTCGGCCGCGATCGTCATGGTCACCACCTTCGTGGCGACGTGCGCGGCAGTGCTCGCCTGGTTGGCAGTCGAGAAGATCAAGACCGGTCACGTCACCGGCGTCGGTGCCGCCTCCGGCGCCATCACCGGCCTGGTCGCCATCACCCCGGCCTGTGGTGCGGTCACCCCGATCGGCGCCATCTTCGTCGGCGGTATCGCCGGCTCCATCTGTGTCTTCGCAGTCGGTGTGAAGGACAAGTTCGGCTATGACGATTCGCTGGACGTGGTCGGCGTTCACCTCGTCGGCGGCGTCATCGGCACCCTGCTGATCGGTTTCTTCGCCAGCGAGGGCATGCCCAATGGCGTGAACGGGCTTTTCTACGGCGGCGGTATCGACCTGCTTTGGCGCCAGGCGGTCGCCGCGGGCGCAGTTATGGCGTACTCGTTCACCATCGCCTTCGCCATTGCGTTCGCGATCAAGAAGACGATGGGCATCCGCATCTCGCCGGATGAGGAGGAGAAGGGGATCGACTCCACGATCCACCGGGATTCGGCGTACGAGCTCGAATACACCTGATTCACACGATGATTCCCCGGTGGCACTCGGCCGCCGGGGTTTCCTCGGCTTGCGCGAGTTTCATACAGTGATACTCTGATTCCTAACAAGAGACGAGGCACGACACGATGACGAAAGATCCGGTGATATGACCTCCGATCTCGCCACCCTCGCCGAACAGTCCGGCACCCGGTTCATCCTCGCCCTGTTCGTCGACCTGCGGGGAAAGCCTTGCGCCAAGCTCGTTCCCGTCGAGGCCGTCGAGCAACTGGCCACCGAGGGTGTGGGCTTCGCCGGCTACGCGGTCGGCGCCATGGGCCAGGAGCCCAAGGACCCCGACCTGATCGCCGTCCCGGATCCGTCCTCGTTCACCCCCATCCCGTTCATCAAGGACGGCCTGGCACTGGTGCACTGCGACCCGCACGTGGAAGGCAAGCCGTGGCCGTACGCGCCGCGGGTCATCCTGAAGAACCTGGTGCAACAGGCCGCCGACGCCGGTTTCGAACCGTGGGTGGGCGCCGAGGTGGAGTATTTCCTGTTGCGGCGCAACGAGAACGGCTCCCTGGTCACCGCCGATGCGGCCGATACCGCCGCCCAGCCATGTTATGACGCCCGCGGCGTCACCCGGATGTACGAACACCTCACCGCCATCTCGACCGCGATGAACTCCCTGGGCTGGTCCAACTACGCCAACGATCACGAGGACGGCAACGGGCAGTTCGAGCAGAACTTCGCCTACGACCAGGCTCTGATCACCGCGGACCGGGTGATCACGCTGCGCTATCTGCTGTCGATGATCGCCGCCGAGCGTGACATGGTGGCCACCTTCATGCCCAAACCGTTCGCCGACCGCACCGGCAGCGGCCTGCATTTCCACCTGTCGCTGACCAGCGGCGGCAACCCGGTATTCCCCGACGATGCCGATGACCGGGGCCTCGGCCTGTCCGAGACCGCATACGCGTTCATCGCGGGCATTCTCGAACATGCCTGCGCGCTGCAGTCCGTCATTGCCCCAACGGTCAACTCCTACAAACGAACCGGTGCCACCACCACGGCCTCCGGCGCCTCCTGGGCGCCCCGCAAGCCCAGCTACGGCGGCAACGATCGCACCCACTACATCCGCGTTCCCGACGGCCAGCGTGTCGAACTGCGCGGCGGAGACGGGTCGGCCAACCCGTACCTGGCGATCGCCGCCGCCCTCGGTGCCGGGCTGGACGGTATCAAGCGCAGCCTGGACCCCGGAGACGTCGGCGCCCAGGGCCCCTCGAACCTGCCGCCCACCCTGCTGCACGCGATCGACGAACTGGATGCCGACCCGGTCATGACCGGGGTGCTCGACGCCGCCGGCGATGGTGTCGCGGCCTACTTCGCCGGCATCAAACGCGAGGAGTTCTTCAACTACCACGGCACCGTCACGCCGTGGGAAGTCGATCAGTACCTGACTGCTTTCTAGAGAGGAACGCTATGTGCGGGATCGTGGGGTTGCACCTGCGCACACCTGAGCTCTACCCACGGTTGGGGGAACTACTCAGTGGCATGCTCGGCGAAATGTCGGACCGGGGAGCCGATTCGGCCGGGGTCGCGGTCTACGGTGACCCGACGTGGTCACCACCGGGACGCGGTTGCGTCTCGGTGACCGATATCGCCGTTGCGCCCGATCTCGGAGCCGAGGTCGACGTGGTCGCCGTGGATTCGACGTACCTGCTGTCGGCCGACACCTCATCGGAGGAACTGCTGGCCCGGGTCCGGCTGATCTACCCGGACGCGTTGATCGCCGGGTTCGGCGCTGACCTCGCAGTGTTGAAGGGCGTGGGTCATCCCCGGGCTCTGACCGATGCATGGGGCCTGACCAAAGCCCAGGGCTGGCAGGGTGTCGGGCACACCCGGATGGCCACCGAGTCGGCGGTGACGCCCTCGGGCTGCCATCCCTACACGGTCGGCCCGCAACAATGCCTGGTGCACAACGGATCCTTCGCCAACCACGCCACCATCCGGCGCGATCTGCGTCGTGCCGGGGTGGTCTTCGACAGTGAGAACGACACAGAGGTCGGGGCCCGGTTCGTGGCGCAGCAGCTGGCCGCCGGCCGCGATGTCGAAACGGCGCTCAAGGAACTCTGCGCGACGTTCGACGGTTTCTACACGCTGTTGGTGTCCAACCATGATTCATTCGCCGTGGTGCGCGATGCCATCGCCTGCAAGCCCGCCGTGATCGCCGAGACCGCCGACTGGGTGGCGATGGCCAGCGAGTACCGGGCTCTCTCGGACCTGCCAGGCGTCGAATCGGCCAAGATCTGGGAACCCGAGCCGGAGGTGGTGTACGCATGGACCAGGTAACTCCCACGTTGGTCGGATATGACCTTCGCACAACGCCATTGCGCGAGGTGAACACCGCTCTACACAAATCCGGTATCGAGGGCGAGTTCGTCATCGACCATCCCGATGGTGCGCACAATGTCGCGGTCGGTGTGAACGCGCCGGTGCGTGTCACCGTCAACGGGCATGTCGGTTACTACGCGGCCGGCATGAACCAGCACGCCGAGGTCGTCATCAACGGTAACGCCGGCACCGGTGTCGCGGAGAACATGATGAGCGGGACCGTCCGCGTCAACGGCAATGCGTCACAGTCCGCGGGTGCCACCGCCAACGGCGGCCTGCTGGTCATCAAGGGTGACGCCGCCGCACGCTGCGGGATCTCGATGAAGGGCGTCGACATCGTGGTCGGCGGCGATATCGGCCATATGAGCGCGTTCATGGCCCAAGCCGGACGCCTGGTGGTGCGCGGCAACGCCGGTGAGGCCCTCGGTGACTCGATCTATGAGGCCCGCATCTACGTGCGCGGCGCGGTGTCCTCCCTGGGCGCGGACTGCGTCAAGAAGGATATGCGACCCGAGCACCATGCCGAGCTTGCCGAACTACTCGCTGCCGGCGGCTTTTCCGATGAGACCGCCGAGTACACCCGGTACGGCTCGGCCCGCAACCTGTACCACTTCAACGTCGACAACTCTGCGAGCTACTGATGACTGCCACCGACGACCGGGCCCGCCTGGGTCTGCGCGAATCCGCCACCTTCGACCGGCCCACCATCGCCGCCATCCAACGCGCCGCCGAGACCGGGATCTACGACATCCGCGGCTGGGGTGCCAAACGGGCACTGCCCCACTTCGATGACCTGCTGTTCCTGGGTGCGTCGATGTCGCGGTACCCGCTGGAAGGCTACCGCGAACGGTGCGGCACAGATATCATCCTCGGCGACCGTCACGCCAAACACCCTCTGCACCTAGACATTCCGGTGACCATTGCCGGGATGAGCTTCGGCGCGCTGTCCGGACCGGCCAAGGAGGCACTCGGCCGTGGCGCGAGCGAGGCCGGCACCTCGACCACCACCGGTGACGGCGGCATGACTCCCGAGGAGCGCGGGCAGAGCAAGAACCTGGTCTACCAGTACCTTCCGTCGCGGTACGGGATGAACCCGGATGATCTACGCAAGGCCGATGCCATCGAGATCGTGCTCGGCCAGGGCGCCAAGCCCGGGGGCGGCGGAATGCTGCTGGGCCAGAAGATCTCCCCACGCGTGGCAGGTATGCGCACGCTGCCCGAAGGCATCGACCAGCGCAGCGCCTGCCGACATCCGGACTGGACCGGCCCGGACGATCTGACCATCAAGATCAACGAGCTACGTGAGATCACCGACTGGGAAAAGCCGATCTACGTCAAGGTCGGTGCCACCCGCACCTATTACGACGTGAAACTGGCGGTACACGCCGGTGCCGATGTCGTGGTGGTCGATGGTATGCAGGGCGGCACCGCCGCGACCCAGGACGTGTTCATCGAGCACGTCGGCATCCCCACCCTGGCCGCCATCCCCCTGGCCGTGCAGGCTCTGCAGGAACTGGACGTGCACCGCAAAGTTCAGTTGATAGTCAGTGGCGGTATCCGCAATGGCGCCGATGTGGCCAAGGCGCTGGCACTCGGTGCCGACGCCGTCGCCATCGGCACCGCGGCCCTGATCGCCCTGGGCGACAATCACCCCCGCTACGCCGCGGAGTACGAGAAGCTGGGCAGCGCAGCAGGTTTCTACGATGACTTCCAGGACGGCCGCGATCCGGCCGGGATCACCACCCAGGATCCCGAACTGGCCGCCCGGTTCGATCCGATCGAGGGCGGCCGCCGGCTGGCCAACTACCTGCGGGTGCTGACCATGGAAGCCCAGACCATCGCCCGGGCCTGCGGCAAGGCGCACGTCACCCACCTGGAACCCGAGGACCTGGTCGCGGTCACCATCGAGGCCGCCGCCATGGCGCGGGTGCCGCTCGCGGGGACGAACTGGATTCCCGGCGGATGAGCGCTCGCGCGAAGAGCATTCAGCCCGGCCGGGTTGTGAACCAGACCGCAGACGTCGTCATCGTCGGCGGCGGACTGGAGGGTGCCGCCGCGGCGTGGGCGCTGAGCCAACGCGGTGTCACGGATGTGCTTGTTGCCGAGCGTAATACCGTCGGATCCGGGATGACCGGCAAATCCAGCGGTATTGTGCGCTGCCACTATGGGGTCAGCTCACTGGCCGCGATGGCAGCATCCAGCCTGGAGGTGTTCGAGAAGCCTCAACAGTTCATGGGTGATCACGCCACCGATATCGGATTCAGGCAGACCGGGTACGTGGTCGGTGTCAGCGAGGCCAATGTCGCGGCGATGCGCAAGAGCCTCGCCGCGCAACGTGCCGTCGGTGTGCAGACCGAGGAGATCGGCGTCGACGAGGTCGCCAAGATGTGGCCGACCGCCGACCTGAGTCCGTTCGCCGCGTTCGGGTGGGAGCCCCGCGGCGGATACGGTGACGCCTACCAGACCGCACAGGCCTTCGCCGTGTCGGCGCGGGCCGCCGGCGTGCGAATCCGGCAGGGCGCCAACGTCACCGACCTCCTGGTCGACGGTGATCGCGTCACCGGTATCCGGCTGGCAGACGGGACCGAGGTTTCGGCCGGCACCGTGGTGGTCGCCACCGGCGCGTGGACGCAACCGTTTCTGGCCCGCCACGGCGTCGATGTGCCGATCCGGGTCGTGCGCGAGCAGATCGTCACCATCTCGCCCGGCCTGGATCTGGGTCCGGTTCCGGTGTTCTCCGATCTGGTGTCGCTGCAGTACGTGCGACCGGAACTCGGCGGGGAGATCCTCTTCGGAAACAGCGACCTCGCGCATTGCGAGGACGCCGACCCCGACGATTACCTGAACCGGGCCACCGACACTTTCGTCGAGATGACGGTGGAGAAGGTCGGCACCCGGTTCCCTGGGTTGACTGATGCGGCGATCACCGGCAGCTACGCGGGCTGCTATGACGTCACCCCGGATTGGAACCCGGTGATCTCCCCGGGCGGGCTCGATGGGCTGATCGTGGCGGCCGGGTTCAGTGGACACGGCTTCAAGATCGCCCCCGCGGTGGGGCGGCTGGTCGCCGACCTGGTGACCGACGGGCACAGCGCCGACCCGCGCATTCCGGAGACCGATTTTGCGCTCTCCCGGTTCGCCGATGGCACACTGCTCAAAAGCCCGTATCCGTACGTGGGTGCCGGGGAGATGCGTTAGACGACAGGGGGCCGGCCGTGAGTGAGGTTCCGCTGCTGCGCAACCAGTCCGAAACGGCACGCGAGCGCGATCCGCACGAGCCGGTCGAGGAACTGGAATTCGAGGCCGCGATCGGCCGCAACGTGCGCCAACTGCGCCAACAGCACGGGCTGACCGTCGCGGAGATGGCGGCCCGGGTCGGCATCTCCAAGGCGATGATGTCCAAGATCGAGAACGCGCAGACCTCCTGCAGCCTGTCCACCCTGGCGCTGCTGGCCCGTGGCTTGGACGTGCCGGTGACCAGCCTGTTCCGTGGCGCGGATGTGGAACGCCCGGCCGCCTTCGTCAAGGCCGGCACCGGCGCGGAGATCGTCCGCAACGGCACCAAGCAGGGGCATGAGTACCAGCTGCTGAGCTCACTGCGCGGAGAGCACAAGCGCCTGGAATGCCTGCACGTCACGCTGACGGAGAAGAGCCAGACCTACCCGCTGTTCCAGCATCCCGGCACCGAGTTCATCTACATGCTCGAGGGCGTGATGGATTACAGCCACAGCCGGTCGGTGTACACCTTGCATGCCGGCGACTCGCTCCAGATCGACGGCGAGGGCGCACACGGGCCGGTGGACCTGGTGGAGCTGCCCATCCGGTTCCTGTCGGTTATCGCGTTCCCGGACTCGCAGGTTTAGCTCGGGCTCACCTGGGCGTGCCGCGGTTCCCGTCGTGTAGACCAAAGCGCCGGGAACCTCGGTCTCGGAACCAACACGCGACGCCACCCAATCGCTACTGGTGAACGCGATTCGTATCGCTTCCGCCCATAGCCACGCCGAACTCTTTGCTGCAACCGTCCGGCCCCCCTGATCGCGCTGCCACCATTTGTACCGTGCAGTACAGTCTTCCGTACGGCGTGCTGATCCACGCAAGCCTCGGGAGGACAAACATGGAGATCTCGACGCCCGACAACAATGTCGCACCTGACTTCGACGGTCTGCGGGCGATGTTCGTCAACTGCACTTTGAAGAAGTCGCCCGAGCGCAGCCACAGTCAGGGTCTGGTCGATATCAGTACCGCACTGATGAAAAGGCATGGCGTCGCGGTAGATCAGATTCGGGCCGTCGATCATGAGATCGCCACCGGGGTCTACCCGGACATGACAGAGCACGGCTGGGAAACCGATGACTGGCCGGCACTCTACGAGCGCATCATGGCTGCCGACATCCTTGTTCTCGTCGGTCCGATATGGCTTGGCGACAACAGTTCAGTGATGAAGACCGTTATCGAACGGCTCTACGGATGCTCGGGCATACTCAACGACGCCGGGCAGTACGCGTATTACGGGCGCGTGGCCGGGTGCCTGATCACCGGCAACGAGGATGGCATCAAGCACTGCGCGATGAATATTCTCTACAGCCTGCAGCATCTCGGCTATGTGATTCCGCCACAAGCGGATGCGGGTTGGGTGGGGGCTGCGGGTCCGGGTCCGTCATACCTCGACGAAGGGTCCGGAGGGCCGGGCAACGACTTCACCAACCGCAACACCACCTTCATGACCTACAACCTGATGCACATCGCATCGCTGCTGCGCGCAGCCGGTGGATTTCCCGCGTACGGCAATCAACGCGCAGCGTGGGATGCCGGTTCACGATTCGGATTTGCCAATCCCGAGTACCGGTAAGTGCGGGAACATGATTGAGTTCCTAGCTTTGGCCGTGCAGCCAGATGTACGCGCTGACCAACAGGACCAAAATCGAATTGACGTCACACATGAGCGTCAACGGGACGGGCCACCTCTCGCGCGTCCAGGTGAGACTCCAGGCAGCCCGGAAGCACTGTCATGAATCCGGCCGCCACGGTTCGAGCTGGGTCCACAGTCGGGTGTCCCGCTGACTCACCCTCGGCACTGGCCGAGCGGTTCGAGCGTGAAGCCATGCCGTACCGTGCCGCCCTCCTCCGCACGGCCCGGCGACTCACGCGTCGGGAGGTTGACGCCGAGGACCTGGTGCAGGACACAATGATGAACGCATTCAAGGGATTCCACCGTTTTCAGTCTGGCACCAATCTGAAAGCATGGCTCTATCGGATCATGCACAACCGGTGGATCAGCGCGTACCGGATGAAACAACGTCGGCCGGAAGAATTCTGTCTCGACACGATTGCTGACATCGATATCGCCGGTCTCGCTTCGTGTTCGACTCGGTTCGCACGTTCGGCTGAGGACGAGGCCATGGACGGTCTATCCGACGGCCAAATAAACGAAGCACTTCGGTCGCTGCCGGACGGGTTCCAGAAGGTGCTGTACTACGTAGGCGTCGAGGGTTTCACCTGTGCCGACACTGCGATCCTTTTGGGAATTCCGGTTGGCACGGTCATGTCCCGCCTATCGCGGAGCCGCGTGCGACTGCGTGCACAGCTGGCAGGCTACGCGGAAGGTTCAGGAGCCCGGCCACACCGCCGTCCACCTGACCAATAGTCACTGCCCCCAGCGGGCGTCGATATCGCGTACCACATGTACCGGACATGCCCGGTTCATCAGTGGTCGCGGTGTGGTTCCAACAGTGCGGCCTGCCCGACCGAATGGCGTGCGCGCCGCAGCCAGTCGTGGGTTGCGGCGTGGGACTGTTCGGTCAGCAACGCGGCTTGGGAGAAGTCAGTTGGCGCGACGCGCACGGGGCAAAGCGGTGGGACGACGCGGATGTCGACAGTGCTCTCGAAGCGATCGACGTCGTTGGCGAGCCTCTGATTGATCGCGATCGTCATTGCGTGCATTGCCAAACCCAAAGCGCCTTTGGGTGCAGACCGCAGGGCGCAAGCGTAGCCGGTTGGCAACACGTAGATGACGTCGGCGCCGAGCCCCACGGCATGCGAGAGCGGGGTGTTGTTGACGACCCCGCCGTCCATGAGGTCTCGGCCATCGATACGCACTGGCGGGAGGATCGCAGGTATGGCTGCACTTGCTGCGATGGCGTCGGCCGCGTCTCCCGAAGAGAGCAGCACATCTTCCCCGGACAGCACATCGGTTGCCACGCAATGAAACGACGTGGGAGCGTCTTGGAGCAACTGGAAACGTAGATGCTGTCGCAAGATTCGTCGTAATCCGTCACCAGAAGCGAAGTGTCGGCGTTGGCCGAAGATACAGAGCACGCTGGTACCGAAGCGCGTGGGGAATACGTCCCGCCTCGACAATGAGTGCCATACCCGAATCAGATCCGTGGTTCCAGCGACATCGGGACGGGCGGCCACCCACCCCCCGTTGACTGCACCCACCGATGTGCCGATGATGATGTCCGGCGTGACGCCCGCCTCGAACAAACTGAGGAGCATCCCAGCCTGCACCGCGCCCAGACTTCCTCCTCCGGAGAGCACAAATGCCGTCACCATGATGGTGTGAGTATGGACGTCGAACTCGGCTCTCGTCGGTGTTTGAGTATCGTGCAGCAATCCTTCTTCCCCTGCAACAGAGAGTGATTCACGACAATGGAGCACCGGACGTGCCGGGAGGAGTCGGTTCCCTTCGTCGGGCGAGGAGGGGGTTCCAGATCTGATTGATCGACGGGTGCGGCGCCACGACGTGGCGGAGTGTCTCGACCGGCACCTTGGCGACGATGGCGAGTGTGGCCGCTTGGGCGAGTTCGGCGAACTCGGGTCCGACGAACGTTGCGCCGAGCAGCGTGTCGGTGTCGGCGTCGATGACCAGTTTCGCCCAGGCGTCGAAGCCGTCGCGGAAGATGGCGAGGTCGGGCACGGCCTCCGGGTACCGCGCGGTGGTCGTCGTGACCGCGAATCCGTCGGCGCGCGCCTGACTTTCGGTTCGTCCCACCTCGACGACCTGCGGGTCTGTGTAGACGACCTGCGGAAGGTTGTGCCGATCGCGGGCGATGAGTTCATCGACGCCGAGCTGGCGGCCTCGTGCGCGGGCGGCGATGATGTCGGCGACGACGACTGCGTGATATTGCGACAGGTGCGATAAGAGTGCGCGTCCGGTGGTATCGCCCATCGCGTACAGCCAGGTGCCGTCGACTCCGAGTGCCTGCAGGTGGTCGTCGACGGTGACGAACTCTCCGCCCTTCAGACCGACGGTCTCCAAACCGAGGGCATCGGTGTTGACCACACGTCCTGCGGCTACGACGATTTCGTCGACCTCGATACTCTCGTCGCCGACGGTGGCGGTGACCGCGCCGCCTGCGACGGGCCGGTTCACGCTGGATAGACGAGCTTGGAAGCGAAGGTCAACCCCGTTGCGCCGCAATGACTCGGTGACCATCTCGCTGGCGACGCTCTCGGAGTTGCGCAGCAGGATGCTGCCGCGTGCGAGCAGGGTGACCTTGGATCCCAGGCCGGCGAGGATGGTGGCGAACTCGACGGCGACAACCCCACCGCCGATGATGAGGGTTCGTGGAGGCACGTGCGTCATGCCGGCCAGCTCGCGGTTGGTCCAGGGGCGCGCCTCGGCCAGTCCTGGTACATCGGGGATGGCGGGGCGGGTACCGGTGGCGAGCACGACCGCCTGCCGCGCTCG
>JBPPMV010000429.1:0-15418 GCA_051306235.1 Mycobacterium sp. | reverse complement strand
TCCGCGGCGTTCGTCGCGGTGCGCGACGGGCTGCTGGGCGCGGCCCGTGCCGCCGGTTACGGCGATGTCGAGTTGCCGATCTTCGAGGACACCGCGCTGTTCGCCCGCGGCGTCGGCGAGTCCACCGATGTGGTCAGCAAGGAGATGTACACCTTCGCCGACCGCGGTGACCGGTCGGTGACGCTGCGCCCGGAGGGCACCGCCGGTGTCATGCGTGCGGTCATCGAGCACGGTCTGGACCGCGGGCAGTTACCGGTCAAACTTTGCTACGCGGGCCCGTTCTTCCGGTACGAGCGGCCGCAGGCCGGCCGGTACCGGCAGCTGCAGCAGGTCGGTGTGGAGGCCATCGGGGTGGACGACCCCGCCCTGGACGCCGAGGTGATCGCCGTCGCCGACGCCGGCTTCCGGTCGTTGGGGTTGGACGGTTTCCGGCTGGAGATCACCTCGCTGGGTGATGACACCTGCCGGCCGCAATATCGGGAGTTGTTGCAGGAGTTCCTGTTCGGGCTCGATCTGGACGAGGAGACCAAGCGCCGGGCGCAGATCAACCCGCTGCGGGTGCTCGACGACAAGCGTCCCGCGGTCCGGGAGATGACCGCCGCCGCACCCTTGATGCTCGATCACCTCTCCGAAGTGGCCAAGGCGCATTTCGAGACCGTGCTGGCACACCTGGATGCGCTGAAGGTGCCGTACGTGGTGAACCCGCGGATGGTGCGTGGCCTGGATTACTACACCAAGACGACCTTCGAATTCGTGCACGACGGGTTGGGTGCGCAGTCCGGCATCGGCGGTGGGGGCCGCTACGACGGACTGATGAGCCAGCTCGGTGGGCAGGACCTGTCCGGTATCGGGTTCGGTCTCGGGGTGGACCGCGCCCTGCTGGCACTCAAGGCCGAGGGCAAGACCGTCGGCGCCGCCGGTCGGGTGGACGTGTACGGCGTACCGCTGGGGGAGTCGGCCAAACTGGAGCTGGCGAAACTGGCGGCAGTGTTGCGCGCCAACGGGATCCGGGTGGATCTGGCCTACGGTGACCGCAGTTTGAAGGCGGCGATGCGCGGGGCTGACCGCTCCGGCGCGTCGGTGGCGCTGGTCGCCGGGGACCGCGATATCGAGGCGGGCACCATCGGGGTGAAGAATCTGTCCACCGGGGAGCAGGTCGATATCGCCATCGGAGCGGTGGCCGCGGAGGTGCAGTCCCGGCTCGCCTGAACCCCGGGTCAGGGGCGTGCCGGGCCGAACACCGCCGCCGTCAGCACTTCGTCGAGGCTGCCGATACCGCCGCCGAAGGGATTTCCGCGTTTGAGGACGTAGCTTCCCCCCGGCGTCACCGCGACCAACTTCGAAGAGCTCGACGTCACCTGCATCCGGCGTTCGAAGCGGACCTGATCCAGCGGCGCGACGAGTTGGCCCGCACCGTTGAGATAGGCCCGCCGCTGCCGGTCGAACACCGCGACCGGTGCGAAGGTGGTCAGCGGTGCGCGCCGTTGACGCCGCAGCGCCCGCACCGCAACGAACAATCCGATGCCGAACGCGATGCCGACGGCGAGGTACATCGCGGCGAAGGCGGGGGGCACCCCGCCCAGCGCCAGTGCGACGGCACCGAACCCGCCGACCACCACGGTGAGAACCAGCAGGACGAAGGCCAGGATCTCGGCCGGGCCGTTACCGCGGTCGATCACCAGGACGTTCGGACCGTCCTCGGCGATGACCAGACCGCCCTGCTCGGCGAGGATCTGCATGGCAACACTCTAGGGTCGGCGTATGCGAGTTCTGGTACAACGGGTTACATCGGCGCGAGTCGTGGTCGACGACGCGACGGTCGGGGAGATCAACCCGGACGGTCACGGCCTGTTGGCCCTGGTCGGTATCACCCACTCCGATGACGCCGATGTGGCCGAGAAGATGGCCGAAAAGCTTTGGCGGTTGCGGATATTCGACGACGAACTGGCCGCCGCCGACACCGGGGCGCCGATCCTGGTGGTCAGTCAGTTCACCCTGTACGCCAACACCGCCAAGGGCCGCCGGCCGTCCTGGAACGCCGCGGCGCCCCGACCGGTCGCCGAACCGCTGATCGACGCGTTCGCCGACGCGCTGCGCGGGCTCGGCGCGCCGGTGCAGACCGGCGTGTTCGGCGCCCACATGCGGGTCGAGCTGGTCAACGACGGCCCGGTGACGGTGCTGCTGGAACTCTAGGTCGCCGCCTCAGATCGCCATCGCGGCGCGGACCTCGGCCTCCGATGCCGAGCCGCCGGTGCCACTGGAGGTCACCCGTCCGGCTTCCAGAATGTAATACCGCTGTGCGGATTCCAGTGCGAAGCCGATGTGCTGTTCGACCAACAGCACCCCGAGGTCGCCCCGCGCGGTCAGCGCGGTGATCGCCTGCTCGATCTCGGCGACCACCGAGGGCTGGATGCCCTCGGTCGGCTCGTCGAGGATCAGGCATTTCGGGGTGGTGATGAGCGCGCGGGCGATGGCCAGCTGCTGACGCTGCCCACCGGAGAGCAGGCCGGCGCGGCGGGTCAGCAGTTCCTTCAGGGCGGGGAACAGGTCGAGCTGCTCATCGATGAGGGCCTTGCCGTTCTTGCGCCCGTCCGCGACCACCTGCAGGTTCTCCGCCGTGGTGAGCTGTCCGAACGACTGCTGGCCCTGCGGCACATAGGCCAGCCCCTTGGCGACCCGGGCGCTGGGCCGCAGCTTGGTGATATCGGTGCCGTCGAAAAGCACCTTGCCTGCACTGCATTTGAGCAGTCCGACCGCGGCCCGCAGCAGGGTGGTCTTACCCGCCCCGTTGTGGCCCATCACGGCGGCGACGCCATCGGAGGGAACCTGCAGGTTGACCCCGTGGATGACCTCGGAACGGCCGTAACCGGTCCGCACGTCGACGAGTTCGAGCATCAGGACTCCTCCATGAGTTCTTCCGGAACGCCCTCGGTGCCCGCCGCGGCGGTACCGAGGTAAACCTCCTGCACCTTCGGGTTGGCCTGCACCTCGGCCACCGTTCCCTCGGCGATCACCTGGCCGCGTGCCAGTACGGTCACCGAGGTCGCGAACGCCCGCATGAAGTCCATATCGTGCTCGACGACCACCACGGTGCGCTCACCGCCGATGCGCCGCAACAGGTTTCCGGTCTCCTCGCGTTCCTCGTGGCTCATGCCTGCCACCGGCTCGTCGAGCAGCAGCACATCGGCGTTCTGCACGAGCAGCATGCCGATCTCTAGCCACTGCTTCTGGCCGTGGGCCAGTACACCGGCCGGTTTGTCCGCCAGCTTGGTCAGGCCCGTTGTCTCCAAGGCCTCTTCGATCGAGGGCAGGATTCCCGACCGCCTGCGCAGCAGGCTCCAGGCCGAGCGTCCGGCTCCCGCCGCGATGTCCAGGTTCTGCAGTACCGTCAGTTGCTCGAAGACGCTGGCGGTCTGGAACGTCCGTCCGACACCGCGCCGCGCGATCTGATGCACTTTCTTGCCCAGCAACTCGACACCGGACTTGCTCACCGACCCGGTACCCGACACCAGACCGGTGATCGCGTCGATCACGGTGGTCTTGCCCGCACCATTGGGCCCGATGAGGAAGCGCAGGTCACCCTGGAACAGCGTCAGGTTCACGTCGCTGACGGCCTTGAAGCCGTCGAAATCGACGGTGAGCCCGCGTACTTCGAGGTACTGGGTACCCATGCCGACGTTACCGCCGGCGGCAGGCTCCGGGTGGACATCGGTCTCTACTGCGCTCATGCGTTGGCTCCGGCCTTCTCTGGTTCCGGGTCGGGATCCGGGATGGGCACCGGTTCTGGCTCGGCATCAGGTTTGCCCTTGCGGCGTCGCCGCAGGAACACCCCGAGCCCGGCCAGCCCGGCGGGGAAGAAGCCGACGACGACGATGAACAACAGGCCCTGGGCGTACGTCCACTCCGACGGAAAACGTTCCGAGAGCAGCGTTTGCGCCCAGGCCACACCGATCGCGCCGAGCACCGGCCCGAGCAGGGTGGTGCGTCCGCCGATGGCGACCCCGATCAGGAACGCGATCGAGGGCAGAACACCCACCTGCGACGGCGCGATGAAGCCGACGATCGGCGCGAACAGCGCGCCGGCGATGCTGGCGAACAGCGCGGCGACCACATAGGCCACCACCTTGATATTGGCCGGGTCGTAGCCGAGGAAACGCACCCGCTCCTCACCGTCGCGCACCGCGACGAGCAGTTCCCCGTAGCGGCTCTGCATCAGCTGCCGGACCACCGCCACCGACAGCAGCAGAACGGCTGCGGCGATGAAGTACAGCATCTGCTTGTTCACCGGATCCTTCAGCGAGAACCCGAAGAACGTCCGGAAGTTGGTCAGCCCGTTGCTGCCACCCACACTGGTCTGCCCGATGAGCAGGATGGCCAGTGCGGCCGCCAGCGCCTGCGACAGGATCGCGAAGTAGGCGCCCTTGACCCGGCGTTTGAACACACCGAAGCCCAGGAGCGCCGCGATGGCGGTGGGTACCACCACGATGGCCACCAAGGTGACCAGCGGTGAGGCGAACGGCTGCCAGTATCCGGGTAGTTCCCGCACCCCGGCGATCTGCATGAAGTCCGGCACGGCCTGCTTGGCCAGCTCCGCGTCGGCGATCTTCAGGTGCATGCCCATGATGTAGCCGCCGAGCCCGAAGAACACGCCCTGGCCCAGTACCAGCATTCCGCCACGGCCCCAAGCCAATCCGATGCCGACGGCGACGATGGCGAAGCACAGGAACTTCGCGAGGAGGCCGAGCCGGAAGTCCGAGAGGATCGCGGGGGCGAGTCCGAAAAGCACGATGGCGCCGACGGCGAAGCCCGCCCAGGTCTGCCATCGTCCGATGAGTTCTTTCACACCAGACTCCTTGTCCGCACCGTGAACAGGCCTTGCGGGCGCACCTGCAGGAAGAACACGATGATCACGAACAGAATCACCTTGGCCAGTGATGCCGTGGTGTTGTACTCGATGAACGAGTTCAGGAACCCGATCCCGAGGGCGGCGATGACGGTGCCCTTGATCTGCCCCAGACCGCCGACCACCACGACCAGGAACGCATCGATGAGATAGCTCTGCCCGGTGGTGGGGCTGGTCGAACCGATCAGCGTCAGCGCGACACCGGCCACACCGGCAAGACCGGACCCGATGAAGAACGTGGTGATATCGGTCTTGCGCGACGAGATACCGCTGGTCTCGGCCAGATCCCTGTTCTGCACCACCGCGCGGATACGCCGGCCCATGGGGCTGGCCTTGAGCGCGGTGGCCAATGCCACCACGGCGACCGCGGCCAGCACCAGGATGAAGATGCGCGTCTTGGGCACGACCGCGCCGAAGATGTCGACACCGCCGGAAAGCCAGGCCGGTGCGATGACGTTCACCGCCGGTGCGCCGAAGATGTCGCGGGCGATCTGCTGCAGGATCAGCCCGACACCGAAGGTCACCAGCAGGGTGTCCAGCGGTCGGTCATACATCCGCTGGATCAGCGTGACCTCCAGCAGCACACCCATCGCGCCGCCGACCAGGAAGCCGATGACCAGTGAGATCAGTAGCGAGGCACCGGTATTCGACACGATCTGCTGCACCACGTATGCGGTGTAGCAGCCGGCCATGATGAACTCGCCGTGCGCCATGTTGATGACGCCCATCTGACCGAAGGTCAGTGAGAGGCCTAGTGCAGCGAGCAACAGGATTGAGCCGAGACTCAATCCCGTTGCCAGCTGTCCGATCAGGACATCCATGCGTTATCTATTCGCTTCGCTCGCCTGGATCAGCCGGAGAGCCCGGCGGCCCACGGGTAGGACTTCAGGTACGGATCGGGCTCGATCGGGGCGGGGGACTCCCACACCGTGTAGATCAGGCCATCGGGCTTGATCTCGCCGATGCGTGCGGTCTTGGTGATGTGGTTGTTCTCACCGTCGATGGTGACCAGACCCTCGGGGGCGTCGAAGGTCACGCCGCCCGCGTTGTCCTGAATGGCCTTGGTGTCGAAGGCCTGTGCCTTCTCGACCGTGTTCTTCCACAGGTAAACCGAGACGTAGGCGGCCTCCATCGGATCGGAGGTCGGCTTGTCCTCGCCGTAGGCCTTCTTGTACGCGGCGACGAACGCGTTGTTCACCGGGGTGTCGATGGTCTGGTAGTAGTTCCAGGCGGTCAGCTGATCGGTGATGTTCTGCACACCGATACCGCCGACCTCTTCCTCGGCGATGGACACCGAGACCACGGGCATCGCCTGCGGGGTCAGTCCCACGTTCTTGTACTCGCGGAAGAACGCCACATTGGAATCGCCGTTGAGGGTGTTGAACACCGCGTCCGCGTCGGCCGTGCGGACCTTGTTGACGATGGTGGAGAAGTCGGTCGAGCCCAGCGGGGTGTAGTCCTCACCCTTGATCTCGATGCCGTTGGCTTCGGCGTACGCCTTGATGATCCGGTTGGCGGTCTGCGGGAAGACGTAGTCACTGCCCACCAGGTAGAGGGACTTGGTGCCCTTCTCCTTGAGGTAGTCCAGCGCCGGCACGATCTGCTGGTTGGTGGTCGCGCCGGTGTAGAAGATGTTCTTGCTGGATTCCAGGCCTTCGTACTGCACCGGGTAGTAGAGCAGCGAGTTGTTGCTCTCGAACACCGGCAGCATGGCCTTGCGACTCGAGGAGGTCCACCCACCGAAAACGGCTGCGACACAGTCGCTGCTGATCAGCTTCTCGGCCTTCTCGGCGAACACGGTGGGTTCGGAGGCGCCGTCCTCGCCGACGATCGAGATCTGCTTGTCCAGAACACCACCTGCGGCGTTGATCTCGTCGACGGCCAGCTTGATGGCATCGCGCACGGTGACCTCGGAGATGGCCATGGTGCCCGACAGTGAGTTCAGGGAGCCGACCTTGATCGTCGACCCTGAGGTGTCCACGCAGGAGGCCGCAGCGGTGCCCTCTTCGTCACTGGCCTTGCTGCCACAGGCGGCGAGCACCATCGAGGCGGTGACCACGACACTCCCCGCTATCAATGCTGATCTGTTGAACATCGGTCGGGGGAGTCGCATCTAAGGCCTTTCCTTCGATTTCAGTGCATCGTCAGAACTTTCGGAACCCGAGTGGGTGTCGAATCGGCACGTTAGGACGCCTAGGTTTCTGTGAAATTTCTCTATGTGACGAACAAATTAACCTCTTGCTCAATCCGTGTTTGCCGGCGATTAACGGGTACAAGTCGCCGGCCGGGTGGTGCGGATGTGCCAGATGTAACGATCCGGTAGCGTCCGGCGATGTGATGGGCATGCGAAAAACCACGAGCAGGGTAGGAGCAGCCGCCGGCGCGGCAGCGATGGTGGCAGGCGCGGCGCTCGCGTTCGGTACCGCGACGGCCGGTGCCGAGCCGGACGGTCAGGTGGTGCGCTACACACTGACCTCGGGTGCGCCCTATCAGTTCCAGGTGTTCTATGTGACGGCGCAGCCGCCGAGCAAGGATGCTTACAACGCCGATGCGTATGCCTACGCCAAGCGCGAGACCATCACCGTCGGCCCCGAGGCGCCGTGGGTGTTCGAGACCACGCTGGCCGATCCGCAGTGGGCGATCCTGCAGGTGAGTAGCACGACCAAGGGCTCTGTCGGCCCGCCCAATGCGCACTGTGACATTGCTGCGGGTGACCAGATCATCTCCGCGGCGGACAACCCCTACAGCGTCACGTGCCAGGGCACGCAGTGGTAGTCGCCTGACTGCTTGACAATCCCATCGAACGCATGTTCGATGGGATTCATGCGGTGGGACGGACAGGGTGTGCGCGTCGATGACGGCGCATTGCCGGGTCTGGCGCGGCTCGGCTTCGTCCGCAGCGTGCGCACCCCGGAGTTCGACGGGATCACCTTCCACGAAATCCTGTGCAAGTCGGCACTGAACAAGGTGCCCGGCGGGTCGATGCTGCCGTTCCGGTTTACCGTCAACGGCTACCGCGGGTGCTCACACGCCTGCCGGTACTGCTTCGCCCGCCCCACCCACGAGTACCTGGACTTCGACTCCGGTGCGGACTTCGACACCGAGGTCGTGGTGAAAACCAATGTCGCGGAGGTTCTTTCCCGGGAACTACGACGGCCGTCGTGGACCCGCGAGACGGTGGCGCTGGGCACCAACACCGATCCGTATCAGCGGGCCGAGGGCCGCTACCGGCTGATGCCGGGGATCCTGGGCGCACTCGCCGATTCCGGGACGCCGTTCTCGATCCTGACCAAGGGCACCCTGCTACGTCGTGATCTGCCGCTCATCGCCGAGGCCGCCCGTGACGGTGCCGGCGCCAGCGTGTCGATCTCCCTGGCGGTCGCGGACCCGGTGCTGCAACGCGAAGTCGAACCCGGGACACCGTCGCCGCAGGCCAGGCTGGCACTGATCTCGGCGATCCGCGACGCGGGCCTGGACTGCCATGTGATGGTCGCGCCGGTGCTGCCCGGCCTGACCGATTCCACCGAGCATCTCGACGATCTGCTCCGCCAGATCTCGGAGGCCGGTGCCACCGGTGCCACCGTGTTCGGTCTGCACCTGCGCGGTTCGACGCGCGCCTGGTTCATGCAGTGGTTACAGCGCACGCATCCCGAGCGCGTTTTTCAATACCGGAGTCTGTACCGGCGCGGAGCGTATCTCCCGCCGGAGTACCGAGATGAGCTGCGGGCCAAGGTGGCACCGATGCTGTCGCGGTACCGATTGACTGGGCGAGCGCCCATGGCCGGCGCCGGTGCCGTTTCCTCCGAAGTCACGGCACCGGCGCACCCCACCCTGTTCTGACTGAGTTGTGGTTCTAACTGAGTTGTACGGGGGCCGGTTCCGGCCGGCCCAGCCAAAACCCTTGGCCGTACTGGATTCCGATCTCGTGCAGCGTGCGAAGCTGTTCGGCATTTTCGATGCCTTCGGCGACGGTGGTTGCACCGATTTCTTGAGCGAAATACACCAGCGAGGTGGCCAATGCCTGGCGCGCAGGATCGGTTTCCACGCCGGCGGTGAGTTCGCGGTCGAGCTTGATCACGTCGGGTCGCAGCCGCAGAATCCGGTTGAGGCTGGAGAATCCGGCGCCGGTGTCATCGACGGCGAGCCGCACCCCGTCCCGGCGCAGGTCCTCGAGCGCGGCGTAGGTCGATTCGCCGACCTCCTCGTGTTCGGTCAGTTCGATCGTGACACGCCGGCCGCTGCAACGGAGTAGCTCGCGGGCAGTGGGGTGCGCGGCAGTGTTGGGACTCAGATTGACCCAGAGATCGAATCGGGGCGGAATGGCGTTTGCTGCATTCAAGACCGTCTCGAGTGCCGTCAATTCCAGCTCTCTACGCCGGCCGATCTGGTCCGCCTTGGCAAACCAGTGATCCGGGCGGACATCGCAGCCGTCGAGGAACCGCGATAATCCCTCGTACCCGGTGACCGAAAGGTCACTCAGATATCGGATGGGTTGGAAGACCGCGCGCAGGCGATCAGGGTCCGCGGCGTCCGTCAACTCTGCGCGCACCTGCTGGCGTAGCGCGGCATCTGGGGCGATAAGCGATGTGAGGAAGCATGTGGTCGGATCCAGTGCTGTGCCCGCTGGCGGGTCGCTCATCAGGTCGTGAAGTTGTTCGGCCAGTTCGGCATTGGCATTGAGAAGAGTCGAGATGAAGCGGCTGGCTGCCGACATCGCCACGATATGGCCATCGTCTATCGCCAGCGGATTGGCGGAAACGATGGAGACCCAACCCAATGCGGTGCCTCCCCGGACGAGCGGGGTGCTCAGTACGGAGCACCGGCCGGGTTCCACGTGTGTCGTTGCGCGGGGCTGAAGGTCGAGATCTGTGGGCGCCGTGCTACCGAGCAGGTGGTCCAGCGTGCCGTGGGCGGACACCACGACCGGCCGACCGTCGAGGTGAAGGACGACCACGGCGCCGTCTACGTCCGGAAGCAGCAGGCACGCCTGCTCGGCGACTCGGCGGGCAAGCGCCAAGGGGTCGATCGAATCGAAGAGGTCCCTTACCAGCTCTTTCACGGAGACGGCCCCGTACAACCAGTGCGTGGATCCACGTCGCGCCCTTCGGAAGGGACGATGCGATCACGCCTCGTCCACTAGATTGAGCGAAACAATAGCAGTTTGCTGCGGGTAGGGCACGGTGCAGCGGGTCGCCGAGCTGGATGGCCGTGAATCGCTGTCTTCAGGTGATGATACGCAGTTGGCACGACGTGTCGAGCCGCCTGCCGTGGCTCTGTTTGGTTTGCGCATCCAGCACAAGCAACACCATGGACCACCCTCGAGGAGAATCTTCTACGTCCACTGTGCGATGCCCTTCGCCCGCAAACTGTCGAGCACGGCGCGGGCCACCGGGCTCGGGTGTTCGGCGTCGAGGTCGAGTTCGCCGGCGGGCTCCAGGGGAGGTTGGGCCATGAAGCGCGGCACCGCGCCCCGGTGCGCCGTCCCGGTATGGATGACGAAGGGGTGGCACAGGTAGACGTCGCCGATCCGGCCGGTCGCAGCCACCACCGGGTAGCCCTCGGTGGCAGGCACCACCTCCTGGCAGACCGGCATCCACGGTGCCCCGTCGGACCCGTGGCGGGCCAGCACCGGGGGAACCGCGATATGTGAGCCCACCCGGATCGCCGTCGGCGCGTCATCCGGACCCACATCGGAGAAAAGGAACAGCATCAGCAGCGCCCGGCCACGCGAGCGCAGGCTGAGCCGCGGACCGTCGGCGTCGTAGAACGATCCCTCCACATGCCAGCCGGCCTCCCGTGGCGGCTCATCGCTGGGGAACCGCAGCGGGAACGTCCCGAGCCCGAGACGGGGCCGCCAGTTGCCAAGGCCGACGAGCGCGTCGTACGCATCGGTGAGCACCGAGGTATTGGCGGCCGCGGTGAAATCCGGTGTCGCCATGGAGGTCACCCGTACCAACGACTCCGTCCAGGTGCCGGGGTCGCAAGGGTCCAAACCGGTTGTGGCCCAGAGCTGCTCCTGGCAGCGCAGGCCGAGCTCGCGGTCGAAGGCGGATTCGATCTTCACGAAACCGTCTCTGATGAAGTGGTCGACATCGAGCATGGGACCCATCCTGTGCCGAATACCCGGCGCGGACAACTGATTTTCTGCGATCACGGCTTTTCGATTTATTGCCCGAACGCCAACAGAACCGAGTAAGCATTCGGAGTATGACGACGCAGAAACTGTTGAGCTCGCTGAGTGAATCCGACCTGCTCTTGGTCCGGGAGACGGCGGCGAGCGAGCTGAGTGCTCTCGACGAAGAGGAGCTTCTCGACCTACACGCCAAGGTGCGCCGAGTGCGGAACAAGCATGTCGGGGTGTATCGGCGCGGGGCTGCTGCCCGGGTGCCCGCAAAAGGTGCTCGTGGCAAGGCCCGCCCGGCCAATGCCAACAACGCGGCCCGCGCCGAGATCTTCGAGGACGCGCTGGCCCGGGTGAGCCGTCAACTCGGTGTCGCCGCCCGGCAGAGCGCACGCGATCTCAAGGATGCACGTCTGGCGATGGCGAGCCAGGAGCCCTCGAAGCCTGCGTCTGCCAGGGCAGCTCGCAGCTCCGCGGCCAAGCCTCGAGTGGTCGCGAAGTCCCGTGTGCCCGCCGACAAGACCCGGCAGTCGCCCGGTCGCAAAAAGCGTGAGGCAAGCTCGATCGCGGCCGGCGCCCGGCGCCAGGCCAAGCGCGACAGCCGCTGAGCGAAAGCTAGCCCTTGTTGCGCTTGACCTGATTGAACGGCACGCCACGGTCGGCGGCGAGTTCGCGGGGGAACCCGATCACCCGCTCGCTGATGACATTTCGGGCCATCTCCGAGCTTCCGCCGCCCAGCGAGCCGGTCTGCCGGGACAGATAGCGCACACCGATCTCGTGCTGACCTGTGCCCTCGTCGATGACACCGGCGGTGCCGGCGATGGCCAGGGCGGTATCGACCTCGAGTTCAGTGGTCTCGGCGTGGAACAACCGGATCAGCGTGCCCGCGTTGGGCGGCAGCGAGCCGTCGGCGATCGACCGGGACACGTGGTCGATGAGCTGTTCCTTCACGATGCGACGAACGAGTGCGCGCCCGGCCAGGTCCTGTACCCGTGGATCCGCGCCCTGTCCGGTGGCCTCGGCCAGTGCGATATGGTCCGGTGGCATCTCACTGGCATTCTCGGCCCCGGTGCCACTGGCGAATTCGGATCCGCCACCGACTGCGCGCCGCTCATGATGCAGCTGCCGGGTGGCCACCGTCCAGCCGTCGTTGACCGCGCCGACCACGGCATCGTCACCGAGCTCGAGGCCGTCGAAGAACTCCTCGCAGAACTCCTCGTTACCGTTGACCTCCTTGATGCGCCGCATGGTGATACCGGCGGCGTCGAGGGGGACCAGGAACATGGTCAGGCCCTCATGCTTGGGCAGGTTCCAGTCGGTGCGGGCCAGCATCAGCCCGTAGTCGGCGGCGAAGGCGCTGGTGCTCCAGGTCTTGGCGCCGTTGATGATCCACTTGTCGCCGACCCGATCGGCGCGGGTGATGACGCCCGCCAGATCGGAACCGCCGCTGGGCTCGCTCAGCAACTGGCACAGAATCTCGTCACCACGAATGGCCGCCGAGATACGGTCCCGCTTCTGCTCCTCGCTGCCCATGTCCAGGATGGTCGCCGCGCAGATGGTGAACGACGGGGTGTTCAGGATCAGCGGCATCTCATAGCTGCGGCATTCGGCGTTGAACGCCTTCTGGTACGCGAGATCGAGACCGAGGCCACCGTATTCGCGGGGAAAGCAGATCCCGGCGAAGCCGCCCTCGTAGAGCAGCTTCTGCAGTTCCTTGTTGCGATCCCAGGATTCTTGATCGGCCCGCACCGAGAACGGGGGATTCTCCGGATCGATCGGTGGCATGTTCGCCGCCAGCCAGGTCCTGGCACGGCTGCTGAAATCGGCCACCGACTCGTAGGTGCCGGTGGTGGTGGCTGTCTCGGTCATGCGGGAACCTTCCGGCTCAATTCGTATACGGCACGGTGGTGATCCTCGGGCGAGCCGAACATCGCCCGATTCAGCACCGCCCGCCGCAGATACAGGTGCAGATCGTGCTCCCAGGTCACGCCGATACCGCCGTGCAGCTGCACACAGTCCTGCAGCATCACCGGGGTGCGTTCGCCGACATAGGCTTTCGCCACGCTCACCAGTTTCGCGGCGTCCGGGGAGCGCCGGCCGACGGCCGTAACGGCTCCTGCGGTGGTGCCCCGCGCGGCCTCGAACCACAGCTTCATATCGGCGAATCGGTGTTTGAGGGCCTGATAGGAGGCCAGCGGCCTGCCGAAGCTGTGCCGGTCGAGCAGCCACTGATGGGTCATGGCCAGCACGGCGTCCAGGATGCCGACGGTCTCGGCGCACTGCAGCACCAGAGCCACCTGGCGCTGACGCTCGATCACCGCGGGGGTCTGCTCGGCCGAGCCCACCACGGCGTCGGCGCCGACCTCGACACCGTCGAAACGGACTCGGGCATAACGCTTCACCATGTCCACCGAGTTCTGCGTCTCGACGCTCACCCCGGTGGTGTCGGTGCGCACCACGAACTGGCGGACGGCACCGTCCAGGCTCGCCGTCACCAGCAGCAGGTCGGCCGCATCCCCGGCTTCGACCCGGTCCTTGACCCCGTCGAGCCGGTAACCGCCGTCGGTCGCGGTGGCGGTGAGTTCAGGCGTCAGCGGTGAAAACGGTTTGCCGGGTTCGTAGACCGCCCAGCTCGCCACGGATTCGCCGGACACCAGTGACTCGATCGTCGCCTCATGGTTCTCCGGCGCCTCGACCAGCCCGGCCAGCACCACGCTGACCGGATGCAGGGGCCCGGGTGCCACCGAGCGCCCGGCTTGCTCGGCGAGCAGCGCAAGATCGGCGATACCGTCACCGGAGACGCTGCCACCTCCGAGCTCCTCGGGTACCAGCAGACTCGCCCAGCCGAGCTCGGCCGCACGCTGCCACCACTGGGCATCGAAAGACCCGCCGGCAGCCTGTATCTCGCGGACCTTGCTCAGCGGCGCCTCCTTCTCCAGGAAGGACTGCGCCGTCGAGGCGAAGAGCAGCTGTTCGGGGTTGGCCACATCGGTCATCTATGTCTCCAGCGTCAGGCGAACGTCATGGCGGGCACGTCCGGCTTGTGCACGATCTGGTTGGGAACCTTGAACAGGTCGATCATGTTGGCGCCCACCACCTTTCGCACACCCTCTTCGTCGAGGCCATGGGCCTCCAGGTCGCTCACCAGGTTGATCGGGTCGGCCAGGCCCTCCGGGTGCGGCCAGTCGGAGCCGAAGATCACCCGGTCGATCCCGCACAGGTCGGCCATCTGCTTGAAGTCGTCCTCCCAGAACGGTGCGACGTACACGCAGCGCCGGAACGCCTCGATGGGGTCCTCGGGGAAGGAGTCGGGCATCTTCGAATAGACGTCCTTGAACTGGTAGTGCAGGTAGGGCACCCAGGATGCGCCGTTCTCGACCGAGAGGATGCGCAGATCCGGATTACGGGTCAGCGCACCGTGGCAGACCAGTGCGGCCATGGTGTCCTCGATCGGGCGTTTGCCCATCGCGACCATCCGGAAGGAGGTCGGCGAGAACGGCTTGAACTCGGTCGCGGGCTCCCAGTCGTTGAGGTAGTTGGAGTATCCGCTGTCCGAAGCGTGCATGGCCACCGGGATACCGGCCTTGACGCACGCGCTCCAGAACGGATCGAATTCCTCGACACCCATGGAGCGGCTGCCGCGGTAGCCGGGCACCGGTGCGGGCCGGACGAGGACGGTCTTCGCACCGCGCTCCAGGCACCACTCGAGCTCTTCCAGGGCGCGCTCGACATTGCCCAGGTTGATCACCGGGGTGGAGAAGATCCGGTCCTCGTAGTTGAACTGCCAGGTCTCGTACATCCACTGGTTCAGAGCATGCACGATGTCGAGGATCAGATCGGGGTCGTCCTTGAGCCGTTCCTCGACGAGGCTGGCCAGTGTCGGGAACATCAGCGTGTAGTCCAGGCCCAGGCTGTCGAGCACCTCGACGCGGGCCTGTGGGTTGCGGAACGCGGGGATGGCCTTCATGGGCTTGCCCATCACCTCGCGGTAGCTCTTGCCGCCGCTGCCGTGCCGGAAGTAGTCCTCCTGGGCGCCGGGTCGCGCGACCACCTCGAACGTCGGGTTGGGGATGTAGTCGCTGACCTGGTTGCGCACCATGATCTTGGTGCGGCCGCGGACCTCGATGTAGTCGATGACGCCCTTGCGGTGATCCGGAAGGAACTGCGTCAGCGCTTCCTTCGGTTCGTAGAAGTGGTTGTCGGCGTCGAAGACCGGATACGACAAAGTGCGTGAGGGCATTTCCATCTCCTGAAAGGCTGGTTTCCGTGGAGTGGTAATGACGTTACCACGATCGTCAGATGGGGTGACCGGGGTCGCGCAACAGGGTTCGCACACAGAAGTCGAAGATGTGCGTTCCGTCGATCGGCGCGCCGTTGAGCTCGGCGCCGAGTAC
>JBPPMV010000428.1:0-13320 GCA_051306235.1 Mycobacterium sp. | reverse complement strand
CTTGCGGATGCCCGTGCCTATCACGAGGTCGGTGGTTCCTCGGCAATCGATGTCGAGGCCGTGGCCTCCGTCCCCAACCAGACCGGCCGGAGCCCGGCCCTGCCGCCGCCCGATGTGGGTTCCCTGTGGGGAAAAAACCTCTACGACTACTACACGGTCGCGTTCGAACCGTCGATCGCCACCCGGACGGCCTGGCGCGTGACGTTCACCGCGGGCAACGCCTTCCGTGCATCGGTCCGCAAGTGGCGTGATCCGGAGGATCGCAGAGCCGCGCATCTGATGAAGAACGCGTTGGCAGTGTGGGAGTGATATCGGTCCGGTACACCGATCTGGTCGACCGCCCGGACGAGCGTGGGAGCGGTCGACGTCCCGTCACGCCCGGGCTGTACTGCGCGATCGTCGTGGTCACCGGGGCGCTGGCGGTGGCCCAGTTCTACTTCCTGCCAAACAACCTGGGGGCGATCGAGTTCGGCTATGTCGTACTGGCGTTGTCGCTCCTGCAGGCCGGTTTGCAACTCTCCGATCTGGGGTTGATCAACGCCTCCCTACGCACCGATCTGCCGCCGGCACTGCGAGTTCAACTGCGTATCAACGCGGTCGGGGTTGCCTCGGTCCTGTGCGTCTGCGGAATCGCCGTGTGCGCCGTACTGGCCATATGGGGGATGAGCTGGGCCATCGTGGCCGGCGCCGCACTGGTCTGCGCGGTGTGGCTCATCGGGGATCGGGCACATGCCTCTGCGGCGGCACAACATGGCGCGGAGATCACCACGAGTCGCTACAACCTCGTCTGGCAGAACGCACCCAAGGCTGGTTCGATCGCAGGCAGTTTCGGGGGTACCGCGCTGATCGCGATGCTCGGCGCCATCGTCACCTCGATACTCCTGCGCCGCCCGCAGCTGCCGCGGTTACCGAAATGGGCCTTCTTGCAGAGCAGTTGGCGAGTGTGGCTGCCTGGCCTCGGGGTCTCGGCCACTGCGTTCCTGCTGACCTGGACCGAGACCTACCTGTTGTCCGCGGTGGTCGGTGTTGCCGAAGCGGGTCAGTACCAGGCCGTGGTCCGGCCGCTGACCGGGATCACCTACCTGTACCTGCCGCTCGTGGCGCTGATCCAGGCCGCCCACAACGCGGGTGCACACCGGCGCGTACAGCGACTCACCGCGCTCGCGCTCGCGCTCGGCCTGCTCGGCAGCGGGGCGATCGGGGCGGCGTTGCTCGGCGTGGGACCGAGGATTTGGCCCGACTTCCGATTCGACACCGCAGTCGTGATCCCGGCTGTCATCGCCGCCGCGGCAATCTGCGCATCTGCCGTCGTGGGCGTCCAACTGGTCCTGCGGGGCCATCATGTCGCGGCGTCGGCGAACACAGCCGTCGGAGCTGTTGTGCTGCTGCTGACGGCGCTCTGCACGGTGCCGTCGATGGGTGCCGCGGGTGCGGCTTTGGCGTCGGCATCCGCGTGGTCGGTCGTGGTGCTGGGTCACCTGCTGTTCCTGTTCGTCGTCCGTCGCCGCACAAGGGCGGTGTGACATGCCACTCGTAGAGCGCGTGATACGCGGTGCCGGCCGCACCTACAGCATCGACCCGGATATCCCACGCAGGTTCCTGTTCGGCGAGTACCTGCGCCGCGGCCTCCAGTTGCTCAGGGGCCTGCTGACGTTGCGTGGCAAAGTCTTCCGGGGCGCCGGCGTCCAGATCATGTGTAAACGGAATCTGGACGCCGCGCCGTTCTCCACGATCGGTGCCGGGGCGATCGTCGATGCCAGCGGGACGCGTGGCGTCCGCCTCGGCCGGGGCGCCAAGCTCGGCCGTCGCGCGATCGTGACCACGACGAGCCAGTTGTCCAAACGGGGTGTCGGTCTGACCATCGGCGACTACAGCGGAATCGGAGACCACGCCCACATCGGGTGCACGGGCGGCGTGAGCATCGGCAAGGACGTCATCGCCGGTCCGTACGTGACCTTTCACTCCACCGAACACGTCACCGACGACGTGGACACCCCCATCCGCAGCCAGGGCTTCCGGGAGGCCGAGGTGATCATCGAAGACAACGTCTGGATCGGTGCGCGGTGCACCTTCCTGGCGGGCAGCCACGTCCGATCGGGAACCGTGGTTGCCGCGGGAAGTGTGGTGCGCGGCGAGTTCCCCCCGAACTGCATCGTCGGTGGTGTCCCCGCCAAGGTACTCAAGTTCCGGGCGCCGTGCTGATGGCCCTCAGATCCCGCAGTTCGACCGCGATGCTGGTCGCGCTGGCCGCCGCCCTGTGCGCCACCGCGGTCGGCGCCGCGATGTTCGGTCAGCCCCAGCCGGCGCGCGACCCCGAGAACGTCGCAACCGTGTCGGTCGAGGCCGGCGCACCGATGCGCGTCACGTTCGTCGGCGACTCGCTGGACCACGGGCTCTACGCCACCACGGCCGATCGTGGCTTCCATTCACTGATGGTGCAGTCATGGCGCACCGGCGGCGCGGTGACCGACACCCCGCTGAACTCGCTGGGCGGCACCACCACGACCGCGCTCGGCAACCGCGACATTCCCCGTGACCAGGACCTGGTCGTGGTCGAACTGGGGACCAACGACGTGACGCGGATCAGCCATCAGTCCTTCCGGCAGAACTACCACGAGCTGCTGAACCGGATCAAGGGCGCGTCGCCCGATGCGGCTTTGTTGTGCATCGGGCCGTGGCGGCCTGCCGACACGGGCGGGCGCTACGAGATCATCATCAAAGACCTGTGCGAGGCCGGCGGCGGTGTGTTCCGCAGCATCAGCGACCTCGCGGAGAACGACGGCATGAGCGGTCCTGCGGATGAGCCGACCAAATACGGGCTCTCGGACGACTTCCATCCGAACGACCGCGGCCACCAGGCGATCGCAGAACGGATGCTCGGTGCGGTGACCGTGACAAGGCAGGAATCGTGACCCCCGCGACCGTGACCACGACCGCACCCGCCGAACGGGTGTCGGCGAACTGGTGGCAGCTCACCACGGCGGTGTTCGTCGCGCTGCTCGTCGCCGAGTACCTGGGACCCCTGATCGGCATCGCCGCAGCCGTCGGCAGTTGCGTGCTCGCTCTCGTCTTCGACTCGGGTATGCCGGCCCTGCGCTTCCCCGCCGGTGGGTACTGGTTGGTCGGCATCCTCGCCACGGGCCTGGTGTCGGCGGTGTCCGCCAACATCTTCGGTGCGGCTCCGATGGCGATCGACCTGCAGCGCGATGTCGGGATGGCGGTGTCGTACCTGCTGTTCTTCGTCATCGGGTACCACTTCGCCTGGTCCCGTAAGTCATTCGTGTCGTTGCTCATCGGGGTCGTCGCCGCCGGAATGTTCATCTCGATGGTCCACCTCGTGCGGTTCGCCATGGTGTTGTCCAGCGGGGTGACCGATCTGTACGCGTTCCGGCTGGAGGCCGGACGCGGTTCTGTCACCCAGTTCGTCGCCGTCTGCGCCTGCATGTTGCTGCTCTGCGAGGTGCGTGACCGCCGGTGGCGACGGGTGGTGCAGTTCTGTGCCGCTCTGATGGTCACTTCGGTGCTGTTCACCCTGTCGCGGGGCCTGATGATCAACCTCGTCCTGGTCGCGCTGGGCATGACGGGCATCGCCTTGGACCGCGCGGGAAAGATGTCGGCGGATCTCTGGAAGTTCGTGATGACCGCGGCGGCGACCGCCGCGGTGGTGGTGTGTGTGTACTTGGCCATCGGCAGTTTCCTGCCCGCGGTCCGCCAGTTCATCGACGAGTTCTTCCTCACCCGTGTCACCAACTCGGCCAACGAGCTGGCGGCCACCAGCCTGCAGACCCGCCAGCAGATCGCGGACAACTACCGGGCATTTGAGGCCGATCAGGCAATGCTGCAGTTCCTCGCCCAACCGTTCAACGGTCAACTGATCGGCCAGGGGTGGGGCAGTTCGGTGCGGTTCGGCTTCGAGACCGCGTCGTCGAAAGCGACGTTCAGCCGCACCGAGGCGCCGTTCCTGCACAACGGCTACGTCTACTACCTGATGAAGGCCGGGGTGGTCGGCCTGCTGCTGTACGCCGGCTTCATGGCTCACCTGGTGTGGCGGGCGGTCAACCGGGCGCTGTGGCCGTCAGAAGCCCTGGCGGGCACCCAACGCAGGGTGCAGATCGTGCTGGTGTCCGCGCTGGCTGTGGGCAGCGTGAGCACCGGCGGGCTCGGCTATCCGGCAACCTATCTGGCCATGGCCGTGCTACTGGGAGCCTGCTACGGACCGGTGCGGCCGGCATCCGGCGGGAGATCCGCTGGTGTCTAGGGACCAGACGGTGTTGAGCCGCCGCAACGCGCTGCTGGCTGGAGTGACCACGACGGCCGTGGTCAGTCTGAGCGCGTGCGCCACCGAGACGACCCAGGTCACCGCCGAGGTCGCCACCGAGTTGGGGGGACTCCTGGTAAATGCGCGGGATTTCGGCGTCGTCGGAGAGGGCGCCGATGTGTCGCGAAACCTGCAGGTGGCCATTGACTTCGCTCGCGACAACGGACTCACGCTGTACCTGCCGGCCGGCGACTACCTGGCCGACGGACTGATCCTGCGCGACCAGAGCCGGATCCGGGGGGCGGGGCCCGAGGCCACCGTGATCCGCGCGGTACCGGGATCGCGCAATTCCGCGGTGCTGACCATCGATTCGGGCCCGGTGCGGTCGGTTCTGCTGGAGGGCGTCGGTGTGATAGCGGCCGACGGCAACGGCGAGCAGCACGGCATCCATGTCGCGGCGCGCCGGGTGCGCGGCGACAACGCCTCGGGGCTGTGGCACTCCGATTTCCGCAACGTCCGCGTGTACAACTTCGGCGGCGCCCAGATGTGGCTGCAGGGCGGTGGCCAGGACGCGCTGGATCCGGTTCAGTTCCTCACCTTCAGCAACGTGGTCCTGGAGCGTCGCCACGACTCGGCGCGATCGATATCGCTGTTGATGTCGGGCCAGGTGAACCAGACCTTGTGGATGAACGGCCGGATCGATGGATTCGGTTCCCGCGGTGAACATCCCGGGGTCAATGTCAAGATCTGCCGACAACTCGACAACTATGCACCGGAGCCCGACGGCTCCACCCGCTACGTCTCCAACAGGAGTGGCCACAGCCACCTGTTCGCCAATGTCTCGATCCAACAGGGCCAACTCGGCGTCTATGTGGACGTCGCCGAGTCGGTGACCTTCGACACCTGCCATTTCGAGGCGCTAGACACCGGGTTGTTGTTCGCCAACACCGGCCAGAACAGAGTGGATCGATGCCACTTCGCCAATTCGGCGCAGGGCGGTGGCGACGCGTTCTCCATCCGGGCGGTCGATCGTTCGCTGGTCTCCGGGTCGGAGAACGTGTTCATCGGCCAGTACGGCGTGATGGCCTCGTGCGACGACAGCGGTGCACAGGTGCGGTTGTCGAACACGATGACCGATGGCAAGATCGTCACGCAGAACCTCAGCCGGCGCATCGATCCGTCATCCGCCATCTCGGTCGGAGCGGCGACCACCGTCGTACTCAAAGCCTCGCCGACGCCGATCCGTGAGGTGAGCGCCAGCCGCCTCCCGGGAGAAACACTGGTGTTCAAGGCCTCTGACGGATCGGTGTTCTTCGCTCCGGGTGGCAACATCGATTTCGGGACGTTGCGGGATTCCATCGAGATCGCGGCGGGCGGGACACTGACACTGGTGCGGTTCGATGACGGTGCCAGCGAGTGGGCTGTGCAGGCGGTGCATAGTGCCATGTGAAAGAGCAACCGGCTCAACCGAAGTCGGTGGGCTGGTCGAAGTGCGCCCCCGGCGCCGGGAATCCGTGCGCAGTGTCGTCGACCACCAGAACCCAGTCCCCGGCTTCTGGCGGGGTCATGGTGATCTCGCCGGCCGACGGCACCGTCGTGGCGTCGATCGCCGTCCCGGAACGGGGGTCGTACCACCACAGCCGAGCCGTCGCCCCGGACAACCGATTCAGATCGACGGAGACGGGACGGCCGTCGGCCGAGTACACCATCATGTAGGCGCCGTCCTCGGCCGTCGTGGTGCGGGTGCCTGCTTCGGCAGTCCCGGTTCCCCCGTCGGGGGTACGCGTGAAGATCGGACGAGACTGCAGCAGCCTGCGGAGATGGACGACCTGGGTGGCCGCCTTCTCGGAGAGGGCGTCGTACCAGTACTTCACCGGACCGTTCACCCCTTTGCGTCCGGGTTGGTACATCTGCCAGACGGAGTGGTGTCCGTAGGCGATGCCCGCACCGCCGCCGAACACCCCGTTGTAGATTCCGTTGCGGACCTGCTGCGCGGTCGAGTAGGGCTGCGAGGGATCCATGCACAACGGATGTCCCGCATAGAAGGACTCACCGTCCATCGTGGGCTTGGGTGGCCGGCGCTCGAAGTCCACCGTGGTGAGCCGATGGCCTGCGGTCAGTGTGCGGCCACAGTGACCGCTCTGCGCCATGTTGAAGTCGAGCCAGTCCTCGTCGTGAAACCTCGCCGCCGAGGACTGCGCCCAACCCGGGTGGTAGGTGATCACGACGCCGTCATGACCGGTGTCCGAGCCGGTGACACCGTTGGTGATGCCGCGGGCGACCTCGTTGACGATCGGCACGTGCCAGTTATCGTCGTCGCCGCCCATGATCCAGATGATCGGGCGGTCGCGGTAGCGTCGGCCCACCCACTGGCCGAATCCGTACGCGTTATGCACCGTCAACCCGTCACCTCGCGGCGGTGTCACGTGCTTGACCCACGCTGGGGCGATCGCGGCGTGCATTCCCCGCGCCTCGGCCTCGGCGACGATGAAATCGATGTGGTCGAAGAACGCCGGATTCGGTTGGGAGGCATCACTGTCCCAGATCTTCTGGCCGTAGGGGTTGCGTCCCCTGCCGAACTCGAAGGTGGCGATGAACATCACCGTGTTGAAGCCCTGGCCACGCCGGGCGTCCAGATAGCGGATGACGTCCTCACGCGTCGAGCGTTCGCCCAGCCACCACACGGAGTCGGCCTGGATGACGAACGGGGTGCCGTTGTCGAGCACCAGGAAATGTCCGTTTGCACTCGCACGCAGCCACTGGTGCGGTGCAGGTGCACTCGACTCGACCGTCGCGCACCCGATCGCGACGAGAACCATCAGCAACACCAAAAATACTGCACGACAGCACTTCTGGCGACTTCCGGTGCCCGCCGGTCGCATCTTCATGAGTCGGCGCACCGCCCAGCCTCCTACGATCTTGTCCACAAGCTAACACGCCGAGGACGTTGACAGCATTGCGAAGTACGACGGTGCGGTCGAGAGTACACAACCTACTTGGGGCGGAGAAGAAATGAAAAGAACTTTGAAACAGCGTATTTCGGGCTGGTCTGTGTGGGTGATCGCCCTGGCGGTCGCGCTAGTCGGCGCAGTGCTGGGGCTGGTGGGATCGCTCGTGGCTACGCCCCAATACGAGGCTCGCGCCCAAATTTACGTGTCCACGACGGGAGGTGCACCTGTCAGCAACGCCTCTTATCAGGAGACCGCGGCCTCCCAGGCGATGGCGCTGTCGTTGGTTCAGCTGTTGCACTCGCCGGCCGTGCTCGAGCGCGTGATCGACACGCTGCAGCTGGACACGTCGGTGGCAGACGTGGAAGCCAAGATGGAGGCGACAGTGGAGCCCGAAACGGTGCTGATCGATCTCGGGGTGACCGACTCGTCACCCGCGATGGCCCGGGAGATCGCCAACGCCAGTGCTTTCGAGTTTGCGGATTTCGTCGACGAACTCCAGATCAAGACGTCGCCGTCGACGCCCAAGCCGAAGGTGACACTGGTGGGACCGGCTGTCATCCCGACGGTGCCGGTGTCGCCGAACGCCACGCGCAACGTGGGGCTCGGCGCCATCGCCGGGTTCGTGGTCGGGCTCGCCCTGGCCAATCTGCGCGGCCGGTTCATCCACTCGGTGCGGGATCCGGAGACGCTCGAGTCCATCACTGGGCGGCCACCGCTGGGGGCGGTGCCGATGACGAAGCCGCGCGGTAAGGACCCGTTCACGTCGGTGACCGGCGATGCGGCGGCGATGGAATGCTTCCGCGAGATCAGGACCAACCTGGCACACGCCTTGGAGGGCAGCGCCTCCCGAGTGGTGACCGTCACCAGCGCCGAACTGAAGGAAGGCAAGACGACGGTGGCGTGCGGCCTCGGGGCCGCACTCGCCGACGCCGGGCACCGCGTGCTCGTGGTGGACGCGGATCTGCGGTGGCCGGGACTGACCGAGGCGCTCAGGATGGCCGAGGAAGTCGGCCTAGCAGAGGTACTCGACGGCGGATACGAGCCCGGCGACGCGATCCGCGCGCTACCGGACCTGCAGGTGGATTTCCTGCCTGCGGGTCGAATCACGTTGCAGCCCAGCGAGTTGCTGGGCTCAAGCGCCGCCGAGAAGCTGTTGCAGCAGTTGGGCGAGGCCTACGACTACGTCATCCTCTGCACGCCCGCGGTGCTGGCGTACACCGACGCCGCGGTGGTTTCGCGGTACAGCGACGGGGTGGTGCTGGTGGCCCGGTTTGCCGAGGTCGAGGCCGGCGACCTGCACAGCGCCGTCACCCGACTGGTGAAGATCGACGCGCCGGTGCTGGGCGCTGTGTTCACCGACGCCCCGGTGCCCGACGCCCTCAAGCGCAGCCTCAGAATGCGACGGTGAACCGGGCTTGGTGTCGGGCGGGGCGATTCCCCTGGACCTCTACGGCATCCTGCGCGAAGTCCACCGCGAACCAGCCACCTCGGCCCGACACCTCGGTACACCCAGCCGGTACCGCGCCAGACCTTGGGGTCCAGGCCGAGAATCCGGACACGCTTGCCGAGCAGCGCCGGCACCGGATCATCCTAGTGGGATGTGTTACGCAACGACCGAACCTCGTCGAGGATCATGCCGGCGGCGCTGACGTCCTGGCCCAGATGCCAGTAGGTGATCCCGAACACTGAGGTCCACTCCAGGATGGCCTCGGCGCACTCGCGCGCCGTGCCCACCAGCACGGCCGGTGAATCGACCAGCGCGTCCCGCTGCGCTTCCACCTGGGCTGCCCACGACGAGCGCGGCCCGTCGCCGCCGGGGGCGTCCGTGACTCGGACGTGATAGCACATGAACTGCAGAATGGGCGGCTTGCGGCCCGCGGCTGCCGCGGAGTCGCGCACCCGGGCGATCTTCGCCGCTATGGACTCAGCGGTGAGATCGACCACCGCGCTGGTCTTGTCGCGGTGCATCGCGGCGTGAATGCCGACGATGTCCGCGGTTCGTCCGGCCAGTTCGAGCATGGCTGGGCCGCCCGCGCCGATCAGGATCGGCGGGTTGGGGCGCTGGACACACCGCGGGAGGGCCTCCAAGTCGGTGACCCGGTAGTAGTCCCCGGCGAAATCGACGGCGGGGCCGGTGAAGTACGCGCGCAGCACATCGAGGGCCTCGGCGAGCCTGCGTACGCGGGTCATTGCACCATCGAACGAGAGGCCGACGGCGCGGTAGTCGGGTGCATGCCATCCCGCGCCGATTCCGAGTTCGACGCGGCCGTGGGACAGAACATCCAGCGTCGCGATGTGCTTGGCCAGCAGAGCCGGGTGGTACAGGTCGTTCTGCAGGACCAGGGACAGGATTCGCAGTCTGCTGGTGCTGGCCGCGGCGTAGCCCATCGCGGCCAGCGCCGAGAGCTGCCAGCCGTTGGTGAAATGTTCTGAGATGCAGACGGTGTCGAAACCCCGCTCTTCCAGCCGACGTAGCTCGTCGACCCAGGCGTTGCCGTCTCCGCTCAGCCGGGGCATGGGCGCGATGAACCTGATGTCGTCCGCGCCCGGGGTCGCGGCGAACGCCCGCGCGCCCTCTGCCACCGTCGTCGGGGTCACTGGACGTCGACCAGCCATCTGCCGTCGAGCTCCGGATAGTTCGCGCTGACCTCGGCCAGCAGGTCCGGAATCGTCAGCAGGACCCGGTCGGGTTTGGCGGCGACCATCTCGTCCGGCGACACGATCGGGATGTCGGTGGCGGGCATCCGCCTGCCCTGCTTGGCAGGTGACGCATCGGCGACGGCGCGCAGCAGCGTGGAATTCAACCCCGCGCGGCTGAACAGGGAGACCGCACGCGACGCCGCGCCGTAGGCCATCACCTCCCGGCCCGCGGCCGCTTCGGCCTCCAGCCAGTCGCGCAGGGCCCTGGTATGCCGGTCGGCGCTGCGTTGAAGAGTGCCTACGGCCGCGGGATCGGTTATGCCGTAACGTGTTTCGGCGTCCAGGATGCGATCCACCGACTCGTCGCGGTCCACGCCGGTCCCGTGAACGGCGGCGGCCAAGACCGTTCCGCCGTAAAGGTCGAACTCCCACGCGGTGACCACCCGCATCCCGGCGGCCGCGAGCAGCCGCGTCAGAGCGGTCATCGAGTAGTACGCGAAATGACCGTCGCGCAACGAGTTCCACTGGCCCTGGCTGACGATCGTCAACAGCGAGTGGTAATGCACGAGCAGCGCACCGCCGGGTGCGGTGGCCGCAGCCCGGCGGGTGAAGGCTGCCCGCTGGTCGGGATCGTGCATGATGCCGAACGAGTCGAGGACGACGTCGGCCGGACCGGTAGTGGTCTGGAACCCGCGCCCGCCGGTCAGGAGCGGGAGCCACGTGCCGCCGTGCGGGCTGCCGAACTCCCGCACCGTGTCACCGCGCAGCCACCCCGCCGCCTCGACCGCGGCGACTGCCTGCGCCGCTTGGTCTTTGAGCGCTTGAGGTTCCAGCCCGCGCGGTTCGTCGGAGATCGTGTTGTCGTCGGCGAGCTGGGCCAGTCCGCACGACGGGCACAGGTCCATCGCCAGCGGGCTGCCGCTCTCGGCGGCGCCGACCGGCGCGTCCACCGGCGGGAAGTACTTCGCGACGGGTACCGACCCCAGATCCAGGACCCTGGACAGGTCGGATGCGCCGCATCCTCTGCAGCCCTCAGACATTGGTGCTCACCCTGCGCAGAGCGGGGTCCAGCGTTCCTGCGGTGCAGAGGGACTCGAGCTTCTTCAGGCGCGTGAAAGAGTTGGCGAATCCGTCCTCGTCGAGTCCGTATTCGGTGTACGCGGTGCGCAGCTCCCGGGCCCCGTCGAGCACCGACCAGGCGGCGTCGTAGCCGACTGCCTCGCGGAAGGCCGAGAAGTCCACCCGGTAGGAGCGGTCGTCGGGGTTGGCGGCGCCGGCGATCGTCAGCTGCGATCCCGGCACTGTGTCCACCACGATCTGTGCGATCTCGGCGACGGTCAGGTTGTTCGCCTCGGTGCCGACGTTGAAGGCGCGGCAGTGCGTGACCGCGGTCGGGCTCTGCAGGACGGCAAGAAAGGCGCCGGCGATGTCGCGGGCGTGCACGAGTGGGCGCCACGGCGTCCCGTCGGAGAGGACCTTCACGACACCGGTGAGCACGGCGTGGCCCACCAGATTGTTCAGCACGATGTCCGCCCGCAGCCTGGGGGAGAACCCGAAAGAGGTGGCGTTGCGTAGGAAGACCGGCGAGAACGCGTCGTCGGCCAGGGCGGCGACGTCCTCCTCCACCCGGACCTTGCTCTCGGCGTAGGGGGTCAGCGGATTCAGCGGTGCGTCCTCGGTGACCAGGCCCTCGCCGGAGGCGCCGTAGACCGAACAGGTCGAGGCGTACAGGAATCGCCGCACGCCGGCTTCTTTCGCGGCCCGGGCAAGTCGCACCGAGGCGTGGTGGTTGATGTCATGGGTGATCCGCGGCGCCAGCGCGCCCAGCGGATCGTTGGACAGCGCCGCAAGATGGACGACGGCGTCGAAGCCCGCAAGATGCTCCGGTGAGACGTCTCGCAGGTCGACGGCGATCGACGGCGGATCCTCCGGCGCAGGCCCCAGAACGCAGTCCGCGAAGTACCCGATGTCGAGTCCGGTGACCTCATGCCCTGCCTGGGTGAGGATCGGCACCATGACGGTGCCGAGATAGCCCTGATGTCCCGTAACGAGGACGCGCATGTCTTCCCCCTTGCTCGTCGAGCCGGCCGCTACTTGCTGCGAGATGGCCGCGACCGGCCCAATTCTATGGGTTCGCAGTCGATTTCGCACTTCTGCGATTAATGCAGCTGCCACGAAACATCCTCAGTGTCAGCCGTGAAGACGTGTTTCGCGACTACTGATTTCGCACCGGATTTCCGGGCGGACCGGTGCTCTCCGGACGCAGAGCAGTTCGCTGAGTGGCCAGTTGGTGAACACGGACCCGGTGACCAGCGGTTAGGGCGCGGATCGGAGGACGCCATGTAACGCCGGGTTACGGGCGTGCGACAAGCAGTGGTCGGAACCTGTGCGAAATCCCGGGTGCGCGGGGGCTCAGGCCCGAATCATGCTGCACCGCAGAGACGGAGCCGCACCCACGCATTGTCATAACCCCACACAGTGCCTATGCTTGCTGGCCGGGGGGTTGATCCGCAGATCCCTGTGGTTGATCTACGTTTCTGGTCCGCCGCTTCCTTAACCTGGTCTCATGTCCGAGGGGGGATAGATGTCGATTGAATCGGTCGAACTGCCGTCATGCCTGTGCTGCCCCGACTGCCACGAACTACTGACGCGGTCCGGTGACAACGTCGAGTGCGAGGCCGGGCACTCCTACCCGGTCGTGAATGGCACCGTTGATTTCTTTGGGTCCCAGAGCGCCGACGAGGGACTGGGGCTCGATCGCCATGCCGCACAGGAAGCCAACGGTATGCGCAAGCGTGTCGACAACTTCGTGATGCCGTGGCTGAATGAATTCGGTGCCAAATCGCTTCTCGACGACGGATGCGGGATCGGTCATGTCGTGGAACACCTGTACCGCAATGGAATCGACGCGTACGGGGTGGATCCCGGAAGCAGGAAGCAGCAGTGGGAGTCACTGGAGGTCAAACCCCGGCTGTTTCGCGCCGACGGCACGAATTTGCCGTTCGCCGACAGTTCGTTTGACGCAGTGCTGAGTGCGGGTGTCATTGAGCACGTAGGTGAGCCGCGTCCGCGCAGGGAGCAGCATCCATATCAACGTGCCTATGTCCACGAGCTGCTACGCGTCTTGCGCCCGGGCGGCCGGGCCCTCATCGCAGCCCCCAATGGTGCCTTCCCCATCGACTTCTGGCACCCCATGACCCGTCCCTTCAACCTTCCGCTGAGGCCCCACATCCCCTACGAGACATGGATGCCCAACGGCCGCGAGATGGCGGGATGGATCAGGTCGGCCCCGTTCGAGGTGGAGTTCACCTTCCTGCCGCCCGCCGGATTCCTGGCCTTCGACAACGTGTCCCAGCACTGGTACGGACGCGCTTTCAAGGGATCGATGCAATCGCTGTTCCGGTTGATCGACCGATACCCCCAGCTTTCGGACTCGGTCATCTGCCCCTGGCTCATCGTGGAAGTTCGACG
>JBPPMV010000427.1:0-5732 GCA_051306235.1 Mycobacterium sp. | reverse complement strand
TGGGCCATCGTCGCGTTGGGCGCGGTGTTGGTGGAGAAGCGGGTGTGGAAGAACATCGAGTGCACTTCCATCCGCGGATCGGACAGGTCGCTGAAGTAGGGGACGACCTCGTTCGAGTTCAGCCTGCCCTTGAGCACCTGGGTGCGGGCGCTGACCGACAGCGGGTAGAGACCGGCCAGCTGGGGGTTGGTGTAGGCAACGGCCTCGATGGCCATCAGCGCGTCGTGGATCGGGCGGTCGGACGTCGCGGTGAACACCCATTGGCGGATCGGCAGCTGGTATTTCACGGCCGCCGGGCGGATCGCCGAGTTGTCCACGGGGACATCCCGTTTGACGAGAATGTCGAAGCCCTGCGCGCGCAGGGTGTTTTCGATCACACCTTCGGCCTCGGCGTGGAAATCGGGGTCGTTGGGCAGGAAGAAGTTGCCCACGCCGAACTGTCCGAGCGCCAGATCGGAGCGGCCGGTGAGCTCGCGGAAGAACCGCACGGACAGGTCGAGATTGACTCCCGCGCCGTCGCCGACGCCCTCGGAGGACATACCGCCGCGGTGCGGGACGGCGCACAGTGCGTCGTGCAACATCTGGATGACGTCGTGAGTCTGGCGGCCGTCCTTGCGGGTCAGGAAGCCGACGCCGCAGCTGCTCTTCTCGTTATCCGGATCATGCAGTCCCGTCACCCACGATCTCCTCAACGCTGCAGATTCACCCATCGCACTGCGAGGGGTCTCGACTCTGAGTGATCCCGCTCGGCCCATGCGGATACCGCAAGCGCTGGTGCTCGCGAGTTAGCCTAGCCTAATTCTGGGGGTGGAGCTTGGTGCGGGCACGCCCTCCAGATATTGGTACGGCCCCGGGAAACACACCGGGGCCGTGCCATGTGCTTGGAGCTACTCGCTCCGTGAAGTTTGTGATCGCTGGGGGCTTGTTACCCACGAGCAGGGCCATTCAATCCATGGTGATGCAGATCACAATGAAGTTCACACTTCCATCCGCGAACCGATCAGGATGGTCCGGTCCTGCGGCAGGTGGAAGTACCCGGCCGCATCGGCGGTGAGAAACGATGTCGCGACAAACAGGCGCTTGCGCCAGCCCGTCATATCGGTGCTGTCGCCGGGGACCAATTCCAGATGGGACAGGAAGAAGGATGCGCCGTCCAGATCGATGCCACCTTCGGTGACCTCGGTGGGCAGCCTCCGCAGCGCCGCCGGAACGTCGGGCCGCTCCATATATCCGGCGTGGACCGTGACGTGCACGATGCCATCCTCGCGGTATCCCAGCGCGTCCACCGAGATCCGCTGATCCTCGGAAATCCTCGGCACCGGGCATGTCTGCACCGACACGATGATCACGTGCTCGTGCAGGACGTGGTTGTGCTCGACATTGGCCCGCATGGCCAGCGGGGTGGTGTCGTCACTGCGGTTGAGGAAGACCGCTGTCCCGGGGACGCGCGCCAGAGCGGGCCGTCGATCCGCCAGTTCGTCGATGAACGGTCGAAGCGGTCCCTCGATCTTCCGTCTCGAATCGGTCACCAGGTGCCTGCCCCGCTGCCAGGTCGTCATGACGGTGAACGCGAAGATGGCGATGACCAGCGGTAGCCAGGCGCCGTGCACCAGCTTGGTGAGGTTCGCGGCGAAGAACATCAGGTCGACGACCAGCAGCGCGCCGCCGCCGACCACCAGTAGCCACAGCGGCCACTTCCATTGCTGCCGTGCGTAATACAGGAAAAGCAGAGTGGTGATGGTGATGGTGCCGCTCACCGCCATGCCGAACGCGTACGCCAGCGCGGCCGACGTCTCGAAGGCGAAGACCAGCGTGATCACCGAGACCATCAGGACCCAGTTGATCCACGGGACGTAGATCTGTCCGATGGCCTTCGCCGAGGTGTGCGTGATCCGCAGCCGTGGCAGATACCCCAACTGCACGGCCTGTGACACCACCGAGAACGCCCCGGTGATGACGGCCTGCGATGCGATGACGGTGGCCGCCGTGGCCAGCAGCACCAGTGGCAGACGCGCCCACTCCGGGGCGAGCAGGAAGAAGGGGGCGCTGTGCACGTTGTCGTCCTGTAGCAGCAGCGCGCCCTGGCCGAAATAGTTGAGGGTGCAAGCCGGCAGCACCAGGCCCAACCAGCCGAACACGATGGCGCGGCGCCCGAAATGGCCCATATCGGCATACAGCGCCTCGGCGCCGGTGACCGCCAGCACGATCGCGGCCAGTGCGAAGAAGGCGATGTGGAAGTGCCCACTGATGAAGGCGATGGCGTGGGTCGGAGACAACGCCGCGAGAATGCCGGGATTGGCGGCGATCCCGTGGATCCCACACGCGCCGATCGCGACGAACCACACGATCATCACCGGTCCGAAGAACCGGCCCACGACCGCCGTCCCCTGCCGTTGCACGCTGAACAGCGCCACGATGATCACCGCGGTGATGGGCACCACCCAGTCCTTCAGGTCGGGCTCGATGGTCTTGAGGCCTTCGACGGCTGACAGCACCGAGATGGCCGGCGTGATCATGGAATCGCCGAAGAACAGCGCCGCCCCGAAAAGCCCCAGGAAACCGAGGACGATGGCGGTCCGGTGGCCCCGGGTGCTCGCGCCCCGCCGAAGCAGGGTGATCAGCGCCATGATGCCGCCCTCGCCGTGGTTGTCGGCGCGCATCACCAGGGTGACGTAGGTGAAGGTGACGATCAGCATGACCGACCAGAAGATCAGGGAGACAACTCCGTACACATTCGCCTCATCGAGGGGGACCGGATGCGGATCGTCGGGGTTGAAAACCGTCTGAAGGGTGTAGATGGGGCTGGTGCCGATATCGCCGAACACCACGCCCAGTGCGCCGACGATGATCGCCAGACGCAGCGGTCGGGCGTCTCGCGCTGGTCGGCTCTGCGCGGGTTGGTCTTCGGGCATGCCCTACATCATTGGTGCCAGCGCCGGATGTAGCTGCACTTCCTGCGTTTTGACCACAAAGTGCACGGTCTGGCCGATCGCCAGGTCGAGGTCCGCAGCGGCCACGGCGGTGATATCGGCGGCCAGACCGGTGGCGCCGTCGGGTTGGTCGACCCCGCGGACCCGGACGGTGGTGCCGTGCAGATCAAGTTCGGCGATCGTCACCGCGATCACATTGCGGGGACTGGCCTGCGGCGGCGCCAGATGGACCGCCACCGCCGCCGGCCGGAACAGGGCGACCGCTGCGGTACCGGGCTCGAGGTCGGCGATACCGGAAATGTTTGCACCCCAGCGAGTCTGGAGCATGCCCGGCGCGGTGATCACCCCGGTGACCAGGTTGATGCCGGCGATTCTCGCGGCGAAGTCGCTGCGTGGCGCGGTGAGTACCGCGCGCACCGTTCCGCTTTCGACCACCCGCCCACCGTCCACGACGATGACCCTGTCGGCGACTGCCAGGGCGTCGAGCAGATCGTGGGTGACGATGATCGCGGTGCGGCCGGTGTCCCTGAGCACATCGCGCAGCAGGCGGCGCATCGCCGGGGCCGCGGTGACATCGAGGGCGGCCATCGGTTCGTCGAGCAGCAGCAGTCGCGGCTCGGCGGCCAGCGCGCGGGCCAACGCGACGCGTTGCGCCTGCCCGCCGGAGAGCTGCGCCGGTTTGCGTCCGGCCAGTTCACCGGCACCGACGGCGGCGAGCCAGTGCTGTGCAGCCGTGCGCGCTGCGGTGCGGGACAGCCCCCGGCACCGCGGCGCATAGCCGACATTGGCCGCCGCAGTCATGTGCGGGAACAGCAGCGCCTGCTGCGACAGCAGCGCCACACCGCGGGTATGCGCCGGCACGAACGTCCCGGTATCCGTGTCGGTGAGCACCGCGCCGCCGAGTTCGACGCGCCCGCTGTCGGGTCGCAGCAGCCCGGCGATCATCTGCAACAGAGTCGACTTGCCTGCACCATTGGGCCCCAGCACGGCGAGGACCTCGCCGTCGTCGAGCGAGATGTCGAACTCGACATCCCGCTGGCGCAGCCGGGCCGATACCCGCACCGCGCTCACAGACCGCCCGCCAACCGCCGGGTGCCCGAGGCGATCACGATGCCGGCCGCGACCACGATCAGCAGCAGCGACAACGCCACTGCGGCATCGGCGTCGGTCTCGCGTTGCAGGTAGATCTCCAGCGGCAGCGTCCGGGTGACACCCTGCAGGGACCCGGCGAATGTCAGTGTGGCGCCGAACTCCCCGAGGGAGCGCGCGAACGCCAGCACCGCGCCCGATATCAGACCGGGCAGCACCAGCGGCAGTGTCACGGTGCGCAGCACCGTGGTCGGGCGGGCGCCCAGCGTCGCGGCGATGTGCTCATATCCGGTACCGGCGGAGCGCAGTGCCCCTTCGAGGCTGACCACCAGAAACGGCAGCGAGACGAAGGATTGGGCCAGCACCACCGCGGCGGTGGAGAAGGCGATCCGGATGCCCCACAGATCGAGTTGGTGGCCGAGCAGGCCTTGGCGGCCGAAGGTGTACAGCAGCGCGATGCCGCCGACCACCGGCGGTAGCACCAGCGGCAGCAGCACCAGCGCGCGCAGCACCCGCTGGCCGGGGAATCGGCCGCGGGCCAGCACGAGAGCCATCGGGACGCCGAGCAGCACGCACACGAAGGTGCTGGCGGTGGCGGTGCGCAGGCTCAGAAGCAGTGCTGCTCTGGAGGATTCGGAGGTGATCAACGGGATGAAGTTGGCCCAGTCGATCCTCAGCAGGATCGCGATCAGCGGCAGGACCACGAAGAGGGCACCGGCGGCCGCGGGCAGATAAACCCAGGACGGTAATCCGACCTGGATCACGCCTCCGGTGCGCCGCGGCCTCACGGGGCGGCGAAACCTGCTGCGGCCAGCACCTCTTGGCCTGTCGCGCCGGTCACCAGATCGACGAATGACTGCGCCGCTTCGGGATTGGCCGCGTCCTGGAGGACGGCGATCGGATAGGTGTTGACGGCGTCGCCGGATTCCGGGAAGGCGATGGCGGTCACCTTGTCACCGGCGCCGGCGGCATCGGTGACGTACACCAGTCCCGCGTCGGCCTGCCCGGAGGTGACCTTGCCCAGCACGTCGGTGACGGCGGATTCCTCGCTGACCGGCGACAGCGTGACACCGCTGAGCTTCTCGATCTTCTCGGTTGCCGACCCGCACGGCACCTGGGGTGCGCACACCACCACCTGGGTGCCGGGTGTGGCCAGATCCGCGAAAGCGGCTATGCCCTTGGGGTTTCCGGGGGGCGTCACGATCGTCAAGGCGTTGGTGGCGAAGTTCACCGGGTCGCCGGCCACCACTGCGGCATCGGTCGCCTTGGTCATGTTGTCGGTGTCGGCGGAGGCGAACACGTCGGCGGGAGCACCCTGGGTCAGTTGCGCGACCAGATCCGAGGATCCGGCGAAGTTGAAGGTGACCTTCGCTCCGGGGTGCTCCTTTTCGAACTCGGCGCCCAGTTCGGTGAAGGTCTTCTTCAGCGAAGCCGCGGCGAAGACAGTGATGTCCGCTGACGTCGTCGGGCTGGAATCGGGTTGCGAGCACCCGGCCAGGAGGGCTGCGGCGCCTAGGACCGCCACGGCATCGGATCTCATGAGGTGCCTCGGGGAGTTTCGACGATGACATTCGTGGCCTTCACGACCGCGACGGCCAGTGCGCCCGGCACCAGGCCGAGCTGTGTGGCAGAGGTGGTGCTCATCAGGGAGACAACGGTGAACGGTCCGCACTGCATCTCGACCTCGCTCATCACCTGATCGGCGGTCACCTT
>JBPPMV010000426.1:0-26461 GCA_051306235.1 Mycobacterium sp. | reverse complement strand
CGCCGCGAGCATCGCGACCGGACCACCGCAGTGGCGGATCACCGCATCCTTGCGGCGCTGCAGGCTCAGGCGACCCCGAAGGATATCGGCGCGCGAACCTGGACGCAGATTCTGTGCACCCGGTTGCGGATCTCCAAGGACGAGGCTGACCGGCGCGTTGCGGATGCGCGCGATCTCGGCCCCCGCCACACGATGAACGGCGACGTCCTGGAGCCCGAAATGCCCTCCTGCGCGGACGCATTGGCCGCCGGCAGCATCAACGGCGATCACGTGCACGAGATTCGCAAGGCATTGACCAAAGCGGCCAAACACGCCGACCGGGCGCGGTGCGCCAAGCTGGAGCGCGATCTGACCGCCGCCGCGACCGGGATCACCCCGCACACACTTCGTGAGGTCGCGAATTATGCGCTCTACGACCTCAATCAGGATGGCGACGGACCCGATCTGGCCGCACACAAGCGCGGCATCACGTTCGGCCGCCAGGATGTCGATGGGATGATCCGGGTCAGCGGCCACGTCGATGCCGAACTCGGTGCGTACCTGAAAACCATCACCCAGGTGTGGGGCGCGCCGGGAATCAACAATCCCGCCGACGCCGAGCCGGTGAACAACCCGGTACCGAATCCGCTGTGGGACAACGGCGTTCCACGTGATGACGAGGTACCCGTGGTGCTTCCGGACCTGGAGCCTGTCGCATCGGAGCCGCCGGCTCCGGCCGAACCCGCGCAGCCCGAGCCGACTCCCATGCCGGCCGTGCCCGACTGGGTCCCGGAGGACGCCAGCGTGCTGGCCGAGTTCGTCGAATACCCACCGGAGCCCTTTGCCGAACGCCGGGCCGCGTTGGACGCCGCGACAGCTCGATCCGACCGCAGTGTGTTGACGGACGATCAGCTGGCCGAGCGCTTCTCCGCGTTGGACGCCGCGTGCGACGATAAGCGCGATACGCGGACCAAGGCTCAGCGCAATCACGACGCGCTCAAGGCCGTCATGCGGAATGCCTTGATGTCCAAACAGCTCGGCCAGTACGCCGGGCTACCGGTCACCGTTGTCGTCTCGACCACATTGGGCGAACTCCAGGATGCGGCCGGGATCGCCCGGACCTCTGCCGGGACCGTGATGCCGATGCGGGACCTGATCCGGTTGGCCGCCCATGCCCATCATTACCTGATCGTCTATCAGGAGCACACGGTTGAACCGTTGTACCTGGGAAGGTCGAAGCGTCTTGCGTCCAAAGCTCAACGTTTGGTGATGATCTCGCGGGACCGCGGGTGCACCATGCCGAACTGTCCCATGGCAGGGGTTGACTGCCAAGGCATGCACGCCGAGCTGGATTGGGCGCAGGGCGGTCGAACGGATATCACCGGCCTCGGACTCGGGTGCGGATTCGACAACCAACTGGCGTTCGAAACCGGGTGGGACACGACGATCGGCGAGGATGGCCGCGTCCACTGGCATCCGCCACCGCTACTCGATGTCGGGCAGGACACCCTGAACCATTTCCATCATCCCGAGGAGCTACTCGGACCGTCTGATGAGGATCCCTAGCCGGGTTTACGGGTGGTCGCCAGTGGTCAGCTGTTACGCCGGAACCAGCGCGGAAACTTGCGCGGTGGTTCCTCGGTCTTGGGTGTCGAGTCCTCGGCGGGCGCGTCTTCTGCAAGCGAGTCGGCTTCGGCCGATTCGGACTTGGCCGCTTCGGTATCGGTTTCAGTATCGGTGGACTCCACCGCGGCGGCAGGCTCATCTACAACAGATTCGTCGGACTGATCGCTCGCGTCCGGCTCGACTGCCGGGTCTGAATCGTCCGCTGCCGTTTCCTCGCCGGCCTCTTCGGCGACGCCATCGCCTTCGGCCTCTTCGGCGGCAGGCTCTTCGGCCACGGGCTCTATGACAATCTCAGTGGCTTCGTCGGCAGGCTCTTCCACAACGTCGGCGTCGGCGACGACGGCCTCGGGCTCCGGCTCTGCGACGGGCTCCGGCTCAACGGCAGCGGCGGGCGATTCTTCCACGACGACATCGCCCTCGGCCTCTTCAGCGGCAGGCTTTTCGACAGCTTCGGTGGCTTCGTCGGCAGGCTCTTCCACAACGTCGGCGTCGGCAACGACGGCCTCGGCCTCCGGCTCCACTGCAGTCTCGGGCTCCACCGCGACATCGGCGGATTCCTCCGTTACGACATCACCTTCAGCCTCTTCGGCTGCCGTCTCTTCAGCTTCAGGCTCTTCCACGACCTCGGCAGCCTCCGGGTCCGCCGCAACCTCGGCAGATTCCTCGGCTACGACGTCACCTTCGGCCTCTTCGGCTACCGGCTCTTCGACCGCGGGGTCTTCGGCAACTTCGGTGGACTCGGCGACCTCTTCGGTCGAAGGCTCAAGGACCTCAGTGTCGGCCACCACAGCTTCGGACTCTGGCTCCACCGCAGTCTCCGGCTCGACAACAACGTCGGCAGATTCCTCCACTACGACGTCGCCTTCGGCCTCTTCGGCCGCCGACTCGTCGACTGCGGGCCCTTCAACGCCTTCGGCGACCGCGTCGGCAGGCGCTTCCACATCGTCGACGTCTGCAACCACAGCCTCAGTAACCGGCTCCACAACAACATCGGTGGCGGAATCCTCCGCCACGACATCGCCTTCGACCGCCGCACCCTCGGGAAGCACGAGCGCCGTCGTCTCGACGGCTTCCTCCACCTCGTCGGCCTCTTCGGCCGCATCCGCGACTTCGGCCTCGACGCTGTCTGTACTGGATGCACTGTCTGCACTGGATGCACTGTCTGCGGCGGGCGCAGTGCCATCTCCCGAACCGGTCGGCGGGGCGCTGCCGGCATCATCGGCATCCGCCGCCTTGGCCGCTGCCACCACACCGGGCATCGCGCCCACTGCGATCGCCTCGGTCGCCAGCTCGTCGACGATCGACTCGTCATCATCATCGGCGTCGCCGCGCAGCGTCTCGGGATCCTCGCGGCCCCGCGGAGCCACCATCACGTACACCACGGCCGCAATGAAGATGAACGTCGATGTGAACGAGTTGACCCGGATACCGGCAATCAGCGTCGCGGTATCGCTGCGCATCAGCTCGATCCAGAACCGGCCGAGGCAGTATCCCGCCACGTACAGCGCGAACACTCGGCCATGACCGAGCTTGTAGCGCCGATCGATCCAAATCAGCAGCGCGAAAATCAGTACGTTCCAGAGCAGTTCGTAGAGGAACGTCGGATGGACAACGCCGACCACCTCGCCGGTCGACACCCCGTTGAGCGTGTCGCGGAAACCACTGGCGTCGCGACGCTCGTAGATCTCCAGACCCCACGGCAGCGTGGTGGCGCGACCGTAAAGTTCCTGGTTGAAGTAGTTGCCGAGCCGCCCGATCGCCTGAGCCAGGATGATTCCCGGCGCGACGGCATCTCCGAAGGCGGGCAACGGAATCCCCCGCTGCCGACAGCCAATCCAGGCACCGACCGCACCGAGTGCGACGGCACCCCAGATGCCCAGGCCGCCATCCCAGATCCGGAACGCCGCACCCAGTCCGGCACCACCGGCGCCGAAGTACGTCGGCCAGTCGGTCAGGACGTGATAAATCCGGCCACCGACCAGACCGAAAGGCACCGCCCACAACGCGATGTCGTAGATGACGCCACGTTCGCCGCCGCGGGCCTCCCACCGGCGGTCGCCGATGACCAACGCCGCGATGATGCCTACGATGATGCACACCGCATACGCGCGGATCGGGACGACTCCGAGAAACCAGACCCCCTGAGCCGGACTGGGGATGTAGGCCAGTGTCGTCACCGTCATGCCCGCACCCCTTGACGCACGCCTTCGGCGAGTTCGGCGGTCAGCGCCCGCACCGCAGGCAGGCCTTCATCGAGCGCGGAGACCAGAGCCGACCCGACGATCACGCCGTCGGCGTAGGCGCCGATCTCGGCCGCCTGCGCACGCGAGCGCACACCCAGGCCGACGCCGACCGGGATATCGGATATCGCCTTGACTCGGCTGACCAGTTCCGGTGCTGCGTTCGACACGGCATCGCGGGCACCGGTCACGCCCATCGTCGATGCGGCGTAGACGAAACCGCGGGAAGCCTCGACTGTCGCCGCGAGCCGCTCCGGGGTCGAGGAAGGGGCCACCAGGAAGATGCGATCGAGGTCGTGTTGCTCGGACACCTGCAGCCACTCCTCAGCTTCGTCCGGAATCAGATCCGGCGTGATGAGGCCCAGTCCACCCGCAGACGCCAGGTCGCGGGCGAAGGTCTCGACACCCTTGCGCAACACCGGATTCCAGTAGGTCATCACCACGGCCCGCCCGCCGGCATTGCTGATCGCCTCGACAGCACGCAGCGCGTCATACACCCGCACCCCGCCGGCCAGAGCTGATTCGGTGGCGCGCGCGATGGTCGGCCCGTCCATCCCCGGATCGGAGTACGCGACGCCGACCTCGATGATGTCGCAACCGGATTCGACCATGGCCGTCATCGCGGCAATCGACGTCTCGACATCCGGATAGCCGGTCGGTAGATAACCGATGAGCGCCGCACGCCCCTCGGCACGGCAGGCGCCGAACACCTCGGCGAGGCGGCTCACGATTCGCCGTCCAAAAGCCCGAACCACTTCCCTGCGGTTTCCACGTCCTTGTCACCACGTCCGGACAGGTTCACCACCACGATCGCACCGGTGCCGAGCTCGGCGGCCAGCTTCAGGCCACCGGCCACCGCATGGGCCGACTCGATGGCGGGGATGATGCCCTCGGTGCGGCAGAGCAGCAGGAACGCGTCCATCGCTTCGGTATCGGTGATCGGCCGATACTCGGCGCGGCCGGCATCCTTGAGCAGTGCATGCTCGGGACCGACGCCCGGATAGTCCAAACCCGCTGAAATCGAATGGGATTCGACAGTCTGGCCGTCCTCGTCCTGAAGCAGGTAGGAGAACGATCCCTGGAAGGCCCCCGGCGATCCACCGGCGAAGGTCGCGGCGTGCCTGCCGGTTTCGACGCCGTCACCGGCCGCCTCGAACCCGACCAGCCGGACACCCGGATCGTCGATGAAGGCGTGGAACATGCCGATCGCATTGGAACCGCCGCCGACGCATGCGGTCACCGCATCCGGGAGCCGGCCGGCCTGATTGCGGATCTGCACCCGGGTCTCCATGCCGATGATCCGTTGGAAGTCGCGGACCATGAGTGGGAACGGGTGCGGCCCGGCGGCGGTGCCGAAGCAGTAGAAGGTGTCGTCGGCGTGGGCCACCCAGTCGCGGAACGTCTCGTTGATGGCGTCCTTGAGCGTCTTGGACCCCGACTCCACCGAGACCACCCGGGCGCCGAGCAGTCGCATCCGCGCCACGTTGAGCGCCTGGCGAGCCGTGTCGACGGCGCCCATGTAGATGATGCAGTCCAGCCCGAGCAGTGCGCAGGCGGTCGCGGTCGCGACACCGTGCTGGCCGGCACCGGTTTCGGCGATGACCCTGGTCTTGCCCATCTGACGGGCCAGCAGCGCCTGGCCCAGCACATTGTTGATCTTGTGAGATCCGGTGTGGTTGAGGTCTTCTCGCTTCAGGAAGATGCGCGCCCCGCCGTTGTGGGCGCTGAGCCGCTCCGCCTCGTACAGCGGTGACGGGCGGCCGCTGTAGTGGCGCTGCAGGCGGTCGAGTTCATCGAGGAAGGTCTGGTCGGCGCGGGCCTTCTCGTAGGCGGCGGTGACCTCTTCGATGACGGCCATCAGGGCCTCGGGGACCAGACGTCCGCCGTAGGGGCCGAAATGCCCCTTGGCGTCCGGATCGTGGCTGGTGGGTTCGGCGAGAGCTGCGCTGGTGTGCGGCAACTCAGGTCCGGCAATATCGCCCATGTTTATCTGTTCTCTTCGCGCAAGCCGCTCATCGACGATCAGCGGGCGGGTTTCGGGCATGACGGGTGAGCGCCTGCGGTGACCAGATCGGACACGGCACTGCGCGGATCACCGCTGGTGACCAGGCCCTCTCCGACGAGTACGGCATCGGCGCCGGCGCCGGCGTACGCCAGGAGGTCGGCGGTGCCCCGGACACCGGACTCGGCGATCCGGATCACCTTGGAGGGCAGTCCCGGCGCGATGCGCGCGAAGCAGTCACGGTCGACTTCGAGTGTCTTGAGATCGCGCGCGTTGACGCCGATGACGGAGGCTCCCGCGGTCAGTGCGCGGTCGGCCTCCTCTTCGGTGTGCACCTCGACCAGCGCAGTCATCCCCAAGGACTCCGTGCGGTCCAGCATCGACTCCAGGGCCTTCTGTTCCAGCGCCGCGACGATCAGCAGCAGCATATCCGCGCCGTGTGCCCGTGCTTCGTGAATCTGGTACGGCCCGACGATGAAGTCCTTGCGCAACACCGGGATTGACACCGCGGCGCGCACACTGTCCAGATCGTCGAGCGATCCGTGGAAGCGGCGCTCCTCGGTCAGCACACTGATGATGCGGGCCCCGCCGTCCTCGTAGGCCTTCGCCAGTTTCGCCGGGTCCGCGATCGACGCCAACTCACCACGCGACGGGCTGGCACGCTTCACTTCGGCGATCACAGCGATACCGGGCGCACGGAGCGCGGCCATCACATCAAGTGCCGGCTTGGTGTCCTTGGCCCGTTGCTTGATGTCGGCGAAGCTCACGGCGGCTTCACGGGTGGCAACGTCGGCGCGGACTCCTTCGATGATGGAGTCGAGCACAGTCGCCGAACTCATTGGCCTTCGTCCTTTTCCGTCGGCCGGGATCCCCCCGGATTGGTCTGCGTTGACCCCTTGGATCTCATGGACCCCGTTGCTTCCTGAAAGATTAGTCGCCAGCACCCCACCTTCTGTCACCGACCCTTGTTGTCCGGGTCGGGGGTGGTCGGCTCCCGAGTGGGATCACTGCCTTCGTCGAGCGCATCCCACATCATCCGCTCCGACATGCCCTCGACACCGGCTCCATCGGCCGTTTCCGACCGCACCGCGTCCCGGCGCGCCGCCGGTGCGACATAGCGGGCCGTCGTAGCCCGCGCGGTACCCGCCGCGCGCATCAGCAATCCCGCCGCGACCAGCGCAATCACCGCAGCTGCCACCGCCACGCCGGCGCCGGCGTAGAACCGCTGCGATGCCACCAGCGCAGCCACAGGCACCTCCGACAATTCGGCGCCCCGGACCGCGATGTCGTGGACCACCCACTGGCTGATGCCCAGGTAGGCGATCCCGGCACTCGACACGGCGACCAGCACGGCCACGGCGCGCAACAGCAGGCCCCGAACCGCCAGCGCAGCCACCGCGGCGGCCAGCAGGACCAGCGCCAGCGGCACCAGCGCCGTGGACCATTCCGCACCCGACAACGTCGAGGTCTTGGGTTGCCCGAGCCCGTCGGCGGTACTCACCTGCACCCACGGCAGCCGCGAGGCCCCCCACAGCGCCAGCGCGCCGAGGACCAGGAGTGCCTGCGCGATCCGGATCATTGGACCGGCGGGCAGGAGCGAAGCGACCCGGGATTCGGCGCAGCCAGCGTCTCGGCCGCGGCGATCGCGTTCAGCACGGCCTTGGCCTTGTTGGCGGACTCGTTGTACTCATAGGGGCCGTTGGAATCGGCCACGACTCCCCCGCCGGCCTGGACATACGCGGTGCCGGACCGCATCAGCGCGGTGCGGATGGCGATCGCGAAGTCGGCATTGCCTGCGAAGTCCAGATAGCCCAGCACACCGCCGTAGAGGCCACGGCGGGTCAGTTCGACCTCCTCGATGAGCTCCATGGCCCGGACCTTCGGCGCCCCGGACAACGTGCCCGCCGGGAAGCAGGCGGTGACGGCGTCGAGGGCGGTCTTACCGTCAACGAGGTGTCCGGTCACCGTCGACACGAGGTGCATGACGTGGCTGTAGCGCTCGATGTGGCTGTAGTCCTCCACCCGGACGGTGCCCGGTTCGCACACCCGACCCAGATCGTTGCGGCCCAGGTCGACCAGCATCAGGTGTTCGGCGCGTTCCTTCTCATCGGCCAGCAGCTCCTTCTCCAGGAGCACATCCTCTTCCTCGGTGTCCCCGCGCCAGCGCGTCCCGGCGATCGGATGTGTGGTCGCCTTGCCGTCCTTGACGGTGACCAGGGCTTCCGGACTGGATCCCACGACGGAGAAATCAAGTCCCCCTTCGGCATCGGGGACATTGAGCAGATACATGTACGGGCTGGGGTTGGTCACCCGCAGCATCCGGTAGACATCGATCGGGTCCGCGGAGGTGCTCACCTCGAAACGCTGCGACGGCACCACCTGGAACGCCTCGCCGGCCTCGATATCGCCGACGAGCTTGTCGACGATCGCGCTGTACTCCTCCATGGTGCGCTGCGCGCGGATCTGCGGCTGCGGCCTGCTGAAGGTGGCGACGCTTGAGTGCAGCGGTTCACCGAGCGCGGCGGTCATCACGTCCAGGCGGGCCACCGCATCGTCGTAGGCCAGGTCCACCCGCTCATCGGTGCCGTTCCAGTTCACCGCGTTGGCGATCAGCGTGATGGTGCCCTCGTGGTGGTCGACGGCGGCAATATCGGTGGCCAGCAACAGCAGCATGTCGGGCAGCAACAGATCGTCGACGGCGATCTCCGGTAACCGTTCCAGCCGGCGCACCATGTCGTAGGCGAAGTAGCCGACCAGCCCGGAAGACAACGGCGGCAACCCCGGCAGCGCCGCGGTCGCCAGCAGATCCAGCGTGGCGCGCAGGGCCACCAGCGGGTCGCCGCCCGCGGGGGCGCCCTGCGGGGTACTGCCCAGCCAGACCGCCTCGCCGTCGCGGACCGTCAGCGCCGACGGCGCGCCCGCACCGATGAACGACCACCGCGACCACGACCGACCGTTCTCCGCAGATTCCAGCAGGAACGTCCCGGGCCGATTGGCGGCCAACTTCCGGTACGCCGAGAGCGGTGTCTCGCTGTCGGCGAGCACCTTGCGGGTCACCGGGACCACCCGATGCCCGGCGGCGAGTTCCCGGAAGACCTCACGTGGCGTGGTGACGGACAGCGTGGCGGCCGCGGAAGGTTGTTGCACGCCGACAATCCTCCCAGACGGCCAACCGGCGTTGGCGTAGCGTGGGCTGCCGTGACGCTAATCAAGACCGGTGACCGCGTGGCCGAGTTCGAACTGCCCGATCAGACCGGGACCAGGCGCAGCCTGACCGCACTGCTCGCCGACGGACCGGTGGTGTTGTTCTTCTACCCCGCAGCCATGACGCCGGGCTGCACCAAGGAAGCCTGTCACTTCCGTGACCTGGCCTCCGAGTTCGCCGCGGTCGGCGCATCGAGGGTCGGGATCAGCACCGATGCGGTGGAAAAGCAGGCCAAGTTCGCCGATCAGCAGCGGTTCGACTATCCGCTGCTCTCCGATGCCGACGGCACGGTAGCCAGTCAGTTCGGAGTCAAGCGCGGCCTGCTCGGCAAGTTCATGCCGGTCAAGCGGACCACATTCGTGATCGACACCGATCGCACCGTGCTCGAGGTGATCTCCAGCGAGTTCAGCATGGACACCCACGCGGACAAGGCCCTCGAGGTTCTGCGGGCGCGTTGAGCGTGACACCGGTTCTGGAGATCTCCGAGGTCACGTTCCGCCGTGACGGCAAGCAGATCATCGACGGCATCTCGCTGACCGTGCAGGCCGGCGAGCACTGGGCGCTGCTCGGCCCCAACGGCGCAGGCAAGTCCACCCTGCTGGGTTTCTGTGCGGCGGTGACGTTCCCGAGCAGCGGCACGGTGCGCATCCTGGGCGGGCAGATGGGGCGCACCGACCTGTCGGTGCTGCGCCGCTCGATCGGGCACGTCAATCCCCGGCATCGGCTGCACTATCCGCTGTCGGTGCGCGAGGTGGTGCTCACCGGTATCACCGCGACCATCGATACGGCCGCGCGCTGGACGCCCAGCACCGAGCAGGTGACCCGCGCCGATGAGTTGATCGACACCGTGGGGTTGTCGGCGCGCACGGACGCCGTGTGGCCCACGCTCTCGCACGGCGAACGCGGGCGGGCGTTGATCGCCCGCGCGCTGATCGCCGAACCGCAGCTGCTGCTGCTCGACGAGCCGAGCACCGGCCTGGATGTGGCCGCCCGCGAGCAGCTGCTGGAAACCCTTGACACGTTGGGCGATACGCATCCCGAGATGGCCTCGATCCTGGTGACCCATCACCTGGAGGAACTGCCCACGACCACCACCCATGCGCTGCTGATCGGCGACGGTCGGACCGTCGCCAGTGGCAACGCCCGCTCGGCGGTGACGACCGAGAATGTCACCGCCGCGTTCCATCATCCGGTGACCGTCGGGTTCCAAGACGGTCGGTGGAGCGCTCGCGCCAAAGCCAGCTCGAGGGTGATCTAGCCCGTCGGTGCGGTATCGGATTTCGCTGGTGCGGCCTCACGGCGGCGCCGCGCCTCGCGGTGCCGGGTCACCGGTGAGGTATCGATGACGCGGTTGGCCATGATGGCCAGGAATCTGGCCGGCTGCAGCTGCGGCGGCACGACGTCATGGCGGATGGCGATATCCGGTAGCGCGGCCATGGCCTCGTCGACCGCGGCGGTGGCGACATCGACGATCTCGAAAAGCGTATCCGGTTCTGCCTTTTCGATGCTGTCGACCTCGTCGGTGGCGGGCTCGGTCAGCTCGGCGTCGTAATCGATCATGACCAGCGCGACAGCGTGGTAGGCGTCATCCTCGTTACCGAGCTTGCCCAGCAGGTCGATCAGCCATTCGGCCTTGTCCGGTTCTGAGGTCAGGATCGTCGAGCGCAACCCGTAGACGAAGCCCAGCGCCGCCAGCGGATGTCGCAGCCGCAGATTCTTCGCGTCGCCGTAGCTTTCCTCGACCCTGTTCGCGGCGTTCTTCCCGAAGCTGGAATCCATCCGCTTGGTACTGATCAGCAGTTCGGGGCCGGTGTCCCAGTCCGACATGACGACATCGACCTGCTTCATGTAGTGCTTGCCGAGCACGCTGGCGCTCGAGCTCGCAACGCCCTTCATCGATCGGCGAAGTCGGACCTCGATGAGCTGACGTTCGCGTTGCGGCAGTGCCTCCAGCAGGCTGGCGATGGCACCGGGCATGATGCGGGGGTCGGTGGCCCGCGGCCACACCGCGTCCGGGGCGAAGCCCGCGCGGCGCAATTCGTAGGACATCCACACATCCAGAGCCAGGGCGGGCACACCGGTCGTCGACGGTGCGTCCAGGTACAGCGGTACTCCGAGCAGCTTGCGCAGGACCCGGAAGTCCGGGCGGAAGGTCAGTGCGTCACCGGTGCGCAGCCACGGGTTGGTGTACACCCCGTCCGGTGCGGCGTCGGCGACGATCCGGTCGAAGATGGCCCACGCGGTGGCTTTGGTGGACGGTTCAGCGGGCACGCCGCGACCTTACCGCCCTCCTGGAAGCCAATGAATGACGCGCGGCCTGAACCGATTCCAGATCGGCATCGACATCCAACGCGGTATCGACCATGCCGACCGCGTCCAGCAGCCTGCCCCGGCCCAGCAATCCGGCGACGGTGCGGCGCACGGCCCGCAGCTGGGTGGCCCGCGCGGCGATCAGATCCGGTGCGGGCACCAGCCAGCGATCCGCCTCGCGCGGTTCGATTTTCAGCACACCGCCGCCGTAGGCGCGACCCACCATCTCGGCGTGCAGCAGGGTGACCGAATTGAGCGATGCCAACGGCAGCAGGTCACGCCCGAGCGCGGCCAGCGCGTCGCGCAGATACACCCCGTGCACCGAGTTGAGGTGATGCGCGGCGGCCTTGTTGGTGACCAGCCGCGGAGTGTCGGCGTTCATACAGGTCAGCAGCAGATCGGCGGGGTTGACCAGCGGCACCTGATACCAGGGCGAGCGGACCCGGCACTTGTAGGCCAGATGCACCCCGGCGGCGTACCCGGCGTCGATATAACGCTGTGCCGCGACCGAGGGACGTCCGGTGGGCCGGAACAGATGTACCGACTTCCCGTCGGCGCCCAGCCCGGCGAGCTGGCTTGCCGATAACGTCAGGCCACGCAGGTGGCCGCTGCCCGGCGGGGACAGTGTCAACAGATCCGATGGGCGCAGACCGAGTTCGGCGACCCGGGCCGGCGATAACGCGAAGTAGCCGTTGTTGCCGGTGACCATGCCCAGTGTGGTGTCGCCCCAGTGCTCCAGGGCGACGAACCGGCCATCGGTGTGCAGACCGTGCAGCACCTCGACGGGTCGGTTCCCGATGAGCCCGCTGACCCATTTGTCCGCTGGATCGACCGGGGACCAATGCCGTTGCACCAGTTCAGAAGTCAGGGATTCGGCGTTGCGGGCACGGTGGATGACCGCGTGCCCAGACGGGCCTGCCCCGAATCCGTCGGCGAGCAATAGCACCACATCGGCTTCGGCTCCCGGGAACACCTGCTCGTCGAACATCACCAGCTCTACACTGGCGAACCGGTCGAAGAGGAACTTGCGTACCGCCGAGGCGTAGTTGACGCTCAGCAGCTCGGCGGGCAGCACAAGCGCCAGCCGCCCACCCGGGCGCAGGAACAGCGCGGCGTGCACGGTGAACGCGGCCCAGCTCGATGCCAGCGCCGACAGCGTGACACCGGCCTGCAGCGCGGCGCGGCGGGACTGCGCGCGCTGCTTACCGCGGAACTCCTGGTAGCGGATGTACGGCGGATTACCCAGCACCGCGGTGTAGGACGGCTTGGGCGCGATGTCGAAGAAATCGGCGGTGCGGACCCGTGCCCGGCCACCGGCCTCGGCCACCCGGCGCCGCGCCGTCGCCACGCTGGCGGGGTGGATCTCCACGCCGTCGAGTTCGGGATGTTCGACGCCGAGGTGACGTAACCGTTCGGTGGCGGCGACCAGGAACGCGGCATCGCCGGCCGATGGTTCGAGGACGGCGTCCTCGCCGGTGCGCACCGCCCACTCGGCCAGATACCGGGTGATCTGCGGCGGGGTGAAGAACGCACCGCGCGCCTTGCGGACTGCGGCGGTGTCGAGCACCGGGACGATCTTCGCCCGGTCGTCGTTCTTCATCCGGTCATTGTGGACGACGGCACCGACAAGTCTTGGGACCGCAACGCTCGGGCGAGCGATCAGGTGATGTCCGGCAGCAGCAGATCCGCATCGAAACAGCTGTGATCCCCGGTGTGACAGGCTCCGCCGACCTGGTCGACCTCCAGCAGCACGCTGTCTCCATCGCAGTCCAGCCGCACCGAGTGCACGTACTGGGTGTGTCCGGAGGTGGCGCCTTTGATCCACTGCTCGCCGCGGGACCGCGAGAAATAGGTGGCCTCGCGGGTTTCCAGGGTGCGGGCCAGCGCGGCATCGTCCATCCAGGCGACCATCAGGATGTCGCCGCTGCCGTGCTCCTGCACCACCGCGGTGAACAGGCCGGCCTCATTGCGCTTGAGCCGGGCCGAGATTGCGGGGTCGAGACTCACCTCGCTCCACCCCGATTCGTCCTTTTCGCTTCGCTCATCGGACGGTAATCCCCTCGGCCGCCATCGCGGCCTTCACCTCACCGATGGTCAGCTCACCGAAGTGGAACACGCTGGCGGCCAGCACCGCGTCCGCACCGGCGCGCACCGCGGGCGCGAAATCGCCGACCGCCCCGGCGCCACCGCTGGCGATCACCGGAACCGTGACCGCCGCGCGCACCGCATGCAGCATTGCCAGGTCGAAACCGGCCTTGGTGCCGTCGGCGTCCATGGAATTGAGCAGTATCTCCCCCACGCCGAGTTCGGCTCCGCGCCGGGCCCATTCGACCGCGTCGATACCGGTGCCGCGCCGCCCGCCATGGGTGGTGACCTCCCAGCCGGACGGGGTCGGCGCCGCACCTTCGGGCACCGTCCTGGCGTCCACGCTCAGCACGATGCACTGCGAACCGAACTGCCGCGACAACTCGGCCAGCAACTCGGGGCGCGCGATCGCCGCGGTGTTGACCGAGACCTTGTCGGCACCGGCGCGCAGCAGGATGTCCACATCGGCGACCGAACGCACCCCGCCACCGACGGTCAGCGGGATGAACACCTGCTCGGCGGTGCGCCGCACCACATCGAGCATGGTGCTGCGCCCCGCCGATGAGGCGGTGACATCCAGGAAGGTCAGCTCATCGGCGCCCGCGGCGTCGTAGGCGGCCGCAAGCTCCACGGGATCGCCTGCATCCCTGAGGTTCTCGAAGTTGACACCCTTGACGACCCGGCCGTCATCGACGTCCAGGCACGGGATGACCCGGACCGCGACACCCATCTCAGTAGTCCTCCGGCGAACCGGCGGCCGCCACCAGGTCGAGCATCTGTTCGTGGATTCCCGGGGCGGCCGCCAAGGCCGACTTCGATTCGGCGGTCCACGGTCGGCCGGCCAGGTCGGTGACGGTTCCACCGGCGGAGCGCACCAACGCCACCCCGGCGGCGTGATCCCAGATGTGGTGACCGAAGCTGATGGCGCCGCCCAGCACCCCGGAGGCGACGTAGGCGAGATCGACACCGGTGGCACCGTGCATCCGGATCCGCGACGACACCCGGCTCAGGTTGGCCAGCACCTCCGCCCGGTAGCGGCCCGGAAAGCGGCCACGCGAGTCGATGTTGTAGGTCTGGATGCCGACGATGGAATCGGCGAGAGTGGACTGCTTGAGCGCGGGAAGCTCAGTTCCGTTGTCCCGCAACGGCCCACCGAGCATCGCGGTGTAACGGTTGCCGGTGAACGGCAGCCAGGTCAGGCCGGCGACAGGCAGACCGTCGGCCAGCAGTCCCAGCAGGATGCCCGCCATCGGCGAGCCGGCCGCATAGTTGAAGGTGCCGTCGATGGGGTCGAGTACCCACACCAGCTCGGAATCGATGGGCGCGCCGCCGAACTCCTCGCCGTGCACCCCGATACCGGTGAGCTCGGTCAGCGCCTGCACCACCTGACGTTCGATGGCCAGGTCGACCTCGGTGGCGAAATCGTTGCCCTGCTTGCGCACTGCGGAGTCTGCCCGGTGCCCGGCCACGAATGGCGCAGAGGCATCGTCGAGGACGTCGGAGGCGGTCGCGACCAGTGCAGCGAGTTTCCCGGGCTCGACCATCAGGTGCTGACCGCGCTGAGCGCCTCGGGCAGGGTGAACCGTCCGGCGTAGAGCGCCTTTCCGACGATGGCGCCCTCGACACCGCGGTCGGTCAGGGTGGCGATGGCCCGCAGGTCCTCAAGGCTGGACACCCCGCCGGAGGCGATCACCGGGGCGTCGGTGCGATCGGTGACGGCGGCCAGCAGCTCCAGGTTCGGCCCGTTGAGCGTGCCGTCCTTGCTGACATCGGTCACCACGAAACGTGAGCATCCTTCGCGGACAAGGCGATCCAGTACCGGCCAGAGGTCACCGCCATCGGTTTCCCAGCCGCGACCGCGCAGCCGGTAGTCACCGTTCTCCAGCTTCACATCCAGTCCGACGGCCACCTTGTCACCGTGTTCGGCGATCGCTGCGGCGCACCACTGCGGATTCTCCAGGGCGGCGGTGCCGAGGTTGACCCGGCGGCAGCCGGTGGCCAGCGCTGCGGTCAGGGACTCGTCATCGCGGATACCGCCGGACAGTTCCACCGCGACGTCGAGTTGGCCGACGACATCGGCGAGCAGTTCGCGGTTGGTACCACGGCCGAACGCGGCATCCAGGTCGACCAGATGGATCCATTCGGCGCCGTCGCGCTGCCAGCCCAGTGCGGCATCCAGCGCCGAGCCGTACTCGGTTTCACTGCCTGCCACGCCCTGAACCAGGCGTACGGCGCGGCCCTCGACGACATCGACGGCGGGGAGAAGAATTAGGGACACGTGCGGATACCTTACTTGCCTCGTCAGTCGAGGCTCTCGACCCAATTGCGCAGCAGCGTCGCACCGGCGTCGCCGCTCTTCTCGGGATGGAACTGGGTGGCCGACAGCGGCCCGTTCTCCACCGCTGCCAGGAAGGGAACCTGGTGGGTGGCCCAGGTGAGCGACGCGTCGGCGTCACCCTCCCAGGTCTGCGCCGCGTAGGAGTGCACGAAATAGAACCGGGTGTCGGCGTCGAGTCCGCGGAACAGCGTGCTCCCGGTCGGCGCGTCGACGACGTTCCAGCCCATGTGCGGGATCACCGGCGCATCCAGGCGCGTCACCGCACCCGGCCACTGCGCACAGCCCTCGGTCTGGACCCCGAACTCGACACCGCGGGTGAACAGGATCTGCATCCCGACGCACACCCCCAGCACCGGCCGGCCGGCCGCGAGCCGTTTGGAGATGATCTGCTCACCGTCGATCCCGCGCAGGCCGGCCATACAGGCCTCGTAGGCACCGACACCGGGCACCACCAGGCCGTCGGCCTCGAATGAAGCCGACGCGTCGGCGGTCACCTCGACATCGGCGCCGGTCCGTTGCAGGGCGCGCTGCGCGGAGCGCAGATTGCCGGATCCGTAGTCCAGCACGACGACTTTTCGCGAACTCTCCACGTCTACAAGGTGCCCTTGGTGGACGGCACCCCGGTCACCCGCGGATCGAATTCCACGGCCTGGCGCAGCGCCCGCGCCACCGCCTTGTACTCGGCCTCGGTGATGTGGTGCGGGTCGCGGCCGTACAGGGTGCGTACGTGCAGGGCGATGCGCGCGTTGTAGGCCAGCGATTCGAAGACATGCCGGTTGATCACGGTGTGGTACGGGGTGCTGGAACCGGCAATGGTGAACTCCACCATGTAATCCGGTTCACCGGTGTGCACGAAGTACGGGCGCCCGGACACGTCGACGGCGGCGTGCGCCAGCGTCTCGTCCATCGGGATGTAGGCATCGCCGAAGCGCCGGATGCCCTTCTTGTCGCCGAGAGCCTGCCCGAGGGCCTGGCCGAGCACGATCGCGGTGTCCTCCACGGTGTGGTGACCCTCGATCTCGACGTCCCCCCTGGCCTGCACGCTCAGATCGAAACTGGCGTGGCTGCCCAGCGCGGTCAGCATGTGATCGAAGAACGGCACGCCGGTGTCGATATCGACCTGGCCGGTGCCGTCGAGGTCGATCTCGACGACGATGTCGGACTCCCGGGTCTTGCGTTCGACTTTGGCGCGGCGGGTCATGAAGCTCCTGTCATGAGGTTCCTTGTGAGGCGGTGGATTCGGTGAGCGCGTCCGATGCGGCGATCTTTTCGCTCACATCGAGGAACACGTCGTTCTCCTCGGCAAGTCCGACGGTGGTGCGCAGGTAACCCGTGAGCCCGACATCGCGGATCAGGACGCCGTCGTCCAGATAGCTCTGCCAGACCGCGGGTGCGTCGCCGAATCCACCGAACAGCACGAAGTTGGCGTCGCTGGGGATGACGCGGAACCCCATGTCGGTCAACGCCGCGGTGATCCGCTGCCGTTCGGCGATCAGGGTGGCCACGCTGCCCAGGGTGTCCTCGGCGTGCCGCAGTGCGGCGCGGGCGCCGGCCTGGGTCAGCACCGAGAGGTGATAGGGCAACCGCACCAGCAGCACCGCGTCGATCACCGCCGGATCGGCGATCAGGTAACCCAGCCGCCCGCCGGCGAAAGCAAACGCCTTGCTCATGGTGCGGGTGACGATGAGCTTGGCCGGATAGTCGGCGATGAGCCCGACCGCGCTGGGCTGCGAGGAGAATTCCCCGTAGGCCTCGTCGACGATCACGATGCCGGGGGCGGCATCCAGGACACGGCGCAGATCCTCGGGCGTGACGCTCTGCCCGGACGGGTTGTTGGGGCTGGCCAGGAACACCACATCGGGCTGATGCTCGGAGATCGCTGCGATGGCAACCTTCAGGTCGAGACCGAAATCCTCGGCGCGGGCCGCTTCCAGCCAGTCGGTCTGGGTGCCGTCAGAGATGATCGGATGCATCGAATACGACGGCACGAATCCGATGGCGGTGCGGCCGGGCCCGCCGAACGCCTGCAGCAGCTGCTGCAGGATCTCGTTGGATCCGTTTGCCGCCCAGAGGTTCTCGACGGTGAGCGGGACGCCGGTCTGCTCGCTCAGGTAAGTGGCCAGGTCGGTGCGCAGCGCGACGGCGTCGCGGTCGGGATAGCGGTGCAGATCGGCCGCGGCGTCGCGCACCGACAGCGCGACATCGTCGACGAGTGCCTGAGTGGGCGGGTGCGGGTTCTCATTGGTGTTGAGCCGCACCGGCACCGACAGTTGCGGCGCACCGTAGGGAGACTTACCGCGCAGGTTGTCCCGCAGCGGCAGATCGTCGAGCCTGATCTTGGCCATTCCTACCTTTCGAATCTCCGCCGGACCGCTTCCCCGTGAGCCGGCAGATTCTCCGCCTTGGACAGGGTTATGACATGTCCGGCAACATCTTTGAGCGCAGCCTCATCGTATTCGACGACATGGATGCCGCGTAGGAAGGTCTGCACCGACAAGCCGCTGGAATGGCGTGCGCAGCCGGCGGTGGGCAGCACATGGTTGGAGCCCGCGCAGTAGTCACCGAGGCTGACCGGCGACCAGGCGCCCACGAAGATCGCTCCTGCCGAACGGATCCGGCCTGCGACGGCAGAGGAGTCCTCGGTCTGGATCTCCAGGTGCTCGGCGGCGTAGGAGTTCACGACCCGGACACCGGCCTCGATATCGTCGACCAGCACGATCGCCGACTGCCGACCAGTGAGCGCCACGGTGACCCGCTCGCGGTGCACCGTGGTGGCCAGCTGATCGGCGACCTCGATATCGGCGGCATCGGCCAGCGCGACGCTGTCGGTCACCAGCACGCTGGCGGCCATCTCATCGTGCTCGGCCTGGCTGATCAGGTCGGCGGCGATGTGGCGGGGGTCGGCGGTATGATCGGCGAGGATCGCGATCTCGGTCGGGCCTGCCTCGGCGTCGATGCCGACCTGGGAGCGGCAGATGCGTTTGGCGGCGGTGACATAGATGTTGCCGGGGCCGGTGATCATGTCGACCGGGGCCAGCTCGGCACCGTCGGCATCCGTGCCGCCGTAGGCCAGCAGTCCGACGGCCTGGGCGCCGCCGACGGCCCATACCTCGTCGACACCGAGCAGCGCGGCCGCGGCCAGGATGGTCGGGTGCGGCAGGCCGTGGAAAGCGGGCGGGTTCGAGGCCTGCGGCGGGCTGGCGATCACCAGGGAATCGACCCCGGCGGTCTGCGCAGGGACCACATTCATGACGACACTGGAGGGGTAGACGGCGTTGCCGCCGGGCACATAGAGCCCGACACGTTCCACCGGGACCCACCGTTCGGTGACGGTCGCGCCCGGGGCCAGCGTGGTGGTGGTGTCGGTGCGTCGCTGGTCGGCATGCACGATCCGGGTCCGGTCGATGGCGACCTCGAGGGCGGCGCGGACGGCGGGATCCAGGAGACGGACAGCTTCACTCAACTTCTCGATGGGTACCCGGACCGTCTCGGGGCGCACCCCGTCGAATTTCTCCCCATATTCCAGGGCGGCGATGGCGCCGCGGTCGGCGATATCGTCGACGATGGGGCGGACCTTGGGCACCACCGCGTCGACGTCCACCCCGCCGCGCGGCAATGTGGTCCGCAACCGGGCCGCGGACAGGTCCGCACCCCGCAGATCGATGCGGGCCATGAGGGATCGCGATGACGTCACGGGTCTATTGTCCCAGAGCAGGCCAAATCGAATTCGGGAGCCATCATGTCCGCATCGTCGTCACGTAAGCAACATCCCAACAACGCCTCCGGTGTGCCGATGCTGGTGCCGCCGGCGCTGGAGAACTTCCAGATCAAGTACATCAACCCGCTGATGACGCCGATCAGCAGGAAACTGCCCGGGATGAGCGTGATCACGCACACCGGGCGCACCTCCGGTAGCCGGTACGAAACCCCTGTCACGGCCTACCGCAAGGGCAACACCCTGGCCATCGGACTGATCCACGGCAAGACGAACTGGGTGAAGAACGTGCTGGCCGCCCGGGAGGCGGACATCCTGGTGTCGGGTAAGAGCCTGCACCTGGTGAATCCGCGGGTTCTGCCCGCGGGCACGAAAGATCCGTCGCTGCCGTTCATCGCCCGCGTGATGGTCCGCAAGACCGGGGTCTTCGTCGCCGATATCGCCTGAAATCTCGGTTGACCGGACCTGCCAGACTTCTCCCATGACGTGGCAGGTGTGGCTGGCTTTTCTCGGGGCGGCGATCGCCATCAGCGTGGTGCCGGGACCCGGCGCGGTGCAGTCCATGGCCACCGGGATGACCGAGGGCCTGCGCCGCGGTTGGTGGAGCGTGTTCGGGCTGCAGATCGGCCTGATGCTGCAGTTGGTGCTGGTGGCTGCCGGGGTGGGCGCGGTGGTGGCGAGTTCGGCGGTGGCCTTCACGATCATCAAGTGGCTCGGCGTGGCCTACCTGGCATATCTGGCCGTCCGCCAGTGGCGGACGGCCCCGCGCGATCTGACCGAACAGATCGGCGCCGCGACCGGCAGCAGCAGGCGCGGGCTGGTGCTGCGCGGTTTCCTGGTCAACGCCACGAACCCCAAGGGCCTGGTGTTCTTCCTGGCGGCCCTGCCGCAGTTCGTCACGCCGGCCATGCCGCTGCTACCGCAGTACCTGGCGATCGGCCTGACCATGATCGGCGTCGACATCATCGTGATGGGTGTGTACACCGGTCTGTCCGGACGCCTGGTGAACTGGCTGCACAACGCCCGCCAGCAGACGCTGCTGAACAGGACCATCTCCGGCATGTTCGCCGCCGCGGCCATCGTGCTGTCGCTGGTGCGCCGCGGGGCGACCGCCTAGCGACTCAGGTGTCCAGGCCGATGTCGAGCACCCGCACCGAATGCGTCAGGGCTCCGACGGCCAGATAGTCGACCCCGGTACCGGCATAGTCGGCCGCCGATTCCAGCGACAACCCGCCCGAGGACTCGAGTTTCGTTGCGGGTGAGCGGGTATCGCGACGCTGCACGGCGACCTGGGTCTGCCACACCGGGAAGTTGTCCAGCAGGACCAGCTCGACCCCGGCGCCCAGCACGTCGTCGAGCTGTTCCAGGGAGTCGACTTCCACCTCACACGGCAGATCCGGTGCCGCGGCGCGGACGGCTTCGAGGGCGGCCAGCACCGAGCCCGCCGCAGCGACATGGTTGTCCTTGATGAGCGCCGCGTCGCCGAGCCCCATCCGGTGGTTCACCCCGCCGCCGACGCGCACCGCGTACTTCTGCAGGCTGCGCAGCCCGGCCAGGGTCTTGCGGGTGTCGCGAATCTGGGCGCCGGTGCCCTCGACGGCATCCACCCAGCGCGCGGTGGCGCTGGCGATACCGGACAGGTGGCAGACCAGGTTCAGCATGGTGCGTTCGGCGGTCAGCAGTCCCTGGGTGGGTGCGGTGAGCCGCAGCAGCGACTGACCGGCGTCCAGCCGGGCGCCGTCGGAGACCCGGTCCAGCACGGTGTAGCCATCGGCGCCGAGCACCTCGTCGAGTACCAACAAGGCGAGGTCGACACCGGCGATGACGCCGGGTTCCCGGGTCGCCATCGACGCGGTGGTGATCGCATCGGCGGGCACTGTCGCCAGCGTGGTGACATCGGGTCCGTAGCGCAGGTCCTCTTCGAGGGCGCGGGCGATTACGGTCCTGGCTTCGGCGAGCTCACCGGCCGACAGTCCGATTGCCTGGGGGGTCACCTGCACTCCTTGCGTCGTAGGTGTCATCAGCTGGCTCCGACCGGCGCGACGACCACCGGCACGCCTGCGGCATCGATCCGCACCGACGCGCTGATCGCTTGTACGGCATCGGTTTCGGGGAAGTCGCCGCGGTGGTGGCAACCCCGCGATTCGGTGCGCGCGGTGGCGGCCGCGGCGATGGCTCGTGCCGTCAGTGTCAAGGCCGCGTCCTCGGCGGTGGCGCGGTCGGTGATCGGACGGTGCGGCGCATCGGCCAGCAGCTCGGCGAGCCGGTGCAGGCCGTCGGCGTCGCGCACCACCGAGGCGTGGTGGCTCATGGCGCGTTGCAGGGTGGCCCGCTCCAGCACCGGCAGGCGCACCGCCGGTGGCGCCTCGGCGCGGACGGGACCGGACTGCTGGGCGTGCGCGGATGCCGCACGACCGGCCCGGCCCCCGACGACGAGGCCCTCCAGCAGGCTGTTGGACGCCAGCCGGTTGGCGCCGTGCATCCCGGTTCGCGCGACCTCGCCTGCGGCGAACAGCCCGGGCAGATCCGTGCGGCCGTGCACATCGGTGCGGATACCGCCGCAGCTGTAATGGGCGCCCGGCACCACCGGGATCGGGGTGTTCGCCGGGTCTATCCCCGCGGCCAGGCAGGCCGCGGTGACCGTCGGGAAGCGGCGGGCGATATCGTGGATCCCGGTGGCGTCGAGGTACACGCAGGGATCACCGGTCTCCCGCAGTCGCGCGTCGATCGCGGCGGCCACCACATCGCGGGGTGCCAGATCGCCGAGCGGGTGCACTCCGGTGGTGATCGAGTTCCCTTGTCGGTCAACGAGGATGGCACCCTCACCGCGCAACGCCTCGGAGATCAGTGGGCGGCGTCCGCCGGCCGGACCGGTGTACAACATCGTGGGATGAAACTGGATGAACTCGATATCGGTGACGCCGAGCCCGGCCTGCAGTGCGAGCGCGACACCGTCACCGGTAGAGCCGTCCGGGTTGGTGGTCGCCGAGTACAGGTGCCCGAGGCCACCGGTGGCCAGGATGACCGACGGGGAGTGCACGACGCCCGGTCCGTCGGCGCTGTGCACGAGCACACCGGTGACCCGGTCGGCGTCACGGCAGATCTGCAGGGCCACGTGGTTGCGCCGGATATCGAGTGTGGCCGCGGCGTGATCGAGCGCGCGCTGCACCTCGGCGCCGGTGGCGTCACCGCCGGCGTGGATGATCCGGCGCTGGCTGTGTCCGCCCTCCCGGGTCAGCGACCAGCGCCCTGGGATGGCCTCGTCGAAGTGGGCACCGTCGGCCACCAGATCGGCGACCGCGGCGTACCCGTCGGTGACGATGGAGCGCACGGCGTCGGCATCGCACAGACCGCCACCGGCGGTCAGGGTGTCGGCGACATGCGCGGCTATCGAGTCCCCGTCCTCGCAGAAGGCATCGGGCAGGACGACGGCGATACCGCCCTGGGCGTAAAACGTTGCCGTTTCGGCGATCTTGGAGAGCACGACGACCTTACGGCCCGCTCTGACCGCCGCCAGCGCGGCGACCAGTCCGGCAACACCGGTGCCGATGACGACGATATCGGCACGCTGCTGCCAGAACCCCGCGCCCCCGCAGGATCTTTCCCCCCGGGTCGCTACGCTCCTGCCCCCAGGGACCGGGCCGGTTGTGGTCATTCCCCGCCGCCGGGCTGTCCGATCTCGATCATGCGCTGCACACTGGCCTGCGCCAACTTCGCGGTGTCCAGGTCGACATGCACCTCGTCGGCCCCTTCGACCAGGCAACGCAGCAGCGCGGCCGGGGTGATCATCTTCATGTAACCGCAGGAGGCCCGGTCGTTGACCGCGAGGAACTCGACATCGGGTGCGGCGCGGCGCAATTGGTGCAACATGCCGACCTCGGTGGCCACCAGCACCTGGCGGGCGCTGGTCTGGCGGGCGGCGTCGAGCATGCCACCGGTGGACAGGATCTTCACCCGGTCCTCCGGGACGGCGCCTTCGCCGGCCAGGTACAACGCCGATGTGGCGCAACCACATTCGGGGTGCACGAACAGTTCGGCATCCGGGTGCGCGCGGGCCTGATCGGCCAGCTCGTCACCGTTGATCCCGGCGTGCACGTGGCATTCGCCCGCCCAGATGTGCAGGTTCTTGCGGCCGGTGACGCGCCGGACATGGGCGCCCAGGAACTGATCCGGGCAGAACAGCACGGTGCGATCCTCGGGAATGGAGGCCACCACCTCGACCGCGTTGGACGAGGTGCAGCAGATGTCGGTGAGTGCCTTCACCGCGGCGGTGGTGTTCACATAGGACACCACGACGGCGTCGGGGAACTCGTCCTTCCACTCGCGAAGCTGGTCGGCGGTGATCGAATCGGCCAGCGAGCAACCGGCCCGCTGATCCGGGATGAGCACCGTTTTCGCGGGGGCGAGGATCTTCGCGGTCTCGGCCATGAAGTGCACACCGCAGAACACGATGGTGCCCTCGGGCGCCTCCGCAGCGATGCGGGACAGCGCCAGCGAGTCGCCCACGTGGTCGGCGACATCCTGAATGGCCGGCAACTGATAGTTGTGGGCCAGTAGCGTCGCGTTGCGCAGGTCGGCGAGCCTGCGCACCTCGGCCGCCCACTGCCCGTCACCCACCAGCCCGGAATAGCCACCGGGGCCGTCGACGATGCGCGAGGCGAGCACGCTCTGGTGTGATGCGGTGCGATCCAGGACCGTCATGGCAGTCTCCTTTGTGCCAACGAGGTTTTCGACTTACAATCGAAAACATGCCATATGGTAGCACCACCCACGAAGTGCTTGCCGTCGTCCTGCAAGTTCGGCAACTCTCCGCCAAGAATCCGCAGCTCAGCGTTCTGCTGTGGGAGCGAGCGATGGATCCGCAACGCGGCGCGTGGGCGCTCCCCGGCGGCCAACTACGGCACGACGAAGACCTGATCAGTTCGGTGCGGCGTCAACTCGCCGAAAAGGTCGACCTCCGCGAACTGACCCACCTCGAACAGTTGGCCGTGTTCTCCGACCCGCAGCGCGTGCCGGGGCCCCGCACCATCGCCTCCACCTTCCTGGGCCTGGTGCCCTCCCCCGCCAACCCGGAGCTGCCGCCGGACACCCGCTGGCACCTGGTGTCCGACCTGCCGCCGATGGCATTCGACCACGGCACCATGGTGACCAACGCCTGCGCCCGCCTGATCGCCAAGCTCTCCTACACCAACATCGGATTTGCCTTGGCACCAAAGGAATTCGCTCTCTCGGCGCTGCGAGACATCTACAGCGCCGCGCTCGGGCACCCCGTGGACGCGACCAACCTGCAGCGCGTACTCGAACGGCGCAACGTCATCACCAGGACCGGAACCACCGCGGCTTCCGGGCGCAGCGGCGGGCGGCCGGCAGCGCTGTACCGGTTCACCGAATCCCGGTATCGAGTCACCGACGAATTTGCTGCTTTACGCCCACCTGGGTGAGTCGGACTGGATTCTTAGACCGCTCTTAGGCAACAATGCCCGGATGGACTTTGGCAGCTCTGCCGCCGCACCGGACGCCGACTGGATCGGCGCCGTCCCACACCAGGAGCTGGACCGCTCCGGGCGCCCGCGGCTGCCCAAGGATGATCCCTTCTATATCGCCCCGGCCGGCTTCCAGCACGCCACCCCCGGCACGGTGCTGCGCAGCCGCGATGTCGAACTGGCCTTCCTGGGACTGATCCCCCAGCAGGTGCGCGCCGTGCAGCTGCTCTACCGGACCACGGATATGAACGGTAAGCCCGAAGCGGCCGCCACCACCGTGGTCATGCCCGCCGAGCGCGGCCCCGAACGCGTCTGCCCGCTGGTCAGCTACCAGTGCGCCATCGACGCCATTTCCTCGCGCTGCTTCCCGTCCTATGCGCTGCGCCGGCATTCGGTGGCTCCCGGTTCGGTGCCGCAGTTCGAGCTGCTGCTCGTCGCCGCCGCGATCGCCGAGGGCTGGGCGGTGTCGGTGCCCGACCATGAAGGCGTCAACGGCAGCTGGGGCACCCCGTACGAACCCGGCTACCGGGTGCTCGACGGCCTGCGCGCCGCCCTGAGTTCCGAGCAGCTGACGCTGTCGGCGAAAGCTCCGATCGGGTTGTGGGGCTATTCCGGAGGCGGCCTGGCCAGTGCCTGGGCCGCCGAGATGAGCGGCAGCTACGCCCCCGAGCTGAACATCGTCGGCGCCGTGCTCGGCTCGCCGGTGGGCGATCTGGGCCGTACCTTCCGCAAGCTCAACGGCACGTTCGCCTCGGCGCTACCCGCCCTCGTCGTCGCCGCCCTCGCCGATGTCTATCCCGGACTCCAGCGGATCATCGCCGAACATGCCAATGAGAGTGGCCGCGCCCTGCTCGACCGGTTGCACCACATGACCACAGTGGAAGCCATCGTGCGGCTGTGGCGAAAAGATATGGGCGATATGCTCGATCAGCCGCTGGAGCAGATCCTGTCGTCCCCCGAGGTGCAGCACGTCTTCGCCGATATCAAGCTCGGTGTCGCGGTTCCCACGCCGCCGGTCCTGATCATCCAGGCCGTACACGACGAGATCATCTCGGTCGACGGTATCGACGAGCTCGCCGAGACCTACGTCTCCGGTGGTGCCAATGTGACCTACCACCGGGACATGTTCAGCGAACACCTGCTGCTGCACCCGATGTCGGCGCCGATGGCGCTGCGCTGGCTGTCCGACCGGTTCGCCGGGCGCCCGCTCGGGGAAAACGTGGTCCGCACCAAATGGCCCACCATGTTCAACCCGTCGACCTATCGCGGAATGGCACGCCTGGCCGTCATCACGGCCAAGGTGATGACGGGACGTCGGGTGCACCGGATGCCGCTGTCGGTATTCGACCGCTGACGAACGGGGTAGCGCCCTAGGGCCGGCCGCGCTGCACGTCCGCCAGCGTCGGCAGCTTCCACTGCAGGCCCTGCTCACGGTCGAAGCTCATCGGCTTGTAGCGCAGCAGACCACTGCCCGGATA
>JBPPMV010000425.1:0-3258 GCA_051306235.1 Mycobacterium sp. | reverse complement strand
GAACGCTCGGGCCGGCCGCGCCGCCAGGGCGAGCCGCCCATCGATCCGGGCCGCCAGCCGCGCCGCCCGCGCGAACCCCGGGATCCGCGTGAACCCCGGCGCACCCCACCCCCCTCGCGCGGCACCTACGACGCCGGTGACCCGTATGAGCGGCCACGCCGCCGGCCCCGGCCCGAGGGGTACGACGGCTTCTCCGCCGAGTACGGCGGGCGCCCCGATGACCGGCTGGAGCCCTATCCGGACCGGCCGCGTCGTTCGTCGTCGGACAGCAGCCACCACCCGGTCTCACGGGTCCGCTACCGCAGCACCGACGAGGAGCGTCACACCGAGCATCGCACCCGGCCGCGCAATACCCACCGCCGCGACGAGCAGTACTGACCGGCTCAGGGCACCGCGCGTAACAGGCGGCCCGCCGCCTCCACCGCGGGGCCGGAACTACCCGCGTCGTTGACGAACACCGCCAGCGCGAGGTCACCGCGGATACCGACAAACCAGCCGTGCGCGTGTGTGTCGTCGATATATTCGGCGGTGCCGGTCTTGCCGAGCATGTCCGGGATGTCCTGCAGCGCGGTGGCGGTGCCGTCGGTGATCGTCTCCCGCATCATCGATCGCACCTGCTCGTCCACCCCGCTCGGCAGCGGTTCGGGGGCGGGGTCGGCGACACCGGGCTCGCCGATGACCATCGTCGGTGCGGGCACCGAGCCGTTGGCCAGCGTCGCGGCGACGAGCGCCATACCGAACGGTGACGCCGTCACCTGGCCCTGCCCGATGCCCTCTTCCACCCGCAGCGCCGAGGTATCGGCGACCGGCACCGAGCCCGTCACCGTCGTCATCCCCGGCGATGTGTAGTCGATGCCCAGCCCCAGCTGAGCGGCGGCCCTGGTCAGACCATCCGGTGGCAGGTTGACCGCGAGCCGCCCCATGGTGGTGTTGCAGGACTTCGCGAACGCCGTGTGCAGCGGCACGTCACCCAACTCGAAGTTGTCATCGTTCGGGATCTGGCGGCCCTCGATGTTCTCGGTGCCGGGGCACCCGACGATGCTGTCGGGGGTGACCTGCCCGGCCTGCAACGCCGCCGACACGGTCACCGTCTTGAAGGTCGAGCCGGGCGGATACAGACCGGTCAGCGCGATGGCGCCCTGCGCGTCGGCGGGCGCGTTCTGCGCGACGGCCAGCACATTGCCCGTGGACGGCTGGATGGCCACGATCGCCGCCGCGGTCGGCAGTGGCGCCAACGCGTTCTCGGCGGCACGCTGCATCCCGATGTCCAGGGTGCTGGCGATATCGGCCACCGCCTTGGGGTCCTGCCCGCCGACCCGCTCGGCGCCGGCGTCCGTCTGCGCCGTGATCGCCCAGCCGCCCGCGCTGTCGGTGAGCTGCTGCCACAGCCCGGACAGCCCCACCAGGGTGGGCGAGGCCAGTGCCCGATCGGTGGCCAGCAGGCGGGTCTGCGGACGCAGCGTCACGTTCGGCAGCGCCGCGAGTTGCGCCTCGATGGGCGCCAGGTCATCCGCGCGCAGGGTGATCGCCGTGACCGGTTTTCCTGCCGCCGCGGTGAGGTCGCGGGTCAGCGACTCGGCCGTTATCCCCAGCTCGATCGGATTGACAAGCGCGGCAACGGTATTGAGATCGGCTCCAGGTGCCACGTCGACCAGGGTGACGATGTGTTGGGTGAGCAGCTCGGCGCCGGTGCGGTCCAGCACGCGGGGCGCGGGCTGCGGAACCAGCGTGGAGTAGGACAGCGGCCCTGCGTCCAGCCCCGGAGCGACCGCTGCCGGATCCCACCGAATCTTCCAGCCGTCCCCGTCGGCGACCGCTGCCCCGTTGCGGGAGTAGGTCCACTCATTGCGCTTCTCGGGACCGAGCTTCCACGTGGCATCGAGGGTGAACGTCGCCGCGCCGTCCTTCTCCTCGATGGCGCCGACGGTGACCGCGATGTAGTCGCCGAGGCTGGCGAACAGGGAACCAAGGGTCTCCGATGCGGTCGCTTCGTCATCGGTCAACGCCGCGGCACCGGCGGCATCGGCACGGCTGAGGGCGTCGGCGAAACCCTGTACGGTCCCGGTCAGCCGATCTTCGGTGTCACTGCAACCGGCGAGCAGCAGGACGAGCACACAGAGGACAGCCGGGATGACGCGTCGCAAGGGGGCCACGGGGCTCGAACGTACCCCGTTATCGGCGCGGCGGACGGATCTCTCGGGGCAGCGTGAACACCAGTGTCTCGTTGGCCGTGGTCACGGGCTGCACAGTGCCGTAGCCGTACTCGGCGAGTCGGTCCAACACACCGCGCACCAGGATCTCGGGCACCGACGCACCGGAGGTCACACCGACCGTGGTGACCCCGGAGAACCAGGCCGGGTCGATATCGTCGGCGTAATCCACCAGGTAGGAGCTCTGCGATCCGGCGCCGAGGGCCACCTCGACCAGGCGCACCGAGTTCGACGAGTTCTTCGAGCCGACGACGATCACCAGCTCGCATTCGGGCGCCATCGCCTTCACCGCAACCTGCCGGTTCTGGGTGGCGTAGCAGATGTCATCGCTGGGCGGATCCTGCAGCGTCGGGAACTTCTCCCGCAGTCGCCGCACGGTCTCCATGGTCTCGTCGACGCTCAGCGTGGTCTGCGACAGCCAGATGACCTTGTTCGGATCGCGTACGACAACCTTGTCCACGGCGTCCGGGTTGTCGACGACCTGGACGTGATCGGGCGCCTCACCGGCGGTGCCGACGACCTCTTCGTGGCCTTCGTGGCCGACGAGCAGGATGTCGTAATCGTCGCGGGCGAACCGCTTGGCCTCGTTGTGCACCTTGGTCACCAGCGGGCAGGTGGCGTCGATGGTGCGCAGATTGCGTTCGGCGGCCTCGACGTGGACCGTCGGTGCGACACCGTGCGCGGAGAAGACCACGATGGCGCCCTCGGGCACCTCATCGGTCCGCTCGACGAAGACCGCGCCGGCCTTGGCCAGGGTGTCCACCACGTAGCGGTTGTGCACGATCTCGTGGCGCACATAGACCGGCGCCCCATAGCGCACCAGCGCCTCCTCGACGATCTGGATTGCGCGGTCGACGCCGGCGCAGAAGCCGCGCGGCGCGCAGAGGAGGATCGTCATGTCGGGGCCGGCCATGGCGTGAATTAGGGAGCCTCGCCGCCGTCCGTCAAGCGCCCTTCCCTGCTTCCTGCCTTGTTTCCCGGCCCGATTCCGCCTCGGACCGTGCCAAGGGCGAAAACCGCGAAGACCGCGGCAAGGCCTGCCGCCAGC
>JBPPMV010000424.1:0-3059 GCA_051306235.1 Mycobacterium sp. | reverse complement strand
ACCGGGGGCAGGTCACGCCGTGTGTGCTTCCCCTCGTCCCCGGATATCTCGGCTACGTCACCGGCTCATCGGGAACCACCTCACGGTGGCGCCCGGTGATCGGCGTCGGCCTGTTCATCCTCGGCTTCGCTTTGGTGTTCGTTGCCTATGGAGCCGCCTTCGGTACCCTCGGCAGCTGGCTCATCCGCTGGCAGGATCTCCTGACCCGGATCCTCGGCGTGGTTGTCATCATCATGGGCCTGGTGTTCATCGGCATGTTCCGGCTCTTCCAACGCACCGCGAAACTATCGATCACTCCACGGACCGGACTCGCCGGCGCCCCGTTGCTGGGCATCGTGTTCGGCCTCGGCTGGACCCCGTGCCTCGGCCCGACGCTCGCCGCGATCTCCGCCCTCAGCATCGGCACCGGCACCGCCCTCCGCGGCGCACTCCTCACCGCGGTCTACAGCGTCGGCCTCGGCCTGCCCTTCCTCCTGCTCGCCGCCGGGCTGGGCTGGGCTACAACCACGGTAGCGTTCCTGCGCCGCCACATCCGGGCAATCAACATTGTCGGCGGGGTGACCATGATCGCGATCGGGGTATTCATGGTCACTGGCGTCTGGACAACCATCCTGTACTCACTGCAGGCGCTCATCGGCGGGACGGTACTGCCAATATGAGGAACGCCGCGCCCCAGCACAGATGCCCCCACTGGCCGCTGATCGTTGCGATCACCGTCCCGCCGATAGCTTTCGCCGTGATCCTGGCAGTCATGGTCTCCAGCCCCGCACCCACGTCCGAGGACATGTGGGTCGGCGCCACCGCCTACGGTCCCACCAGCACTGCTCCGACCGCCGATGTTCAGGTGATCCACAACGCGCTCCACGATATCGGCGCACAATGCCTCGAAGCCGCGCCTAACCTGGGCATCATCGAGTCGGATGTCGACCTCATCATCGCGTTCTCGGCACGGTACCCGGTCGGCCGGTTTCCCATCGACGATGAGACCGCGACCGCCTCATCCCTCCTCCTGGTCACCCGGGACGCCGTGAAGGACTGCGCCCCGGCAGAAGTGGAACGCCTCGACGCTGCCCGCCGCGGGCTGTAGTCGCGTAGCTGCGTGGGTAGACACCGTTCCTGGACTACGACCTCGAGATCCGCAAGGTGATCTGCTCCACAAACACGATCGAATCCCTCAGCGCGCGGTACCGGCGCGCGGTGCGGGCGCGAGGACATTCCCGACCAGATCACTCGACCCGACCGGTGCGGGACGAGCCCGATGGACGATGCGGGTGGAAGCCAGCCCTCAACGCATTCGCCATCACCTTCACCGACCGCTGGCCGCCCGCGGAGACCTACTAATGAAATCGCCGGAGACACCGTTACTGATGCAGACCCGGCACGTGCCCGGCGAGCCAGCCGATCACCGCGCTCTGCCATCGGTCGGGGTCGGAGTTCCACGAGAGCGTGTGTCCTGCTTCGAAGACCTCTAGCGAAACAAGGCCGGGCCGAGAATCTCGGAGTGCTTGTGAGAGCCGTATCGGTACAGAGTCGTCGCGGATGCCGTGGAGGATGAGCGTGGGGGTGGTGAGTTCCTCGGCACGGGACGTCCAGTCGAAGGATCGGAGCGGGATACGCTCGGGCAGACCGATCATGCGAGCCAGCGGGCGGATCGTCAGCCACGGGATCGCGAGGCTGCCCGCGGCTGCGGGGAGTCCGCTGCGGGTGCAGTTCGCTTTCATGACTTCGCCCCAGTCGAGCACGGGTGCGTCGAGCACCAGACCTGCGACACTGCGGCGATGCGGCGAGTGGTGAGCGAGCTGGAGCGCGATGGCGGCACCCATCGACCATCCGAAGAGCACGACCTGTCGGGCTCCGTGCCGCATCGCGTACTCGATGGCGGCCTCGGCGTCGTCGGTCTCGGTGAAGCCGAGGGTTGACCGGCCGTTGCCGCCTCTCGGGCCTTCGCCGTCGGCTCGGTAGGTGATGACGAGCGAGGTGTAGCCGCGGTCGGTTGCGGCGAGCACACCGCGAAGTGTCCCGGCTCGGACGCTGCCGAGGCCATGTATGTGGATCGCCCACGTCGATCGGGCGCTGTCGCCGTCGATGCGCCAGGCGGGGGCAGGCCCCGCGGGGGTGTCGATGGTGATGTCGTGTGCGTGGAGGCCGGAGTCGTGGGGGGTCGCGTAGTAGATTCCGCTCCACGAGAAGCGATCGCCAGCCCTGAGAGTGAGTTCCGGTGCAGTGCTCGTCACCTGTCGCGCGATCAGGGTCGGTCCACGGTCGAGCACGTCCGCGGAGAGTTGCGCCCAACCTCCGTTCTCGAACCACAGGTTGTAAATGCCTTTGGCGGTAGTCTGCTGGGTTCGGTCGAGCACGATGAGACAGCCGTCGCCGTCGTGCTCCACCTTGCGGACGGTCAAGTCGTATCGTCGCGTGCTGGGGGCTGTCAGCCGCCGCGCGATCACCCAGCCGACACCCAGCGCGGCTGCCGCAACGAGTCCGGTACCTAGTGCGACCCGACGGATCACGAGCTGCCCCCGTCGTCGACCCGGGTCACTGGTGAAGCGGTGGTCCGTGTCGTCCTCGTGTCGAGTCCGAGGAGGTGGCGCTCGGCGCTCTCCAGTAGCGCGCGCTCAGCTGCGCTGATGTCGAAGGTGACGCGCGGGTCGATCATCGCGTCACGGATCTCAACGATCTCTCGGTGTAGACGGCTCTCCGGGTCATCCGCGCCCGCAGCGAGCGGGTCTGCTTGGCTCAGCCCAGGCCGCACGAGGGACGCCCGCTTCCACAGAGGCTCCAACTGCGTCGCGAGGCCGGCGGTGCGCTTCCGGCGCAGGTCATGCTGCGCGCGACGGACGGCTGGCTGCACGGCGAAGCCCGCGCATAGGAATAGGAACGCGAGCAGAGAGAGCGGTTCGTAGGCTGGTTGGACGGCACGCATGAGATCGAGTTGGCCGGTGACGTGTGCGACGTCCATCGTCAGCACTGCCAGGCACAGTGCCCCGCCGAGCGCCGATCCCAGGCTCAACAGCCCTGCGGGGAGTCGCTGGATGCCAGAGCTCCGCAGGTACTGCCGC
>JBPPMV010000423.1:0-2015 GCA_051306235.1 Mycobacterium sp. | reverse complement strand
GTCCCACACCACGCCCTCGGTGTATTCGTGCACCTCGACGGCCGGTGGTTCGGTGAGATCTGCGTGGTGGGCGATGCGGTAGCCGATGTCATGGCCGAAGGCCGCCAGCATGGCGTCGACGACCTGCGCTGTCCCCGGCGGACCGATGATCTGCAGCGGTGCGGGATGGGGTGTGAACATGCTGATCCAACGGGTGATGATCACATCGCCCAGGTCGGCGATGTGATCGCTGTGCAGATGGGTGAGCAGCAGTGCGCTCAGCACGTTGGCCGCGGATCCGGCGGCGGCCAGTCGCTGCTGGACCCCGCGACCGCAGTCGACGAGGAAGGTTTGGCCTCCCGCGCGGATCAGTGTCGACGGGCCGGCCCGGTCGGGGTCGGGGATGGGGCTGCCGGTGCCCAGGAGCGTCACCTCGATCATGGGTCAGATATACCGCGGATATCGGTGTCGGTTCCGCACAATGCGCCAATCGGGTGCCGATCGGACGTAGCCTGGAATGTGTCCGGGATCACATTCTGCTTCAGGAGGGTGCCATGCGTATCGCCGATGTGCTGAAGGGCAAGGGCGCCGCCGTCGCGACGATCACGCCCGAGACGCCGGTGGCGGTCCTGCTTACCGGTCTGGTCGACCGCAATATCGGGGCGATGGTCGTCGTCGGTCCGGATGGACCCGTCGGCATCGTGTCCGAGCGCGATGTGGTGCACAAACTGCATGAACTGGGTGCCGACCTGTTGGCCCGTCCGGTGAGCGAGATCATGACCAGGCACCTGGTGTTCTGTTCACCCGGGGATTCGGTGGACAGTCTCAGTGCGGCGATGACCCACAACCGGGTGCGCCACATCCCGGTCATCGAAAACGGCAGGCTGGCCGGGATCGTCAGCATCGGTGATGTCGTCAAGACCCGTATGCAGGAGCTGGAATCCAGCCAGGAGCACTTGCAGGCCTACATCACTCAGGGCTGAATAGAGGGCGTGAGCAACTCCGACGACATCGCGGTGGGGCCCGCGGCGCGAGCCGATATCCCCGCGCTGTCGCACGCGCTGGGCCGGGCGTTCTTCGACGATCCGGTGATGATGTGGCTGTTGCCCGACGCGCAGGCCCGGCGGCGCAAGCTGCACAAGCTGTTCGCAGCACTGACCCGCCATCACCACCTGGCGCACGGTGGTGTCGAGGTCGCGTCGGTAGGGACGACCATCGGCGCCGCGGCACTGTGGGATCCGCCGGGCAAGTGGCAACACACCACCGTCGAGGAGTTGCGTGCCGCGCCGAGCATGCTGCTGACGTTCGGCACCGCGGTGCGTCGCGGTATGCGGATCACCGAACTCATGAAACACGAGCACCCCGAGGAGCCACACTGGTATCTGGGGGTCATCGGCAGCGACCCGCAGGTGCGCGGATCCGGCCTCGGGCACGCCTTGATGCGGTCCCGGCTGGACCGTTGCGACGACGAATTCGCACCGGCGTATCTGGAGTCGAGCAATCCCGACAACATCGGCTACTACCAGCGGTTCGGTTTCGAGGTGACCGGGGAGATCGAGCTGCCCGACGGAGGTCCCGTCATGTATCCGATGTGGCGGAATCCACGATGAGGTGCAAGCGGTAGAGTGCGGGTGCTGACCTGCAGGGAAATCCGGTGAGAACCCGGAGCTGACGCGCAACGGTATGAGGCCTGACCTCTGAGCCCGAATGCCTGCGGTCGCTGAACCGTCGACGGCTCCGCGCCTGGGCCCTGCACCGAAGGAAGTCACCGCCGTGCGTGCATTCATCACGCTTGTATCCCTTTTGCTCCTCGTGACCGCGTGTAGCCGAACCGAGACGCCTGCGCCTGCGCCGTCGCAGGCCGACCACCCCGACGCCACCAGTTACCCTCTGACACTGCAAAACTGCGGCGTAGAGGTCACCTTCGAACACGCACCGCGGCGGGCGGTCTCGCTGTATCAGGCCTCCACCGAGATCCTGTTGAGCCTCGGGCTGGCCGACCGGATGGTGGGTACCTCGACATGGTTCGACCCGGT
>JBPPMV010000422.1:0-38021 GCA_051306235.1 Mycobacterium sp. | reverse complement strand
CCGGACTGCGACCGAGCCAACGACTCCAACACCTCGCGCTGTCCATCGGTCAGTGTCAATGCAGGCACGGGTTTGCTCATGCCCGAAATCATATCAATTCACTGACGAATAATTGTGGGACACGCCACTAGGAAATAGCGGCCATTCGCGACTGGTTCGTAGGTTTACTGGTCCAGTTCGAACCAGAGCGCGGCCAGCGGCGGCAACGCCATCACCGCGGACGCCGGACGGCCGTGCCACGGCTCGGGGGTCGCCTCCACCGCGCCCAGGTTGCCGATACCCGCACCGTTGTAGATGGTGGCGTCGGTGTTGAGCACTTCCCGCCAGGTGCCGGCCTGCGGCAAACCCAGCCGGTACTGCGCATGCTCGTTGCCCGAGAAGTTGAACACGCATGCCAGCGCCGAACCGTCGTCGCCGAAGCGCAGGAAGCTCAGCACGTTGTTGGTCGAGTCGTTGGCGTCGATCCAGGAGTAGCCGTCGGGCACCGTATCGCGTGACCACAGGGCCCGCCGGCTGCGGTAGAGCCCGTTGATATCGGTGACCAGCCGGGAGACGCCGGTGGAGAAGCTCTCCTCGCCCAGCTGGTACCAGTCCAGCCCCCGATCTTCGGACCACTCGGCACGCTGGCCGAATTCCTGGCCCATGAAGAGCAGTTGCTTGCCCGGGTGCGCCCACTGGTAGGCCAGCAGGCTGCGCAGGCCGGCCGCCTTGTTGTGGTCGTTGCCCGGCATCCGCGTCCACAGCGTGCCCTTGCCGTGCACCACCTCGTCATGGCTGATCGGTAGCACGAAGTTCTCGCTGAAGGCGTAGAGCAGCGAGAAGGTCAGCTCGTGATGGTGGTAGCTGCGGTGGATCGGATCACGGCTGATGAACTCCAGCGTGTCGTTCATCCAGCCCATGTTCCACTTCATCGAGAAGCCAAGGCCGCCAAGGTTGGTCGGGCGTGTCACACCCGGCCACGATGTCGATTCCTCGGCAATCGTCACGATGCCGGGGGTCACCTTGTGCACCGTCGCGTTCATCTCCTGCAGGAACTGCACGGCCTCCAAGTTCTCGCGGCCGCCGTGGATGTTCGGTGTCCAGCCGTCCGCCGGGCGCGAATAGTCCAGGTACAGCATCGATGCCACGGCATCGACCCGCAGGCCGTCGACGTGGTACTCCTGGAGCCAGTACAGCGCATTGGCCACCAGGAAGTTCCGGACCTCGGGCCGGCCGAAGTCGAAAACGTAGGTACCCCAGTCGAGTTGCTCACCGCGCCGAGGGTCGGAGTGCTCGAAGAGCGCGGTCCCGTCGAAGCGGCCGAGCGCCCATGCGTCCTTCGGGAAGTGCGCGGGCACCCAGTCGATGATCACGCCGATACCCGCCTGGTGCAGGGTGTCGATCAGGTAGCGCAGATCGTCGGGGCTGCCCAGGCGCGGCGACGGCGCATAGTACGACGTCACCTGATAACCCCAGGAGCCACTGAAGGGATGCGCTGCCACGGGCAGCATCTCGACATGGGTGAAACCGTGCTCGACGACGTACTCGGTGAGTTCGACCGCCAATTCGCGGTAGGTCAGCCCGGGCCGCCAGGACAGCAGGTGCACCTCGTAGGTGCTCATCGGCTCGAACACCGGGTTGCGCAATGCGCGCCCGGCCATCCACTCGTCGTCATTCCAGGTGTAGTCGCTGACGGAGACCCTCGACGCGGTCCGCGGTGGCACCTCCGCGGCGAACGCGAACGGATCGGCACGGTCGGTCACCGATCCGTCGATACCGTGGATGCGGAATTTGTAGAGCCCGTCCTCGGGGAATCCGGGCCAGAACACTTCCCAGACCCCGGTGGAGCCGAGGACGCGCAGAGGTGCCGCGCCGCCGTCCCAATGGTTGAACTCACCGATCAGGCTGATGCCCTTGGCATTCGGCGCCCACACCGCGAACGAGTAGCCCTCGACGACCCCGTCGGGGGTGGTGAAGCTGCGCGGGTGCGCACCCAGGATCTCCCAGAGCCGCTCGTGTCGGCCCTCGGCGAACAAGTGCAGGTCGATCTCGCCCAGCGTCGGCAGGAACCGGTACGGGTCGGCGGTGGTGATGGCCGGTGCGTCGGGGTACTGCACTTCGAGGCGGTAGTCGGCCAGGTCGGTGAACGGCACCGCGACGGCGAACAGGCCCGCCTCCACGTGGGTGAAGGGGTGACGTTCGCCGCCGATGAGGGCGGTCACCGACTCGGCGTGCGGGCGCAACGCCCGGATGACGGTGTGGTCACCGTATTCGTGCGCGCCCAGGATGGCGTGCGGGTCATGGTGCTGGCCGGCGACCAGCCGGTGCAGGTCGTTGTCGGCGGGACGCAGGTGGGTGCTGGTGGTCGGGTTGGTTTGAGTCAAAGTTCTCATTCCCTCCGCAATAGTTTCAGTCGAGAGTCATACGGGATCAACGGCATGTTGAGGATGTGCGCGACCGCGCGACTCGGTTCCAGGCGCACGTAATTGGCCTGGCCCCAGTGGTATTCGTCGCCGGTGATCTCATCGCGCACCCAGAACCGGTCGTAGGGCTCCATCCCGAGGGCGGCCATGTCCAGCCATATCGTGCCCTGCTCGGGGCCGAACGGGTTGAGCGTCACCACCACCAGGACGCAGTCGCCGGTCACCGGATCGAACTTGCTGTAGGCCAGCAGTGCGTCGTTGTCGACGCTGTGGAACGTGATGGTGCGCAACTGCTCCAGCGAGGGGTGCAACCGCCGGATCTCGTTGAGCCGTCCGATGAACGGCTCCAACGACTGACCCGAGGCCAGCGCGGCCTCGAAATCGCGCGGACGAAGTTCATACTTCTCCGAATTCAGGTACTCCTCGCTGCCCTCCCGCACCGCTTGGTGCTCGAAGAGCTCGAAACCGGAGTACACCCCCCACACCGAACTGAATGTCGAGGCCAGGACGGCTCTGATGGCGAACATGCCGGGCCCCCCGTGCTGCAGGCTCTCATGCAGGATGTCCGGGGTGTTGACGAACAGGTTGGGCCGGGCGCAGTCGGCGTACTCGGCGATCTGCTCGCCGTATTCGGTCAGCTCCCACTTGGCGGTGCGCCAGGTGAAGTACGAATACGACTGGGTGAAGCCGAGTTTCGCCAGCCCGAACAACCGGGCGGGGCGGGTGAACGCCTCGGCGAGGAACAGCACATCGGGGTCTTCGTTCTTGACCTTGCCGATCAGCCACGCCCAGAAGTTCGGCGGTTTGGTGTGCGGGTTGTCGACTCGGAAGATCTTGACCCCGTGCGATATCCAGTACCGAACGACGCGGAGCACCTCGGCGTAGATGCCAGCCGGGTCGTTGTCGAAGTTGATCGGATAGATGTCCTGGTACTTCTTCGGCGGGTTTTCGGCGTAGGCGATGGTGCCGTCGGGCAGCACGGTGAACCATTCCGGATGCGCCTTCGCCCAGGGGTGATCCGGCGCGCATTGCAGCGCCAGGTCCAGTGCGACGGACAGCCCCTGATCGGCCGCGGCGGCGACGAAGTCATCGAAGTCCTCCACCGTGCCAAGGTCCGGATGCACGGCGTCATGGCCGCCCTCGGCGCTGCCGATCGCCCACGGGGAGCCGACATCGCCGTCCGCGGCGGTCACCGAGTTGTTGGGTCCCTTGCGGTGCACCCTGCCGATCGGGTGGATCGGAGGCAGGTACACCACGTCGAAGCCCATCCGGGCGACCCGGGGCAGATCCTTGGCCGCGGTGGCGAACGTGCCGTGCACCGGCCTGCCTTCGCTGTCCCAGCCGCCGGTGGACCGTGGGAACAGCTCGTACCAGGCGGAGAACCGGGCCTGGGGCCGGTCCACCCACACACCGAACTGCTCACCCCTGGTGAGCAGTTCGCGTAGCGGATATCGGTGCAACAGATCGCCGATGGCGGGGGACAGGGCGGCTCCCGCGCGGGTCAGCGGGTCGCCGGGTTCGCGCAGCTCTGCCGCGGCCTCCAGCAAGGGGTGGCGTTCCTGGCGGGGCACCCCGGTCGCTGCCCGCTCCAGCAGCCGCGCGCCGACCAACAGGTCATTGGACAGTTCGGTCTCGCCCTGGCCGGCCTCGAGCTTGGCGGTGACACCGCGCCGCCAGGTGGCGATCGGATCACCCCAGCCGTCGACGCGGTAGGTCCACAACCCGACCTGGTCGGGGGTGAACTGTCCGTACAGGACGTCCGGGGTGACACCCGCCGACATGGGCAGCAGCAGCGGTTTGATCCGCGGTGGGGTGACCGGTGGCGGGGGCTCCGGTGCAGTGCCGGGCGGGTCCTCGACCAACCGGGGGTAGGCGGTGCCGTGATAGCGCACCACCAGGGTGGCGGCCACGGCGTCGTGACCCTCTCGCCATACGGTCGCGTTCACCGGCACCACTTCACCGACCACCGCCTTCGCGGGGAATCGTCCGCCGGATAGCGCGGGTGCGACGTCGTCGATCTCGATCCGACCGGTCACGCACCAATCTCCTCACTCGGTGCGGCCGCCGCTTTCGGTGACCGCAGTCCGTCTGGTCTTAGTTTTGCCTGGACGCGCCTGTTACCGACCCTGAGTACCCACCGTAGTGTCCGGGACACATCGTGGTGCGAGATGACGTCAGTCCGGTGATCCAGACGACACTTGCGCCACCGTTTGCGACGGCGCTCGGCGCGGATCTATCAGTAAGGTGAGCGCGTGTGAAAGCGCTCCGTAGATTCACCGTCCGAGCCCACCTTCCCGAACGGCTGGCCGCCCTGGAGAAACTGTCGGTCAACCTGCGCTGGTCATGGCACACACCGACGCAGGACCTGTTCGCGGCGATCGACGGGAAGCTGTGGGATCAGGTCGGCGCGGATCCGGTGGCGTTGCTCGGAGCGGTCAGTCCCCAACGCCTCGACGAGCTCGCGGGTGACGGGGGATTCCTGGCGAGGGTCGATGGCCTCGCCGCGGATCTGGACGACTATCTGAGCCGGCCCCTGTGGTACCAGCAGCAGACTGGGGACGGGGTGGAGCTACCGAACGGCATCGCGTACTTCTCGATGGAGTTCGGGGTGGCCGAGGTGTTGCCGAACTACTCCGGCGGCCTGGGCATCCTCGCCGGCGATCATCTGAAGTCCGCGTCCGATCTGGGATTGCCACTGATCGCGGTGGGCCTCTACTACCGATCGGGCTACTTCCGGCAGTCGTTGACCGCGGACGGCTGGCAGCACGAGACGTACCCGTCGCTGGATCCGCAGGGGCTGCCACTGCGTCTGCTCACCGACAGTGCGGACCGGGCCGTGCTCATCGAGCTGGCGATGCCCGACGGCGCCCAGCTGTTCGCACACGTCTGGATCGCGCAGGTGGGCCGAATCCCGTTGCTGCTGCTCGATTCCGATATCGGCGAGAACTCGCATGATCTGCGCGGGGTGACCGATCGGCTCTACGGTGGCGATCAGGAGCACCGCATCAAGCAGGAGATCCTGGCCGGGGTCGGCGGTGTCCGGGCCATCCGGGCGTACACCGAGGTGGAGGGACTGCCCGCGCCGGAGGTGTTCCACATGAACGAGGGCCACGCCGGCTTCCTCGGTGTGGAGCGGATCCGTGAGCTCATCGACGCGGGCCTGGATTTCGACACCGCCCTCACGGTGGTGCGCTCCTCGACGGTCTTCACCACCCATACTCCGGTGCCCGCGGGAATCGACCGGTTCCCGGTGGACATGGTGCATCGCTATTTCGGAGCGTCGGAGGCGAGTTCGCGGCTCCTGCCCGGAGTACCGCTGGACCGGGTGATCGCCTTCGGTGCCGAGGACGACCCGTCGAAGTTCAACATGGCCCACATGGGTCTGCGGCTGGCCCAGCGCGCCAACGGGGTATCGCTTTTGCACGGGCGGGTGAGTCGGGGGATGTTCAACGAGCTGTGGCCGGGTTTCGATGCGGCCGAGGTGCCGATCGGTTCGATCACCAACGGTGTGCACGCGCCCACGTGGGCGGCGCCGCAGTGGGTGGATCTGGCCCGCGAACTGATCGGCAGCGATGACCTCGGTTCCCTCAGCGAGGCCGACACCTGGCAGAAGCTCGAACAGGTCGACCCCGCGCACCTGTGGCGGATCCGCTCTGAGCTGCGGGGGCTGCTCATCGACGATGTGCGTGCGCGGCTGCGCCGATCCTGGCTGGAGCGCGGCGCGTCCGAAGCCGAATTAGGATGGATCGCAACGGCATTCGACCCGCAGGTGCTGACCGTCGGGTTCGCCCGCCGGGTGCCCACCTACAAACGGTTGACGTTGATGCTGCGCGACCAGGACCGGCTGGAGCGGCTGCTGCTCGACGCCGACCGGCCCGTGCAGCTGATCGTCGCGGGTAAATCGCACCCCGCCGATGACGGCGGTAAGGCCTTGATCCAGCAGATCGTGAGGTTCGCCGACCGGGCTGACGTGCGGCACCGGATCGCCTTCCTGCCCGATTACGACATGTCGATGGCCCGGTTGCTGTACTGGGGCTGCGATGTATGGCTGAACAACCCGTTGCGCCCGCTGGAGGCCTGCGGAACCTCGGGGATGAAGAGCGCGCTGAACGGTGGGCTGAATCTGTCCATCCGGGACGGCTGGTGGGATGAGTGGTACGACGGCGAGAACGGTTGGGAGATACCGACGGCCGACGGCCTGACCGATGAGAGCCGCCGCGATGATATCGAGGCCGGCGCGCTCTATGACCTGCTGGAGTCCTCGGTGACCACCAGGTTCTACGACCGCAACGAGGACGGCGTACCGGCGCGGTGGGTCGAGATGGTGCGCCACACCCTGCAGGCGTTGGGCCCCAAGGTGCTGGCCTCGCGCATGGTGCGGGATTACACGGTGAAGTACTACGCCCCCGCCGCCCGATCGCTGCGCGCCACCATCGAACCCGGCAGCGATTCCACCGGTGTGCCCTTCGGTGCGGCCCGCCAACTGGCCGCCTACCGGCAGCGGGCGCAGGAGGAGTGGCCGAAGATCCAGGTCACCGATGTGGACAGCTACGGACTGCCCGACACCCCGTTGATCGGCAGCGAGCTGACCCTCACCGCATCGGTGTATCTGGCCGGGATGGCACCCGACGAGGTCGTCGTGCAGGCCGTCATCGGTCGCGTCGATACGGCCGATGATCTGAAGGATCCGGTCGCGGTGGCGATGACGCACACCGGGACGGCCGGCGGCAACCAGATCTTCTCGACGACCACACCGTTGCCGGTGGCCGGGCCGGTGGGCTACACCGTGCGGGTACTGCCGCATCACCGGCTGCTGGCCGGGGCGAACGAGCTGGCACTGGTCACGCTGGCGTGAGTACGGGCGGGATAGTCGAAGTCGAGGTCGCCGGTGGGCCGTACGCGCTGGCGGCGGGACCGGACGGCGCCCTCTGGGTGACGCTCGTGCACAGCGGGCAGATCGCCCGGGTCACCGATAAGGGCGATCTGGATCTGTTCGACATCGCGCCCGGCAGCAGGCCCTCGATCATCACCGCGGGCCCGGACGGCGCATTGTGGTTCACCCGCTCCGGAGATGACCGGATCGGTCGCATCACCACTGACGGAGAACGCAGTACGGTTGGATTAGCTTCCGGCAGTGGACCTTTCGGTATCACCTCCGGTCCAGGCGGCGCGTTGTGGTTCACCACGATGAACGCAGGCACGATCGGGAGGCTGGATCTCGACGGAACCGTCACCGAGGTGGCCGCGCCCGGCGGCATGCCGTCGATGATCGCCGCGGGACCCGACGGTGCGCTCTGGTTCACCCTCAACCAGGCCAATGCCATCGGACGGCTCGAGCCCTCCGGTGCGCTGCGCAAGCGCGAGGTGCCGACGCCGCGGTCCGGTCCGGTGGGTATCACGGCGACGCACGATGACGCCGTCTGGTTCACCGAGATCCACGCCGACAAACTCGGCCGGATCCCGACCGACGAGGCCATCCAGGAACTCGACCTGCCCGGCAAGCCGCACGCCGTCGTAGCGGACCCGTCCGGCGGCGTGTGGGTGAGTCTGTGGGGTGCCGACCAGATCGCCCGGGTCAGCGCGGACGGTGAGGCGACGACCATCGACCTTCCGGCGGGAAGTGAACCGCACGGGATGGCCATCGAACACGGCGGGCGCGCCGGAACAGCACTGTGGGTCGCGCTGGAAGCGGGCTACGTGTTGCGGTTGCCGGTCGGCTGACGCGATCGGTTTCCCTGCGTGCCCCCGCCGGATTCCCTACCGGCCGTGTCCTTGTCGTGGCCGGACAGTTACATAGGCGATGTAAGTTCCTCGAGGTGCCTTACGAGGGGTTTGCCGTGTCGCGGCCATTTGCGGTGTTCACCGTGGTGATGGCAGCCGCGGTGTTGTGCGCACCCGTCGCCGCCGGTGACCCGGGCACCGATCCCAACGAGCCCGATGTCGATCCGGTGTTCGCACCCGCCATCGATCCGGCGCTGGAACCACCACTGACCCCCGTCATGCAACCCGTCGCCATGGCGCCCCCGCCGGCGCCCGAACCACAACCACAACTGCACGGTCTGGTGTACTCCCCACCCCCTGCCAGCACCGAAACCCCGGACGGGTGGACACTGACACTGTCGGCGACCAATGAGACCCAGCTGGTTTCCGCACCGTTGACCACTGCGTTGTCGTCGCGCAGTTATGTCGTCGGCGGTACCTTCATCGGGAAGATCGCCGGACCCGACGGCAACGAAATCCCGGAGGGCGTGCTGGAGGTCGGCTATCAGATCGGTTGCGGCATCGATATGAGCACCTCCAACGGTGTCACCATCACCGGCACGGCGGGTATCTCCCCGTCCGTCGGCCTGGCCGGCGTCGACGTGGGGTCCCCGGCGCTCGACGGGTTGATACCGGTGCTGACGACCCCCGTCACCGGCGGTGCGGCCATCGGCCTCAAACCGGGCATCATCAACATGGTTCCGGTGGCGGAGAAGGAGTTCAGGGGTGCCAACCCCTGGGTGCTGGTCAACAATTTTCAGGTCAAGATCGACGGGTGCGTGGGCCAGTCGTTCATCCGGTCCTATGCGCTCCTGACCCGGTCCACCGACGAATCGGATGCGGTACTGGCCTATTACGGTCAGACGAAGGTGGTCTGACTCTTACCGGGGATCACGGGAAGCGCTTGAAGCAGCGCTCGCTTTCGCCGAGGACACCGACCCGGAAGGCGTCGATCCGGGAGAAGCCCGAGGGCACCGATTCGCCATTGACATCACTGGCGACCAGTCCGTTGAGCAGGATGCCCGAAATTGCCTCGTCCACATCGCCTGCCGTCAGCTGGATGGTGTTGCCATCGGGGGTGTTGACCTCGTCGACCATCTTGGCCGTCGCGACCCCGGTCAGGCACGCGGTGCGCAGTGCGGCCTGCGCGGTGTTCAACGCGACACCGCCGTGCTGATGCTGAAGCGATTGCATGTACCGCGAAACCAGCACCGAATACCCGGTGTTGTCCCCGGTGGACAGACCGGTGTCCTCGTCATCGGATTGCGCGCCGAGTAGCTCGAGAGCGGGCAGATCGACCGCGATGGTGTTGGTGGCCGGACAGAACGTCACCGGCGCATCGGAATCGGCGTCCGGGCAGTCCTGCGGGTCGTCGAAGGTCAGCTCGGGTGGCTGGGCCGGTTCGAACAGAATGTCCATCGCGTCGACGACGGAGCGCACCGAGTCCTCGGTGATCGGTAGTTCACCGGATTGGTTCTCCGGCAACAACACCGGAAGATCGCCGCGACGCTGCTTGATCTCGGCCGGATCCATCGTGGCGCAGGACCCGGCCCCGTCTGTAAAGCCGAACTGGAACGCCGACACCCGTTCGAACGCCGAACCGTGTTCATCGTCGTCGGCCTCGGAGTCACCCTCGTTGAGCAGTGGATCGCGGAACGCAATCATCGCGGCCAGCAGATTGTTCAGTCCGTCACCGGTGGACAGGGTGAACCGCGGTGAGTTGCCTTCGGCGACCCATCGCATGTACACCCCGGCCAGGCAGTCGGCTTGCTGCTCGGACACCAGCGTCGGTGTCGACCTGGTGACCAGCCCGGCCTGTCGCTGCACGGCGTGCCCGTATTCGTGGGCCAGCACCATGGTGACGGCCATATCGCCGTTGGCGCGGCGCAACGACGGAAGCAGCACTCCGCGGTCCCAGCCGATCGTCTCGTCCTCATGGCAGAAAGCGGCGTTGACGAGGTTGTAGGTTTCGGTATCGCAGAAGACACCGTCGAAACCGTCTGCGTCCCAGGAGATCAGGTCCGAGACCGGGGTGAACGCTTCATCGAAGGTCTCGCTGTAGGCGGTCTCCCAGAACTCCTCGATATCACTGACCGAGCTGGCCGCCAAATTGTCGATCTCGCCGCCGTCGGTATCGGTCACCTCGCGGGTGGGCTCGGCTGCGTCATCGCGCAGCCCGGTCGGGCCGTCGGTTGCGGGCAGGCCGGCGACCCGGAACGGATCGGCGAACACCGAGACCGCGGTGCCCTGCAGTTCCTGCGCGCAGGAGCTGACCAGCAGCGCGATGCAGGCGGTCAGCGCCGCACCCGCGATCCGTGGGGTAGTTCCCCGTCGATTCACGTGCCCGCCTTTCGGTGCGCCCGCACGGGTGCATTTCGGCTGTCAGGATAGTGAAGATCGGCGCTCGCCGTTGGCTGATCCGGCGGGCAGGAGCGCAGCGACCGGGGGATCGGGTACCGGCGGGCAGGAGCGCAGCGACCCGGGGAATGAACTCAGGCTCGGAGGCGCTGCAGCGCGGCGATCACCCGCTCGTGATCGGTGGTCGCCCAGAACGGGGGCAGCGACGCGCGCAGGTATCCGCCGTAGCGGGCGGTGGCCATCCGGGAATCGAGCACCGCGACCACTCCGCGGTCATCGACGCGGCGCAGCAGTCGGCCCGCCCCCTGGGACAGCAGCAGCGCGGCATGGCTGGCCGCCACGGCCATGAACCCGTTGCCGCCGCGCGCCGCGATGGCCCGCTGGCGGGCGGTGAGCAGCGGATCGTCGGGACGGGGGAACGGAATCCGGTCGATCAGCACCAGCGACAGGGTCGGGCCGGGCACATCGACGCCCTGCCACAGCGACAGCGTGCCGAACAGCGAGGTCTCCTCGTCATCGGCGAACCGCTGCACCAGCGCGGCGGTGGTGTCCTGCCCCTGACACAGCACCGGCGTCGAAAGGCGTTCGGCCATCACCTCGGCTGTCGCCTTCGCCGCACGCATCGATGAGAACAGACCCAGGGTGCGCCCGCCCGCGGCGTTGATCAACGCCTCGATCTCGTCGAGTTGGGCCGGGGATCCGGTGCCGTCCCGCCCGGGTGGCGGCAGATGTTTGGCCACGTACAGGATCCCGGACTTGGCGTGGTCGAACGGGGATCCGACGTCGAGCCCGCGCCAGGTGGACTTACCGTCCCCATCGGCAAGGCCCCACGCGGCGGCCATCGCGTCGAAGCTCCCGCCGATGGTCAGCGTCGCCGACGTCAGCACCGCGGTGGAATGCTCGAAAAGTCTGGTGCGCAACAACCCTGACACCGACAGTGGCGCGACCCGCAGGGTGGCCCGCTTCCCGCCACCGCCGCGGCTGTTCTCCTCGTGGTCGAGCCACACCACATCGTTGCGGTCCGGGATCGCCGGGCCGAACGAATCCAGGATGCGGGCAGCGATATCGCCGATCTCCGTCACCGCGGTGACGGCCTCGGTGCGCGCGGCTGCGGCCTGTGGATCCGTTGGCGTGGTGTCGATCGAGGAGCGGATGACGAACGCGGCATCGCGCAGGGCGGTCAGATAGGTGGTCAGCTCATCGTCGAGATGGTCGATACGCCCCGGCTCGGCGTCGTAGATGGCCGAGGCCAGGTTGGCCCCGGCGGCTTCCATACGGTCGGACAGTTCATCGGCGACCAGCCGTCCGATACGTCGCTGGGCGGCCCCCAGCACGGCGGCCGACAACTCGCCGGTGGCAACCCCGGTGACCCGGTCGGCCAGTTCGTGCGCCTCGTCGACGACGAGCAGATCGTGCTCGGGGAGCACCGAGGCATCGGCGATGGCATCGATGGCCAGCAGCGCGTGGTTGGTGACCACGACATCGGCGGTACCGGCCTTGGCGCGGGCCTTCTCGGAGAAGCAGTCGGTGCCGAACGGGCAGCGTGACACCCCGATGCATTCCCGCGCCGAGACACTGACCTGACCCCAGGACCGGTCCGGCACGCCGGGGACCAGCTCATCGCGGTCACCGGTCTCGGTATCCGATGACCAGCTGGTCAGGCGCTGCACATCGCGGCCCAGCGCGGTGGCGGCCACCGCGTCGAACAGTTCCTCCTGCGGCCGGTCCTCCGCCGAATCGGAGGCCGCTCCGTTGTGGATCTTGTTCAGGCACAGATAGTTTCCGCGACCCTTCAGCAGTGCGAAGGTGGGTCGGCGGGGCAGTTGGCCGGCCAGCGCGTCGGCCAGGCGGGGCAGATCCCGATCCACCAGCTGACGTTGCAGGGCGATGGTGGCGGTGGAGACGACAACGGGCTCATTGGCCGACACCGCCCGCGCGATCGACGGAACAAGGTAGGCAAGGGATTTGCCGGTGCCGGTGCCGGCCTGCACCGCGAGATGCCGACCGGATTCGAAGGCCTCGCTGACGGCCTCCGCCATCTCGACCTGACCGGGACGTTGCGACCCGCCGAGCGCTGAAACCGCGGAGGCCAGCAACTCGGTGACTTGACCCGGACGAGCGGAGCGACGGGAAGAAGAACTGTTTGTCACGACGGGGGTCGACCCGGCGCCACGATGCGGGTCGGGATGGCCGGTTCGCCCTTGGACAGTTTCAGACCGTCCCAGGGCAGGCTGCCCAGCCCGGCGGCCACCCGTGCGCGCGCGTCGTCCAGATTGTGGTCGTACACGGACTGTCCACCGCGCACCAGTTCGACCGTCAATGGCCGCGCGCTGAAACCGTCCTCGTGAAGCGGCGGCTCACCGGAGGGGTGGACGATCTCCTCGACGACGGTCCCGGACGGTTTGGCGACCCGCGCCGCCTGCTTGCGGCCACCGGGGGAGGCCTTGTGGGCGCTGCGCTTCTGCACCGTGATGCCGTCCACTTCGACGAGCTTGTAGACCATGCCCGCGGTCGGTGCGCCGGACCCGGTGACCAGCGAGGTCCCCACGCCGTAGCTGTCGACGGGCTCGGCACGCAACGAGGCGATGGCAAACTCGTCGAGGTCACTGGAGACCACGATCCTGGTGCCGGTGGCACCGAGACTGTCCAACTGATCGCGCACCTGGCGGACCAGCACGGCGAGTTCGCCGGAGTCGATCCGCACCGCACCCAGATCCGGGCCGGCGACCGCGATGGCGTTGGCCACGCCGGTGGTGATGTCGTAGGTGTCGACCAGCAGCGTGGTGCCCACACCCAGGGCGTCCACCTGGGCCCGGAACGCGGAGCGTTCTGACAGATCCCGCGCGGCGGCGTCATCTGTTCCGTCGGCCGTGGTGTGCAGCAAGGTGAAGGCATGCGCGCTGGTGCCCAGCGCCGGCACACCGTGGCGCTGCTGGGCGGCCAGATTGGAGCTGCCGTCGAACCCGGCGATCCAGGCGGCTCGGGCCGCGGCGACGGCCGCCTGCTCGTGGGTGCGCCGCGAACCCATCTCGATGAGCTGGCGTCCGTCGGCGGCGGAGACCATACGGGCCGCGGCCGAGGCGATGGCGCTGTCGTGATTGAGGATGGACAGCGCGAGGGTTTCCAGCACGACGCACTCGGCGAAGCTGCCGCGCAGCGACAGCACCGGTGAGTTCGGGAAGTACAGCTCACCCTCCGGGTAGCCGTCCACATCGCCGCCGAACCGGTAGCCCGCCAGGAATGCCAGGGTGTCGGCGTCCAGGAAGTCGGCCACCGTGGCCAGGGCCTGCTCGTCGAAGGTGAACTGCGCCAGCGCTTCCACGAATCGCCCGGTGCCGGCGACGACTCCGTAGCGGCGGCCCTCGGGCAGGCGGCGCGCGAAGACCTCGAAGGTGCAGTGCCGGTGGGCCGAGCCGTCGCGCAGTGCGGCAGCGAGCATGGTCAGCTCATACTTGTCGGTCAGCAGTGCCGTGCTCGCCCCAGTCACGATCTCACCGTATCGGTACGGTTCCCGTTCGGACGGGTGGGCGGGCCCCGGTATCCTGTGCGTCATGGCTACCCCAGCGCGGACCAAGCCGGGTACCCGGGAGGACCAGGCAGCCGATGTGGACCGCCGCGAGGATGCCGCCACCGACAGTCCCTGGGTGACGGTCGTATGGGACGACCCGGTCAACTTGATGTCGTATGTGACCTATGTGTTCCAGAAGTTGTTCGGCTATTCCGAACCACACGCCACCAAGCTGATGATGCAGGTGCACACCGAGGGTAAGGCAGTCGTCTCGGCGGGCAGTCGGGAGTCGATGGAGGTCGACGTCACCAAACTGCACTCCGCCGGGTTGTGGGCCACCATGCAGCAGGACCGCTGATCGCGTGCGGAAATGGAAGCGGATCGACAGCGCCGACGGCCCACGTTTCCGGTCCTCGCTGGCACCGCATGAGGCGGGGCTGCTGCGCAACCTGGTGACCTCGTTGAACGGCATGCTCGATGACCGCGAATCCGCCGCTCCGGCTGATGAACTCAGCGAGATCACCGGTATCCGCACCGGGCACTCGGCGCCGCCCGAGGACGAGACGATGAAGCGGCTGCTGCCGGACTTCTTCCGCTCCCGCAATGGCCATCCCGCCGGATCTGCGGCCGCGGACAGTCTGAACAGCGCTCTGCGCAGCCTGCACGAGCCGGCCATCATCGACGCGAAACGTCAAGCCGCGCAACGCTTGTTGGACACCATGCCGGAGACCGGCGGGAAATTCGAACTTTCCGAGGAGGATGCGCACGCGTGGGCGTCCTCGGTCAACGATGTGCGCCTTGCGCTCGGGGCGATGCTGGAGATCGGGCCCGAGGGTATCGACCAGCTGCCCGCCGGTCACCCGATGGCCGGTCACCTCGATGTCTATCAGTGGCTGACGGTGCTGCAGGAGTACCTCGTGATCAGCCTCATGGGGAGCACATGAGCGGTTGGGGCTCCATCACCGATGTGGCCGGTATCCACGTCGGCCATCACCACCGCATCGACGATGACGCGACGCTCGGGTTCGGGTGGGCGTGCGGGAGCACGGTGGTGCTGGCACCGGAGGGCACCGTCGGTGCGGTGGACTGCCGAGGCGGCGCCCCGGGCAGCCGGGAGACCGATCTGCTCGATCCGTCCAACAGCGTCCGGCACGTCGACGCGGTGGTCCTCACCGGTGGTAGCGCCTACGGGCTGGCGGCCGCCGACGGCGTGATGACCTGGCTGGAGGAGCAGGGTCGCGGTGTGTCCATGGACGGCGGTGTGGTGCCGATCGTGCCTGCCGCGGTCATCTTCGACCTGCCGGTCGGTGGCTGGGGTTGTCGTCCGACTGCGGAGTTCGGCCACGCCGCAGTGCAGTCCGCCGGCCAGAGTGTGGAAGTGGGCAATGTCGGCGCCGGCGCGGGTGCGCGGGCCGGTGTGCTCAAGGGCGGGCTCGGTACGGCCTCGGTGACGCTGCCCGATATCGGCGTGACGGTCGGTGCCATCGTCGCGGTCAACTCCGGGGGCAATGTCATCGATCCGGCCACCGGGCTGCCCTGGATGGCGGACCTGATCGCGGCGTTCGGATTGACCGCACCCCCACCGGACGAGGTCGCCGAGTTCGCCCGCCTCGACGAGGAGAGCGGCCCGTTGAACACCACCATCGCCGTCGTCGCCACGGATGCCGCCCTCAGCCCCGCCGGCTGCCGGCGCATCGCGATCGCGGCCCAGGACGGACTTGCCCACACCATCCGCCCGGCGCACACCCCGGTGGACGGCGATACCGTTTTCGCGCTGGCCACCGGCGCGGTGCAGGTGCCGCCGTCGGCGGATACGCCGCTGGCCATGTCGCCGGAGACGGCGGCGCTCACCGCGATCGGCGCCGCCGCGGCCGACTGCCTGGCGCGCGCCGTGCTGGTCGGCGTACTGGCAGCGGAGTCGGTTGCCGGAATACCCACCTACCGCAGCCTGTTGCCTGGAGCATTCCCCCGAGATACGGAGAGCTGACGTGCTGGAGATCCGCGCCGACCTGGTCGATGCCATGGTCGCCCACGCGCGCGCCGACCATCCGGACGAGGCGTGCGGCGTGATCGCCGGCGCGGAGGGTTCGGATCGCCCTGAGCGTTTCATCCAGATGGTCAATGCCGAGCGGTCGCCGACCTTCTACCGGTTCGACTCCATGGAACACCTCAAGGTGTGGAAGGCGATGGACGCCGCCGACGAGGTGCCCGTCGTCATCTACCACTCGCACACCGGGACCGAGGCCTACCCGAGCCGCACCGACGTCTCGATCGCCGCAGAACCCGACGCCCACTATGTACTCATCTCCACCCGCGACCCCGAGGTGCACGAACTGCGGAGTTACCGCATCCTCGACGGCGTCGTCACCGAAGAACCTGTCAGCATCGTCGAGCAGTACGGATAAGGAGCCACCGTGTCAGTTGTCGTTTCGATCCCCACCATCCTGCGGACCCACACCGGAGGGGAGAAGCGCGTCGACGCCTCCGGGGACACCCTGCAGGCCGTCATCGCCGACCTGGAGAGCAACTACTCCGGTATCTCCGAACGCCTCATCGACTCCGCCAATGCGGGCAGGCTGCACCGCTTCGTCAACATCTATGTCAACGACGAGGACGTTCGGTTCTCCGGTGGTCTGGAAACCGTGATCTCCGATGGCGATTCGGTGACGATTCTGCCCGCCGTCGCCGGAGGCTGAGTCTTGACTCGGTACGACTCGCTGCTCCAGGCGCTGGGGAACACCCCGCTGGTCGGTCTGCAGCGCCTGTCGCCGCGCTGGGAGGATGACGAGAACGGCCCGCACGTGCGGCTGTGGGCCAAGCTCGAGGACCGCAACCCCACCGGATCCATCAAGGACCGGCCCGCCCTGCGGATGATCGAACAGGCCGAGCGGGACGGGTTGATCAAACCCGGCGACACCTTGCTGGAGCCCACCAGCGGCAACACCGGTATCTCGCTGGCCATGGCCGCGTTGCTGAAGGGCTACCGGCTGATCTGCGTGATGCCGGAGAACACCTCCATCGAGCGGCGGCAGCTGCTCGAGCTGTACGGCGCCAAGATCATCTACAGCGCCGCGGAGGGCGGATCGAACACTGCCGTCGCGCATGCCAAAGAGCTTGCCGCGCAGAACCCTTCGTGGGTGATGCTGTACCAGTACGGGAATCCCGCCAACGCCGCCGCGCACTATGAGGGCACCGGCCCCGAGCTGCTCGCCGATCTGCCGGAGATCACCCACTTCGTCGGCGGGCTCGGTACCACCGGGACGCTGATGGGCACCGGCCGGTTCCTGCGCGAGAACGTGCCCGGGGTGCAGATCGTGGCCGCCGAACCGCGCTACGGCGAGGGTGTCTACGCGCTGCGCAACATCGACGAGGGCTTCGTGCCCGAACTGTACGACCCCGAAATCCTGACCACCCGGTTCTCGGTGGGCGCGTTCGACGCCGTCAAGCGGACCCGCGAGATCGTCCAGGTGGAGGGCATCTTCGCGGGGATCTCCACCGGGGCGATCCTGCACGCTGCACTCGGGATGGCGGCCAAGGCGATCAAGGCCGGCGAGCGCGCCGATATCGCCTTCACCGTGTGTGACGCCGGTTGGAAGTATCTGTCCACCGGTGCCTACGCCGGTAGCCTGGATGACGCAGAGGATGCGTTGGAAGGGCAGTTGTGGGCGTAAAGGTATATCGATGACTCTCCCGGTCACCCCGGAGCCGAAGAATCGGCCGGCCTGGTTGGTCGGTGGCGTGACCATCGTCGGTTTCGTGGCGCTGCTCTACGTGGTGGAGGCCGTCGACACCGTCATGGGACACCGCCTCGACAACGACGGCATCCGGCCGCTGCAGACCGACGGGCTGTGGGGCATCCTCTGGGCGCCCCTGCTGCACGGGGGCTGGCCGCACCTGATCGCCAACACCGTGCCGGCGTTGGTGCTCGGCTTCCTGATGACGCTGGCGGGGATGGGTCGGTTCATCGGCGCGACCGCGATCATCTGGGTGCTCGGCGGATTCGGCACCTGGCTCATCGGCAATCTCGGAGCACACTGCCCGTATGTGGGTGTGCAGTGCACCACCAACCACATCGGGGCATCCGGGCTGATCTTCGGCTGGCTGACGTTCCTCATCGTGTTCGGCTTCTTCACCCGCACAGCCTGGGAGATCGTCGTCGGCGTCATCGTGGCGTTGGTCTACGGCGGCATCCTGCTCGGGGTGCTGCCGGGTACGCCGGGGGTGTCGTGGCAGGGGCATCTGTCCGGTGCGATCGCCGGGTTCATCGCCGCCTACCTGCTGTCCGGGCCGGAGCGTAAGGCACGCGAACGGCGCAAGACCGGCACCCCGCTGGGCGCCTGACGTCTGGTTTGCTGATTGTGCGTCATGCCACGGTGCCGGTGTGACTGCTGCTCAGGCGACCGACTGCCGTGGTGCGGTGCCACGTCACGGCGGGGACACAAAATGCAACTTGTCGCCCAATGCGGTGATGCCTTCGTCAGCATGCTGTGGGACATGGCAAGCTAGTGGAGTGCGAATCACCGTACTGGGTTGTTCCGGCAGTGTTGTCGGCCCCGATTCGCCCGCGTCCGGGTACCTGCTGACCGAACCCGACACGGCACCCATGGTCCTCGACTTCGGCGGCGGCGTGCTCGGCGCGCTACAACGCCATGCCGACCCCGGTGCGGTGAACGTGTTGCTGTCACACCTGCATGCCGACCACTGTCTGGATCTGCCCGGCCTGTTCGTCTGGCGCCGCTATCACCCCAGCCCGCCCAAGGGACGTGCCCTGCTGTTCGGTCCATCGCACACCTGGGAGCGCATGGGCGCAGCGTCCTCGCCCGAGGGCGGCGAGATCGATGACATCTCGGACATCTTCGAAGTGCAGGCGTGGGTCGACGGGCAGTCGGTTCAGCTCGGTGCGTTGACGGTGGAGCCCCGGCTGGTCTGCCACCCCACCGAGTCCTACGGTATGCGCTTCACCGATCGCGATGGCGTCACCTTCGCCTACAGCGGGGACACCGGAATCTGTGATGCGGTGGTCGAATTGGCGCGCGGAGTCGACGTGTTCCTCTGTGAGGCGTCCTGGACGCACGATCCCGAACGTCCGCCGAACCTGCACCTGTCCGGCACCGAGGCCGGCCAGATCGCGGCCCGGGCCGGGGTGGGCGAACTGCTGCTGACCCACATCCCGCCGTGGACATCGCGCGAGGATGTCATCAGCGAGGCCAAGGCCGAGTTCGACGGTCCCGTACACGCAGTGGTGTGCGGTGAGACCTTCGATGTGACGCGCCACTGACCAGTTAGTGTTGCCTCGTGTCCAGACGAGAAGACGGCCGGCTTGACGACGAGCTCCGGCCTGTAGCCATCACCCGCGGATTCACCGACCATCCCGCCGGCTCTGTGCTTGTGCAGTTCGGCCAGACCCGGGTCATGTGCACGGCATCGGTGACCGAAGGGGTACCGCGCTGGCGCAAGGGTTCCGGGCAGGGCTGGCTGACGGCCGAGTACGCCATGCTGCCCGCGGCCACCCACGAACGTTCCGGACGCGAGTCCGTCAAGGGCAAGGTCGGCGGGCGCACCCAGGAGATCAGCCGCCTCGTCGGCCGCTCACTGCGAGCCTGCATCGACCTGGCGGCGCTGGGGGAGAACACCATCGCCATCGACTGCGACGTCCTGCAGGCTGACGGCGGCACCCGCACCGCCGCGATCACCGGGGCCTATGTGGCGCTCGCCGATGCGGTGACCTATCTGGCGGCGGCGGGCAGACTGTCCGACCCGCGTCCGCTGTCGTGTGCGATCGCCGCGGTGTCGGTCGGCGTGGTCGACGGCCGGGTCCGGGTGGACCTGCCCTACACCGAGGACTCCCGCGCCGAGGTGGACATGAACGTCGTCGCCACCGATACCGGCACGCTGGTGGAGATCCAGGGCACCGGCGAGGGTGCGACGTTCCCGCGGTCCACCCTGGACAAGATGCTCGACCTGGCCATGGCGTCGTGTGAGGAACTGTTCACCATCCAGCGTGCTGCGCTGGAGCTGCCGTACCCCGGTGTGCTGCCGGAGCCCAGTGGGCCGGCCAAGAAGGCCTTCGGTAGCTGAGCCGGATGTCGCGGCTGCTGGTTGCCTCGCGCAACGCCAAGAAACTGGCAGAGCTGCGTCGCGTGCTCGACGGCGCCGGGCTGTCCGGGGTGACGCTGCTGTCGCTGACCGATGTGCCCCCGTTCGAGGAGGCGCCCGAGACCGGGGCGACCTTCGAGGAGAACGCCCTGGCGAAGGCCCGCGACGCGTATGCCGCGACCGGACTGCCGTCGGTGGCCGATGACTCGGGCCTGGCCGTCGACGCCCTGAACGGGATGCCGGGCGTGCTGTCGGCTCGGTGGGCCGGTGCGCACGGTGACGATGCGGCCAACCTCGAGCTGCTGCTGGGGCAGGTGCGTGATGTGCCCGATGAGCGGCGCGGGGCGGCCTTCGTATCGGCGTGCGCGCTGGTGCACGGACCGCGCGCCGCCGACAGCGTCGTGGTGCGCGGGGAGTGGCCCGGGGCCATCGCCCGCGAGCCACGCGGTGCGGGCGGGTTCGGCTATGACCCGATCTTCGTGCCGGTCGGCTCGGAATTGTCGGCTGCCGAACTGACGCCGGCCGAGAAGGACGCGGCGTCGCATCGCGGCCGCGCCTTGGCCCTGCTGGTGCCGGCGTTGCGCGCGCTGGGCTGACTCTTGGCGAAACTCGCGTACCCGTCGTAAATCCGCGCGCGTGAGCCTCCGGTACGCGAGTTTCGGCGCTCGTGACGAGTGCCGAAATTTTGCCTAGCGCAACTAACGTGTAATGCTCGCGGCCGTGGTCCCCACCGAGCAGCGGCGGCCGTCATCGGCCCACCCCGGCGTTCTCATCGCCGTGCTGTGCGCTGCCGGTATCAGCGTCTCGCTGATGCAGACGCTGATCATCCCGCTCATCCCGGAACTGCCGAAGCTGTTGCACGCCAGCCCGTCCAATGCGTCCTGGGCCATCACCTCGACGCTGCTGACCGCGGCCGTCACCACCCCGGTCTTCGGCAGGCTCGGCGATCTGTACGGGCCGAAACCCATCATGATCGTCTGTGCCTCGGTGCTGATCGCCGGATCGCTGGTGTCGGCGATGAGCACCACGCTGATTCCGTTCGTGATCGGCCGTGGCCTGCAGGGGCTGGGCATCCCGATCATCCCGCTGGGCATCAGTGTGCTGCGGGCCTCGGTGCCCGCCGACCGCGTCGGCAGCGCGATGGGCCTGATGAGCTCATCGCTGGGGGTGGGCGGTGCGCTCGGCCTGCCGCTGTCGGCGGCGATCGCCCAGCAGTTCAGCTGGCACGCGCTGTTCTGGTTCGCCGCGGGCCTCGGCGTCGTGCTGTTGCTCCTCTTCGTCGTGCTGGTGCCCTCGGTGCCCGCGAGTTCGACCGACCGGCTCGACCCGCTGGGCGCGTTGCTGCTCGCCGCCGGTCTGGTGACGCTGCTGCTCGGCATCACCAAGGGCCGTGACTGGGGTTGGACCTCGGCCACCACGATGGGCATGTTCGGGGCCTCGTTGGTGGTGTTCGCCGTCTTCGTCGTGTGGCAGCTGCGATTCGATTCGCCGGTGGTCGACCTGCGCACGTCGGTTCGGCCGCCGGTCCTGCTCACCAATATCGCCTCCGTCGGCGTCGGGTTCGCGATGTTCGCCCTGACGCTCATAGCGCCGCAGGTGCTCGAGCTGCCCACCGACACCGGCTACGGGTTGGGCATGTCGATGTTGGAAGCGGGATTGTGGATGGCGCCGGGCGGACTGGCCATGATGGTGATCGCGCCCATCGCCGCGCGGGTGGCAGGGGCGCGCGGGCCGCGCTTCACGCTCTTCGTCGGCTGCGTCATCATCGCCGCGTCCTACCTGTCCGGGCTCTGGCTGCTCGGGAGCGGGCCGCAGGTGTTGGCGCTCAACGTCTTCATCAGCGTCGGGGTGGGGTTCGCGTACGCGTCCATGCCTGCGTTGATCAACGCCGCCGTCCCGATGTCGGAAACCGCGGCCGCCAACGGCCTCAACGCGCTGGCGCGGTCCCTGGGAACTTCGATCTCCAGTGCGGTGCTCGGCGCGATTCTGGCGGCGATGACGATGACGGCGGGTGGACACGAGGTGCCGACCCTGGGCGCGTTCCGGTTAGCCCTGATCGTCGCCGCGGCTGTCGCTGCCGGCTCGGCGGTGTTGACGCTGCTGATCCCGGTGGCGCGTCAGTCAGCCGAGGGGGACGAGCAGACGGTCATAGACCGAAGCGCTTCTTCACGTCTTCCGTCTGGAAATGCTCGACGATGAGGCCCAGCGCCGGAACCGTTCCGGAGATCAGGGTGCCGATCGCCCGGCCCAGCGGCCAGCGGACCTTCACCGCCAGGTTCGCGGTGGCGATCAGATAGGCGAAGTAGACCCAGCCGTGCACCACGGCGATCCAGCTCAGCGAATCGTCCTGGAACCCGTACTTCATCACCATCTCGTAGCAGAGGGCGATCAGCCAGATACCCGTCGTCCAGGCCAGGATGCGGTAGGCGGTCAGGGCCTTGCGGATGGCGGCCAGCGGCACCAGCGGCTCGGGCGTCTGCGAATCGGCCGGGGTTTCGGGCGTGCTCATGTGGCGGTCCTGTCGTCAGGGGTTTCGGATTTCGCGAGATCGGCCAGGTAGGCGTTGTACTCCCGCAGCGTCGGGTCGTCATCGTCGGCGGGTGCCGCGGCCGTGGGACGGTCCGGCAGCAGGCCCGCCGGGATCTCGGTGGGGCGGTCGGACTCGCCGGGCTCGTAGGTCGGCGGGGCTTCTTCCAGTCGGACGAATTTGAAGTAGGCGTACACACAGAACCCGGCGAACATCGGCCACTGCAGGGCATAGCCGAGATTGAGGAACGTGCCCGAGTTCGACTCGTAGCGGGTCCACTGCCACCACGCCAGCAGCAGGCAGCCGCTGGCCCCGAGGAAAGCCAGCGCGATGAGCGCCGGTCTCCTACGTCGTGTAGTGGACATGGGTCAACATTACCGTCCGCCGTTTCAGGCCTTCGGGCCGACGAACTCGTCGAGGCGGGCGGTGGCCCATTTCCGATACACCGCGATCATGTAGCGGCTGTTCTGGGTCCACGGGATCAGGACGGCTCCCATCGCTGAGAGGGACGCTGGCCGTGGCCACCGACAAATCGATCCACGCGTGAAGCGGTACTCTGACAGCGTTTGAGCGCGAGTGGCGGAATGGCAGACGCGATGGCTTTAGGTGCCATTGTCCTATGGGCGTGGGGGTTCGAGTCCCCCCTCGCGCACTCATATCGACCATTGCTGACGGGATACCGTCGGCCGGTCAGCACGGCTGTGTCATAGTCGTCCGGGCGTTTTGCTCGGACGAAGGAGTACACGTGGAGATCGACCCGGCCGCCACGGCCTGGCTGCTTGTCAGCACCGCAATGGTCCTGCTGATGACGCCCGCTCTGGCCATCTTCTACGGCGGTATGGTGCGCTCGAGCGGTGTGCTCAACATGATCATGATGAGCTTCATCTCGATCCCGGTGGTCACGGTGACCTGGATCGTGGCCGGGTACAGCCTTGCGTTCGGTCAGGACGCCGGCGGCGGACTGATCGGCGGGCTGCAGCACATCGGGCTGGCCGGTATCGATCTGACCGCGGTGCGATCGAATGTGCCCGAACTCCTCTTCGTCACCTTCCAGCTTGCGTTCGCGATCTTGACCGCGGCACTGGTCAGCGGAGCGATCGCCGACCGCGCCAAGTTCTCGGCCTGGATCGTCTTCGTCGCGCTGTGGACCCTGCTGGTGTATTCGCCGGTGGCGCACTGGGTGTGGGGTCCCGGCGGCTGGCTCGCGACGTTCGGGGCGCTCGACTACGCCGGTGGCCTGGTGGTCGAAATCGTCTCGGGGGCATCCGCGTTGGCGCTCGCCCTGGCGCTCGGCCCGCGCATCGGCTTCAAGACGGACGCGATGCGGCCGCACAACCTGCCGTTCGTTCTGCTCGGGGTCGGGCTGCTCTGGTTCGGCTGGTTCGGATTCAACGCGGGATCGGCCTTCGCCGTCGACGGCAAGGCCGCGGTGATCTTCCTCAACACCCTGATCGCCGGATGCCTGGGCATGCTCGGCTGGTTGGCGGTGGAGCGATTCCGCGACGGCCATCCCACCACTTTCGGTGCGGCTTCGGGGGTGGTTGCCGGTCTGGTCGCGATTACGCCATCGTGCGGGTTCGTCACGCCACTCGGGGCGGTGCTGGTGGGTCTCGCCGCCGGCGTGGTCTGTTCGTTCGCCATCGGCTGGAAGTTCAAGGCCGGCTATGACGATTCCCTCGACGTGGTCGGGGTGCACTTCGTCGGGGGCGTGGTGGGTACCTTCCTGATCGGTCTCCTCGCGGCGGAGATGGTTTCGGGCGGACCGGAGGGCCTGTTCTACGGCGGTGGGATCACCCAACTGGGCAAGCAGACGCTGGCGATCGTCGTGGTCGCTGCATTCGCCTTCACGGTATCCTTCGTCATCGCCAAGCTGATCGGCGCGACGTTGGGATTCCGGGTCGCCCGCGAGGACGAACTGTCGGGCATCGACTTCACCCAGCACGCCGAGACCGCGTACGCCGAGGGCGTGCACGGCACGCCACACAAGCGGCCAGGAGCCTGACCTACCGGGGGCCGTCGACCGCGAATGTGCCCTTGTCGTCCTGGAATTCGACGTACACCTGCCGAATGGTGCCGTCGATCTCGACCGCGCAGGTGAAGCTGTCACCCTTGGCCGCCGGCGGGTCCTTGCCGTCATTGCACCGCAGGGCGCTGATGCTGTTGGCGCCGTACCCGTTGATCGGGTCGGACAGGATCTCCCGGACGCCGGTCTCGGCCTGTTCGACGTTGATGACGGTGGCATCGCGGAACAGGAACTGCCACACCACCACTCCCGCGACGGCGAGCGCGACGGCGACGCCTGCGGCGATGATCAGCGGCCGACCGCCTGGCCCGGAATCCTTCGACGGCGCCCGGTGGCCGGTCGGCGGCACACCCCGCGGCAGGGTGTAGCGGTTCGGGTCGATCACCGGTGTCGGGCGCTGCGAATATGCCTGCGGCGGAGGAGGTGCCTGCCGGGGCGCCGGATACGAAGGCGGCTGCGCCTGCGGTGGGTACTGCTGGGGGACAGGTGGATACGGCTGCCGCACCGGCGGTCCACCCTGCCGGGGTGGCGGGCCGCCGTGTCGCGGTACCCCCTGCGGGGGTGCGCCCGGTGTCTGGGCGCCGCCGGGGCGCGCCCACCAGGGCTGCGAAGGATCAGGAGGCCCGGTCACGCCGCGAACCTCTGGTAGCACTGCTCCGGGTCGCCGGACAGGCCGGCCCGGTACGCGAGAATCCTGGTGAAGCCGGCCTTCGCTGTCACGCCGTTGACATCGCTGGCCGCCAGGCCGTTGGTGAGCAAACCGGAGATCGCCTCGTCGGTATCGCCGGCGGACAGCGTGAGCGGGCTGCCGGGTTCGGCCATCCGGCCCTGACCGACGCCGGTCAGGCAGGCGGTGCGCAATGCCGTCACCGGAGATTCCAGCGGGTAGCCGCGTTCCCGTTGCAGGGCAAGTGCATAGCGTGAGGTGACGATCGACAGCGCGGTGTTGTCGCCCTGGAGCAGGACGCCCTGTTCTTCGGACTTGGGCGTTCCCAGCTCCTGCAGGGCGGGCATGTTCACGTTGATCGTGTTGGTCGACGGACAATACGCCGCGGGTGAGATCGATTCCGCATCGGGACAACTGGCCATCTCGGTGTTCAACGCCGGCGGGTTCTCCGGTGCGTAGATGTCCCCCAGGGTGTTCATCAGATTGGTCAGCAGGTCGGCGTCGATGACGCTGTTGCCTGCGGCCGGATCCCCATAGGAGTCGTAGGCGAGGAACTGTGGCAGATCGCCCTGGCGCTCGACGATCTCATCCATGGTGATTGCCGCGCACTGGTCGGCGTTACCGCTGAAACCGATCTGGAAAGCGCTGATCCGGTCGAGTGCGGACCCGTGCGCATCACCGGTCAGGATTGCCTCTTCCTGGGTCATCAGCGGGTCCCGGATGTAGATCGCCCCGGCCAGAACGTGATTGAGGCCGTCGCCGGTGCTCAGCGCGAAGCGGGGAGATTGGCCCGCGGCGACCCAGTGCAGATACACCCCGGCGAAACAGTCCGCCTGCTGCTCCTTGACCAGGACGGGGGTGGATTTCTCGACGAGATGCGCCTTGGACTGCACGGCGTGCCCGAATTCGTGGGCCATCACGCCGACGACCCCCATCTCACCGAAGTACTGTGCCGCGCCTGGAATGAACTCGCCGCGGTCCCAGGCCATGACGTCGCCGTCGAAACAGTAGAACGCGTTCGAGAGCCCGTAGAGATCGTTGCCGCAGACCTGTGGGGTGGATGGGTCGGCGGCATCGTAGGACACCAGTTCCGCGACCGGGGTGAAGGTCCCGGTGAGTGCGCCGTCCCAGTGTTCGGACCAGAACTGTTCCAGATCGTCGATGGCCATCAGGGCCAACCGGTCCACCGGGCCGTTGTCACCGTTCGCCGCGGTGCGGGCCGGAGCGGGCGCGTCCGGCCGCGGCCCGCTGGGGCCGTCACTGGCGGGCAGGCCGCCGGCCCGGGACGGGTCGTAGAGCATGGAGACCGCCCGGCCTTCGAGCATGGTGATACCGCAGCCGGTGAGCATCAGGGCCGCGGTGAGGACCACGCTGAGCCATCCGGCGAGGCAGCGGACCCGTCGGTGCATTCCGACAGGCTAACAAGATGCGGCGATGCCCCGGCGGCCGTGAATACGGTCGTCGGCTATTGCGGTTGCTCGTCGACCGTGAAATCGAACGTCACTGTGCCACGGTTGACGGTCGTCACCGTCACGCCATAGGTCTCACCCGCATCGGTCAACTGGCAGCGCAGGGTGGCGCCCGCTTCACCGCCGAGATCGGTCGGACAGGTCACCGACTCCGGTGCCCGGCCGATCTGCCTGCTGATCTGCTCGGTGATCTGCTCGGCGACGACGTCCCCGCCGATGGTCTGCACGAACTGCAGGTCCACCTGGTCGCCCTCGGCAGCGCCCACCGTCACGTTCACGCGGCGCCGACTGCCGTCATCGGTCAGGGTGCAGTCCAGCGTGGCACCCACGGCGGCGTGGAGGTCGCCCGGGCAGCTGACCGAATCCGGGGCGGTCCCTGCCTGTTCGGTGACCTCTTCGATGATCTGGTCCTGCACCCGTTCCCGGCTGACGGTCTTGTCGGCCGGTACCTCGCACGCGGTGAGTACCGCGACGGCGGCGAACGCGGCCGTGATCATCGACCACCGAGGCATAGCAGCACACTGGCATATCTCGCCGAGACCGGCAGCGTTATCGGAAGCGTGCCGCCAGGGTGCGCCGGTGCGCGGTCGGCGACCCGAACAACGACCGGTTCAGGGTGGCGCGTTTGAGGTAGACGTGGATGCCGCTCTCCCAGGTGTAACCGATACCGCCGTGCAACTGCATCGCCTTGCCTGCGACGGCCACCGCGGTGTCACCGGCGTACGCCTTGGCCATGGACGCGGCGGTACGTGCGTCGTCATCCTCGGTCACCGCATCGACCGCTGCGTCGACGAGTCGACGGGCCACGCTGATCTGGACCAGCATGTCCGCGCAGGCGTGCTTGACGGCCTGAAAGGATCCGATCGGGCGGCCGAACTGGTGTCTTATCCCCACATAGTCGACGGTCGCGGCCAGCATGGCCTCGGCCAGACCGAGGCTGTCGACGGCGATGGCGACCGCCCCGCGCTCCACGAGCTGCTGAGGCCCGGGGAACTGCCACACATCAGTGGGGTGCACCCCGGCGGCGGTGACGGTGACGAGGCGTCGGGTTTCGTCGAGCGTCGGCTGCGCGGTGAGGGCCAGTCCGGGGGCCGACGGGTCGACATCGACCAGCACCGGTGCACCCGCGGAATCCTGGGCGGGGATGAGCAGCCGGGTGGCCTCGCCGGCGTCGGGCACGAATTCGGCGCTTCCGCTGAGTCCGTCGGCCGTAAGAGTGAACCCGGTATCGGTGCGGTCACCGGTGCTCAGCACGGCCACCGGTAGCTCGGTGCCCTCGGCGGCCGCGGACAACGCGGTATCGCGGCCATCGCCGGGTGGCAGTGCAAGCAGTGCGCCGATGCCGAGGGTGACGCCGAGGTGGCTGCTGCGCGCGGCGGCCCGGCCGAGTTCCTCGGCGACCACCGCGGTCTCGGCGAACGACACCTCCGCGCCGCCGAGCGACTCCGCGATCTCCAGCCCCGGCCAACCCGCCTGGGTGATCAGCGCCCAACCCGGCTCGCCGTCGGCCAGCAGATTGCGGGCCACCGAACGCAATTCCTGGTGCAGCTCGGCGAATTCGCGTGACATCAGGCTCCCGCCGGTTCACGGGGCAGCCCGAGTCCGCGCTCACCGATGATGGTGCGCTGGATCTCGCTGGCGCCGCCCGGGATGGTCCACTCCCACGAGCCGATGAAGTCGAGCACCCACGCGCCCGACTCCCAGCCGCTGGAGATCGGTTTGGTCAACACGGTCTGGCCGGGCAGGCCGCTGATATCGGCGCCGAAATCGGTGATCCGTTGCAGCAGTTCGCTGTAGAACAGTTTCACCACCGACGGGTCCGCAGGGCTCGACGCTTTCCCCTCGACCAGATCGCGGCACAGCCCACGCAAACCGGTGATCTCGATCTCGAACTGCGCCAGCCGATCTGCCACCAGCGAGTCGGCCACCACACCGGTCCGCACGCATTCGGCCACCAGCCAACGGAAGCCGGCATTGCCGAGGCGCTCCGCCAACTCCAGCATCGTCATCCCACGCTCGGCGCCCAGCGTTTCCTGCGCCACCTGCCAGCCCTTGTTCTCCGGGCCCACCAGATTGACCGCCGGAACCCGCACGTCGTTGAGGAAGACCTCGCAGAAGTGCGATTCACCGGTGGCCTGTTTGATCGGCCTCACCTCGATACCCGGGCTGGTCATGTCCATCAGGAAGTACGAGATACCGTGCCGTTTCTTGGCATCAGGATCGGTGCGGGCCAGCAGCAGGCACCAGTCGGCGTGCAGACCGCCACTGGCCCAGACCTTCTGGCCGTTGACCACGAAATCGTCACCGTCGCGGCGCGCGGTGGTCCGCAACGCCGCGAGGTCGGATCCGGCCTCGGGCTCGGAGAAACCCTGCACCCAGATCTCGCCGTCGAGGATCGCCGGCAGGTGCCTGCGGCGCTGCTCCTGGGTTCCGGCGGCGAGCAGGGTCGAGGCGGCGTGATGTATCCCCACGAACGCCATCACCAGCCGCGGTGCATCATGCGCGGCGAGTTCGGAGTACAGCACGATCTGTTCGGCCACCGACATACCGCCGCCCCACTCGGCGGGCCAGTGCGGCACCGCGAAACCGGCGGAGTGCAACTCGGCGAACCAGGCCTTCTGGAATCGCACGTACTCGTCATCGCTCACCCCGGTCTGGGTGGCGCGCCAATCGGCGGGCACATGCTCGGCGCACCACTGGCGCACCCGCTCGCGGAACTCCTCGAGGTTTCCGGTCATATCCTCGGTCATCGTGCGTCGCTGTACAGTCCGGTCAGGCCCCGGGTGCCCAATAGATCGGTCAGATGTGCGCGCGTCGCCGACAGTCCCAGCGGCAGCCGCCGCAGGGGTTGGCTGTAGCGCGACAGCCACGACAGCACCGTCTCATCGCAGAATCCGACGGCCCCGTGCAGCTGATGGGTCACCCGGAACACGACGTCGGCGGCCTCCAGCGCGGCCAGTCGCAAGGCCAGCGCATCGGCGAGTGCATCGGGTCCGTGCACGGTGGACAGTGCGTAGCGGGCCAGCATCTCCAGACCGCTGCGTTCCACCTCGGCGTCGGTGAGCTGGAACTGCACGCTCTGGAATCCCGACAGTGGCTGCCCGAACTGTTTGCGCAGCTTGACATGCGCGATGGTGAGTTCCATTGCGCGGTCCAGCATGCCGAGCAACGTCCAGCACGGCAGCACCATGGCCAGGGCCACGTCGGCGGCACCCGCGTCGTCGAGGTCGGCGAGTTCCAGGGAGGTGACGAACGCTGTCCGGTCATCGGAGGTGCCGGTCACCCGGGCCCGGTGACCATCCAAGGTGACGGTCGCCCAGCGGCCCTCGACGCCGGCGATGGTGGCCGCCGGTGCGGGCCCGGCGACCACGATCAGCCCGTCGGCGTCGATATCGCCGGGGCGGGAAAGGCGTTCGGCGAGTGGATAGGGGATACCCCAGTAACCGGCACTGCGGCACAGCGCGGCCGCCGCCTCGGCAGAGTCGGTGTCGTTGCGCGGCTCCAGATCCCAGGCTCCCAGGTTTGCGAGCGTCGGCCCGACGAGGTGTTCCCGTTGGTTGGGTTGGGTTTCGGCGCGCTGCAGCAACGCGTCGCCGCCGGCGGATTCGAAGGCGCGCACCGCTTGATCGCCGAATTCGCGCGCTTCCGGGCTCAGGTCGATGTTCATGAGGCCGCCAGCAGGGTGCGGGCCAGCAGGATGCGCTGCATCTCGATGCTGCCCGAGGACACCGTCGAGGGCTGTGAGTAGCGCCAGTGATCCTCGACCTCGGAGGTGAAGATCTGGGACACACCCGCTGGTAGTGCGGCGATGATCTCCATGAGCACCTCGGCGCTGTCCTGGTCGAGTTTGGTGACGGCGATGCGGTAGGCGGCCGAATCAGTGGGGCGCACTTGGCCTTCGGCTTGCAGGGCCACCAGCCGGTAGGCCATCAGCCGGGCACGGCGGCAGTGCAGGTGCATCCGGGTCCACCGGCCCCGCAACTCGTCGGGTAGTTCGGCCCAGTGCTCGCCGAGGGCTTCCGGGGCGAGTTGCAGCAGACGTTCGCAGCGCGCGTAGCGGGCGATGCCGACCCTTTCGAAGGCCAGCACGCTCTGCACCACGGTCCAGCCGTCGTCGACGGTGCCGAGCACATCGGCGTCGGTGACCCGCAGGTCGTCGAAGAACACCTCGTTGAGGTGATGCGGGCCCATCATGGTCTGGATGGGCCGCACGGTGATCGCCGGATCCGTCATCGGCACCAGGAATATCGTCAGGCCCCTTTGCTTTTTCTCCTGCCTGGACGTCCGAGCCAACAGGAAGCACCACTGCGCCATCGTCGCGTAGGAGGTCCAGATCTTCTGGCCGTTGATGACCCAGCCGTCGCCGTCGCGGACCGCCGAGGTGCGCAGCGAGGCCAGATCGGAGCCGGCTTCGGGCTCGGAGAACCCTTGACACCAGATCACGTCGCCGGCCGCGATCGGCGGCAGATGGGTGCGCTGCTGTTCGGGGGTGCCGTGGCGCATGATGATCGGCCCGACCCAGTTCACGCCCATGTACTGCGCGCCGCGCGGTTCGTGATGCGCCCACATCTCTTCGCGTACCACCGTCTGCTCCCAGGGTGAGGATGCCCGGCCACCGAACTCTTCTGGCCAGGACATGCACAACAGGCCGCGTTCGGCGAGCAGTCGGCAGAAGGCCTGGGCAACCTCGAGATCGTCGGGGTTGTGCGTGAACGCCCCCAGGTAGTCCTCAGCGATATGCGTTTTCACCAGGTCGCGGAGCTCACCGCGCAGCGCGGCGGCGTCCGGCCCCATTTCGAAGTCCACGTCGGCGATACTAGGTCAATCCTTACAAGGATTGCTAGTATTGCGGTGATGACTGGGGTCCGCAGAACGCCGCAACACCGCATCGCCGAGACCGTCGCCGGCGAACTGCGGGACCGGATCCTGGCCGGAGCCGACCGTCTGCCGACGCAGGACCAACTGGTCACCGAGTTCGGCGTCAGCTATCCCTCGGTGCGCGAGGCCTTGCGCATCTTGGAGACCGAGGGCCTGGTGACGGTGCGCCGCGGCAGTGTCGGCGGCGCCGAGGTACACCGGCCCGACGAATCATCGGCGGCATATCACCTGGGCCTGGCCCTGCAGGGATCCGCCGTACCCCTCGGCGACCTGGCGGCCGGTCTGCAGCTGCTCGAACCGCTCTGCGTCGCCGAGGTGGCACGCCGCGCCGACCGGGTCAAGGTCGTGGTGCCGGTGCTCACCCGCAATGTCGACGCCTCCGCCGAAGCCGTCGCCAACGGTGCGGCGTTCACCCGGATCGCCCGCGAATTCCATGATCTGGTGGTCGAATACACCCCGAACGCCACGGTCCGGCATGTGGTGGGCAGCCTGGTTGCGCTCTGGTCGGCACAGGAGGAGAAGTGGGCCGACTACGTCGTCAAACGCGGGGAATATCCGTCACCGGCCGAGGCCCGGGGTGCGGTACGCACCCACCGGCGTCTGGTCGACGAGATCGCCGCGGGTAACGCCTCCGAGGCCGAACGGATCGCCCGCAAGCACCTGGCCGCCACCCAGTCGGTTCTACTGGAACGCTTCACCGACGATGTGGTGCGCGCCGCGCGTGGCGCAAAGCCGCACCAGCGGCGCACCTGCTGACCTAGGTTGTCAGCTCATGGGCTCAGTGGTGATCACAGGTGCGGCATCGGGTATCGGACGGGCCAGCGCGCAGGCGCTCGTCGCCGACGGGCGACAGGTGGTGCTATGGGATATCGCCCCCGAGGTTCACGAGGTGGCCGCCGAACTCGGGATGCCCGCCGCCGTCGTCGATGTCACGGATTCGGCTGCCGCCGGATCCGCGCTCGAGGGGCTCGACGGCGTGGACGGTCTGGTGCACGCGGCAGGTCGCGTCATCCCCGAGCCGGTGGGTGCCTACACCGAAGAGTCCTGGGATGCGGTGCTCGATGTGAACCTGCGCGCGCACGCGATGCTGGTCCAATTGCTGCTGCCGCAGCTGGAGGCCAGCGCCCGCGCCGGTGGTGGTCCCGCGGTGGTCGGCATCTCGAGTATCGAAGGGCTGACCGCGAATCCGTTCATCCCCGCCTACTGCGCCTCCAAGGCCGGGCTGCTCGGGCTCACCCGTTCGATGGCCGCGCAGCTCGGCCCGTCCGGTATCCGGATCAATGCGGTGTGCCCGGGGTTCATCCGCACGCCGATGCTGCAGATCGCGCTGGACGTCGAGGAGGTGCGGGTCGGGTTCGAGCAGGCCGCGCCGCTGGGCCGGATCGGTGACCCCGAGGAAGTGGCCGCGGCGGTGGCCTTCCTGATGTCACCAAAGGCGTCTTTCATCACCGGGACGTATCTGGTGGTCGACGGGGGAGTGACCGCCCGTCACCCCTGAGGCAGATCCAGGATGCGCCGGGTGACCTTGAGGATCTGCGCACGCAGGGTGTCGTCATCGACATCGGTGACCAGCGGGTGCATCACCGCGGCACTGAGCGCCCCGGACATGACCGCGGCGTTGACCCGTGCTTCGACACCGGTGCCCCCGCCGAGCAGCACCTGATACAGCCGCTCGATGAACTGCGCGAACGGCTGATGTTCGGCGAGCAGTCGCACCACCACCGGATCGAACTGCAGCACGCCGGTCAGTTGGCGCCGGGTGACGGCCATATCGACGACGCGGGTGAGCAGCACATCGCGGGCGGTCACCTGGTCGGCCTCGGCCTCCGCGGCGTCCAATGCGTCCTGCAGCGCGCTCAGTTCGGTCTCGGAGACGGCGATGACGACATCGTCCTTGCTCTTGAACTGATGGTAGACAGCGGCTTTGGTGACACCGATGGCATCGGCGATCATCTGCAGCGAGGTGCCGCTGACACCGTTTGCGCCGAACAGATCCAGGGCGGCGGTGATGATGCGGGTCTGCGCGGCGCTGTAGGTGGTCGTCGCCAGCCTGCCCGGGGTGCTCACGGGCTCAGCCTAGCCGGACGGCTATTCGGGCAGGGTCTGGTGGGCCGGCCGGGTGCGCGGCGGCCACGGCACGAACCGCGAGACCCGGTCCACCACATCCTGATAGGCCGGACGGCGTTGCAGACTGCGCTCCTCCATCATCGGGATACTCGCCCCGAGGAACATCGCCAGGATGGCGAGAGCACCGACGATCAGCCACCACCAGTCCGCGGGCGCCGCCGCGATACCGAAGAGTGCCAGCGCCGCCCAGAAGCTGAACTCGCCGAAATAGTTCGGATGACGCGACCACCCCCACAGCCCACGATCCATCGCTTCACCGCTGCGGCGTTCGGCGACGAACCGGTGCATCTGCACATCGGCGACGAGTTCCAACGCCACGGCGGCCAGGCCCACCACGAAGGCGATCCAGGCCAGCCACACCAGTCCCGCACCGGGCCGGGTCACCGCGACGTACACCGGGACCATGGCCAGGAAGACCTGCAGCGTCGGGATCAGATGAATCGCGACCAGATCGGCCAGGATCTCGAAGCGGCCGGCGCGCTGCTTGAACATCGGGTAACGCCAGTCCTCGTGGTGCAGACCGGGGAACGCGTACACCCAGTTCGCGGTCAGCCGGATTGCCCACAGCATCACGACGACGGTGATCAGCCAGACGCGCAGCAGGTCGACATCGGTGCTGCGATACCACCAGTAGAACAGCAGCAGCGGCGGGATGACGCTCCAGTAGGCGTCATAGAAGCTGGAGTTCCGGTAGATCCGGCTGAAGACGAAGATCACGCCGGTCGCCAGCAGGTCGGCGATCAGGGTGTCGAGCCAGAGTCGGTCGGTGCTGGGACCCCACCACAGCCACACCACCGCCACCGCGATGGCGAGGACGTAGGCCACGGTGACCACGCCCAGCGAGCGCGCCTTGCTGATGGTCGTCATGCTCGGAGCCTAACCAGGCTCTCGGCTCAGTCGCTGGCAGGCAGCGGCTTTGCCTCTTTGATGGCCAGGGGAGTGTCACCGATGCTCAGTGTCCCGGCTCCCGCCTTGGTCACCAGAATCTCCGCGCCGCCGTCGTCGACATAGCGCTTGCCCATCAGATTGCCGTCGGACAGTGCGGGATCCAGCGTCAGACCCTCGGCGATAGCCTCGCCGACCGGGATCAGCGGTGCGCCACCGGCACGCAGGTCGTCGAGACCCTCGGAGGCGCGCACCACGATGACCTGGGTGTCGCAGACCTGGCTCTGCAGGCGGCTGCCGTTCTTGATCATGCGGGCTCCTTTGCGTTCAGTTCGCTGACGAGTTCACGGCGCAGCACCTTGCCGGTCGCGTTGGTGGGCAACTCATCGCGGAAGACGACCCGGTCCGGGGTCCGTGATCCGCGCAACTGGGCACGGACGAACTCGCGGAGTTCGTCGGCCTGCGGGTTGGCGCCGGGGGCCGGGACCACGACGGCGACGATGATCTGGCCCCATTCGGGATCCTCGGGGCCGACGACCGCGCAGTCGTGGACATGCGGATGTTCGACGAGTACGTCCTCGATCTCGGCGGGTGCGATGTTCTCGCCGCCGCGGATGATGGTGTCATCGGAACGTCCGCCGATGTAGAGGTAGCCGTCCTCGTCGAGGGTTGCGACATCCTTGGTGGGGAACCAGCCCTCGGCATCGAGTACCGAGCCGATACCGGTGTAGCGGCCCGACACCTGCTCGCCGCGGACGTACAGTTCACCGGTTTCGCCTGCGCCCAGGACGGTTCCGTCCTCGGCGCGGATCTGCACCTCGATGCTCGGGACCGGCTGGCCGACCGAACCGAGCCGCTTGGCCACCGCATCGTCATCGGAGCCCAGGGCCACCCGGTGATCATCGGGGGTCAGCACCGCGATCGTCGAGCTGGTCTCGGTGAGGCCGTAGGCATTGACGAAGCCGACGGCGGGCAGCAGCTCAAGAGCCTTGCGCACCAGTGGCAGTGCCACCTTGGAGCCGCCGTAGGCCAGGGTGCGCAGGGTGGGCAGGGCGGTGTTCTCGGCGTCCAGCACGGTGACGATGCGGTCCAGCATGGTCGGCACGACCGTGGCTGAGGTGACTCCCTCGGTTTCCACCAGCCGCACCCACTCGCGGGCGTCGAACTGGGTGAGATAGACCATCTTTCGGCCCGCATACAGATTCGACAGCGCCGCCGAGACGCCGGCGATGTGGTAGGGCGGTACGCAGATCAACGCGGCGTCACCGGGCTCGGCGGAGGCGAACTCGACGGTGCCGGTGATATAGCTGGTGAGGTTGTTGTGAGTGAGCTCAACGGCTTTCGGCGCCGATGTGGTGCCAGAGGTGAACAGCACCACGCCCACCGAGTCGGGATCGGGGAACTCGGCCGCGGGTTCGGCGGTGCGGGCCGCGGCCAGGAACTCCGCGGATCCGATCGTCTGGAAACCGTCACCGACGGCGTCGCGGTAGTCGTCGTCCACTACGACCAGCGGTTCCGGCAGCCGCGCGATCAGGGCCCGCAGCCCGTCGGCACTCAACCGGTAGTTCAGCGGTGTCATGGGCACTCCGGCGCGCGCGGAGGCGAACAGCAGCAGCGGAAGCAGGGCGCCGCCGGCTCCGACATAGGCGACGTGCTGGGCGCCCGAGGCGGCCACCACGCCGGCACCGCCGTCGGCGAGCTCGCTCAATTCACCGGTGGTCAGGCGCAGATCGCCCGACACGATCGCCGTCCGGTCGGGATCGGTCGAGGACGCCATCTCCAACAGCAGCGAGATACTCATGATTTGTCGTTCATTTTCTTGTCCACGAAGATATCCCAAATGGGGTCGTCGCCACCGCCATAGCCGGAAAGGTCGGTGACGCCGGCGTCGGTGAGCACATCGGCGTCGATGTAGGTCTGGCCGTTGGACTCCTTGGCCGGACCTGTCAGGATCCGCACCGCGGCGTCGGCCATGATCTGCGGACTTCGGGACGCCGACGCCAGGTTGTCGCCGTCGGCCAGGTTCGTCACCGCCGATGTCGCGATATAGGTCTGCGGCCACAGGCAGCTGAAGCCGATGCCCGCGTCGGCGTATTCGACGGCCCAGCCCAGCGACAGCAGCGTCATGCCGTATTTGGACACCGTGTAGACCGGGTGCGCGCCCAGCCAGTAGGGATTCAGGTTCAGCGGCGGCGCCAGCGTGATGACATGCGCGTTCGGGGACTGCCGCAGATGCGGCAGTGCGGCCTTGGTGAGTAGGAACGTGCCGCGCACGTTGATGTCCATCATCAGGTCGAACTTCTTGGCCGCAAGTTGTTCGGTGGACTCGGTGGCGATGGCGCTGGCGTTGTTGATGACGATGTCGACGCCGCCGAAGGTCTGCACCGCGGTGTCGATGGCCCGCTGCACATCTTCTTCCTTGCGGACGTCACCGACGACGGCCACGGCCTTGGCGCCGACGGCTTCGACATCGGCGACGGCGGTGTGCACGGTCCCCGGCAGCTTCGGGTGGGGCTCGGCGGTCTTGGCCAGCAGCACCACGTTGGCGCCCTGTTGTGCGGCGCCGAGCGCGATGGCCAGGCCGATACCGCGGCTGCCACCGGAGACCACCAGGGTTCGATCGGCGAGCGGACGTTGCGCGCTGGACATAATGACTCCTCGTACGGAAGGGGTCTTGCTTCCCCTGATGGTATTGGCATTCTCATTTTCAGCAAGTGTCATAATCGCGCATGGCCAGGCACGACATCGCGCTGGGGGGTTGTCGGCGCGCGCACGTTGTGTCGTCTCGACCGCTCTGCAGGCCTTCAGAGTGCATGTTTTCAGCCAGCGGTATTGGCATTCTCATTTTGAGCAAGTACGTTATCCAGTGATGAGCGACGACGTCTTTACACCCTCCGGCATCCCGCTGGCTCCCGTGTACGGTCCCACCGACCGCGCGGGGGATCCGCCCGCGCCCGGCGAGTACCCCTTCACGCGCGGAAACTTCGCCTCCGGTTACCGCGGTAAGACCTGGACATTCCGGCAGTACTCGGGCTTCGGCACCGCCGAAGAGTCCAACGAGCGCTACCGGTACCTGCTCGGTCAGGGCGGCACCGGCCTGTCGGTGGCTTTGGACCTGCCGACCCAGTGCGGGTACGACTCCGATGACCCGGAGTACGGCGAGGAGGTCGGCCGCGTCGGTGTCGCGGTCGACACCCTGGCCGACGCCGAGATCCTGTTCGACAGCATCCCGCTGGACAAGATCAGCACCAGCTTCACCATCAACGGCACCGCCGCGATCCTGCTGGCGTTCTACGTCGCCGCCGCGGAGAAGAAGGGTGT
>JBPPMV010000421.1:0-4552 GCA_051306235.1 Mycobacterium sp. | reverse complement strand
CAGCCTCGCGCCGCTCGGTTTGGCCGTTACTCGGCCGGGTGCGGATCGATGAGTTCGTTCACGGCCGCATACAGGGATTCCGCGTACCGCTGCTCGGTGAACCGTTCGGCGTGGGCGCGCAGTTTGTCGGGGTCGAACTCGCAGGCCTCGAAGCGGTCCAGGGCGTCGGCGATGGAGTCGGCGGCCGGGCGGTCGAAGAACATCCCGGTGGTGCCCTCGATGACGGTGTCCAGGAAGCCGCCCCAGCGCAGCACCACGGCCGGGCGGCCGGAGACCGCCGCCTCGATGGGGGTCAACCCGAAATCCTCGTAGCTGGCCGCGATCAGCGCCCGGCACGACTGGTACAGCCAGGCCATCTGCCCGTCGGTGAGCGCGGAGAGCATCATCACGTTGGGGGTCTTCATCCGCTCGATGCGCGCGGCCTCCGGGCCGTGGCCGACCACCACCAGGCGGCGATCGGTGTCGGCGAAGGCACCCACCACGGCGTCGACGTTCTTGTAGGCCATCAACCGGGACACACACAGGTAGAAGGGTGCTTCGGCCGACCACTGCTGCAGTTCGGGTACCGGTTCGGCCTCGGCGTGCGGCCTCATCGCGATCGGGGAGGGCAGCACACCGGCGTCGATACCGTAGGCGTCCTTGATGCGGTGTTTGATGGCCGTCGAGACCGCCAGGTACCGGTCGACCGACATCGCCGCGCGTCGGTCCCATGACTTCAGCAGCGGCGAGCCGACTTTGAGCGCGGCCCGCTTGAGCCGGTCCCCGTCGGGTTTGAGGTAGTGGTCCAGCGCGTAGAGCCAGTGCGCCGGGGTGTGGCAGTGCACGAGTTTGTGACCGTCGGTGCGGAAGCCGTGCGCCCAGCCGCTGCTGCTGGTGACCACGACGTCGGCATCGACGAACATCGCCCCGGCCGCCAGCGGCAGCACCGGCAGCGCGGCCCGATGGTGCTTACGGAACAACGCGACACGATTGAGCGGTGACACCCGCACGTCCCGGTCGGCGAACTCCGGATAGGTGCCGTCCGGGTCGTACAGCAACGTGTAGATGGGGGCGTTCGGGAAGGCCTTGCTCATCGACAGCACGACCTTCTCGGCGCCGCCGCGTTGCGTGAGGTAATCGTGGGCGATCGCCACTCGCGGGCCGTCCACACCGTCGTACCTGTGTTGCGGCCTCAACCTGTCCGGCCCTTTCGATCGACGTCGGGGTTTGCTCCCGTGACGTTAGCCGACCCAGTCCACCATGCCGACCTGTCACGCGCGAACTGTCACGCGTCATTCACTGTCCCGGCGCAGCGACCCTCCTCAGTGGGCCGCCACACTGTCGGCCGCCGGGGGCCTGGCCATGTTCTCGCTGACCTCCTGCTCCCAGATACCGCCGGCGTGGGTGGTGTCGACCTCCAGTTCGAACCGGTCGGTCATCTCGGCGGTGACATCGGCGGCGTCGACGTAGAACTGCTCATACCAGCGACGGTGCTGGTACACCCCACCGTCCTCCTCGGTGAGCAACGGATTGTCGATGCGGGTCTTGTGTTTCCAGATCTCGACGTCTTCGAGGAAGCCCTCACCGAAGGAGCGGCTCATCGCGCCGGCCAGCTTGGCGGCCTTGTCGGCGGGCAGACCGGGCATCTGCTGCACCGCGACGCCGTACTGCAACACGAACGAGTTGTGCGAGACCGGGTAGTGGCAGTTGATCAGCGCCACCTCGACGGTGAATCCGGGCGCGAGATCGTTGTGCAACCAGTTGATCATGTAGGCGGGCCCGAAGTAGGTCGCCTCGGACCGCAGATGTGTTCCATCCCAGAGCTTCTCGGGATCGGCGACGTAGTCGGGCCGCGGTTTGGACTCCATGAACTGGCTCGCGGTGTGCCCCTCGATGACGTTCTTGAAGAATGTCGGGTAGGCGTGGTGGATATAGAAGAAGTGCGCCATGTCGACGTTGTTGTCGACGATCTCGCGGCAGTGCGAACCCTCGATGAGGATCGAATTCCATTGCCACGGTGACCACAGGCCCTCGGCGTAGCCCTCGATGGAAGGGGGCGCCAGTTCCGGCGGCGGGCTGGAGCGCTCCGGGTCGTGCCAGACCAGCAGCTGCCCGTTCACCTCATGGGTGGGCCAGGTGCGGGTGCGGGCCAGCCGTGGGGTGCGCTTGGCGTAGGGCACCAGTGTGCATTTGCCGTCGCTGCCCCACCGCCAGTCGTGGAACGGGCAGGCCAGGCTGTCGTCCTTGACGGTACCCCGGGACAGGTCACCGCCCATATGCCTGCAGTACCCGTCGAGGACGTGCACATCGCCTGCGGAATCGCTGTAGACGACGAGTTTGGTGCCGAACGCCTCGATACCGTGCGGCTGCCCGTCCCGGAACGTATCCGCCAGGCCCAGGCAATGCCAGCCGCGGGCGAACCGCGTCATCGATCTGCCGGCGTCGATCTCCCGGATCTCGCTCACGGACATCTCGCCAACGGACTCAGTCATGGGTCCTGCCTAGCATGTCGCGGACGGCGAGGTGGCTGAACAGCATGCTCGTCCCGATAGGATTTCCGCCGCCGGGATACGCGGTGCCGCTCGGGGCCGCCATGGTGTTGCCCGCGGCGTAGAGGCCGCCGATCACCCGGTCCGCGGAATCCAGCACCCGCGCAGCGGTATCGGTGCGCAGCCCACCCTTGGTGCCCAAATCGGATATCCCGAACGCGGCCGCATGAAAGGGACCGTGCTCGATGGCGACCAGCGGGGACTGCCCACCGGAGAAGGCCCGGTCATACGGTTCGTCACCGCGGCCGAAATCCTCGTCCACGCCGTTGCGCACGAAATCGTTGAACCGGGCCACCGTCTGCACCAGGGCCGCCGGCGGCACCCCGATATCGGCGGCGAGGCCTTCCAGCGTGTCCGCGGTGCGCCACAGTCCTGCGCCGAGATAGCTCTCGGTGTCGACCAGCGAGACATTGGTGGCCTTGACCGGCGGGACGACGCCCTCGCGGTCGTCGTAGATCATCCAGTACGGCAGCGTCACCGCTCCGGTCGCCATCGCGTCGAGCACGCCGCGGCCCAGCCGGTCATAGGCCGAGGACTCGTTGACGAACCGCTCGCCGCGGTCGTCGACGAAGATCCCGCCGGTGAACCACAGCGCGAACGCCGAGCTGCCGTCGGGATGGGTCAGTCCCGGCGACCACCAGGCCTGGTCCATCAGATCGGTATCGGCACCGGCGGCGATCCCCGCAAGGTGGGCCAGACCGCGATTTCCCCACGGCCCCATGGTGTCCCGCGAGTCACCCGGCACGCCATAGCGGCCCCGCATCTCGTCGTTGTGCTCGAATCCGCCGGCCGCCAGCAGCACACCCCGGCGCGCGCGGATCGCGCGGCGCTGCCCGTCGGTCTGCACGATCGCGCCGGTGACCCGCCCGTCCTCGACCACCAATTCGACCAGCGCGGTGTTCAGTCGCGACGAGGTGTTCGGGTGCCGGGCGGTCGCGGTGAGCAACCGGGCGATCAGCGCCCGCCCGCCGACGAAGTAGTCCTCGGGTTGCGGATGGCCGAGCCGGTCGGCGTCCAGTGGCCCGCGGACGGATTCCCGCAGATCCGGTGCCGCGGCGATCTTGAGAGGTTTGGCCGCGATATGTCGCATCCCGTCGGCGCGGGCCTTGGGCGCCTTGCCGTAGTAGTCCGGCCACGGTAACAGCGAGAACTTCAGCAGCTCATCGGCTTCCAGGTACTCGATCAACGGTGCGCCGTTGCGGACGTAGGTCTCCTGCAGCGCCGCCGGGGTCCGGTCGCCGACCACGGCGTGGTAGTACTCGTACGCATCGTCGAGGGTGTCATCGATACCGGCGCGCTGCAGGACCGGATTGCAGGGGAACCACATCCCGCCGCCACCGGAGTACGCAGTGGTGCCGCCGAACTTGTCGGAGGCCTCCACCAGGAGCACCGAAAGCCCTTCGCGTGCAGCGGTGTAGGCACCGGTCGCGCCACCCGCCCCCGATCCGGCGACGAGTACGTCCACGGTTTCGTCCCAGTCGCGGCGCCCGGTCACATCAGACATGACGTTGCCTTCCGTAGGTGGTGAACTCGTCATCCAGTGCGACCCGGTCAGCATCGGTCATCACGCGATACTCGGGGCCGGTGCGGCCCACCCACCGGCACACGAGTTCCTTGGTGTGCCAACGCTGTTGCTGTAGTTCGCGTTTGAGTACCTTGCTGGAGCCGGTGACCGGGAGATTGCCCGAGATCCGCAGCAGCCGCGGTGCCCCTTTGGCACCCAGGTCGTCCTGGCGCCGCACGAAGGCGGCGAACTCGTCGATATCGAACTCCCCGGGGCGGGCCACCTCGATGGCCGCCATCACCTGGTCCCCGGACCGCGGGTCGGGCACCGCGAAGACGCCGGCGGCGATCACCCGCGGGTGGCGGCGCAACACGTGTTCGATGGTCAGGGCGGAGATGTTCTCTCCGTCGACCCGGATCCAGTCGCCGCGGCGCCCGGCGAAGTAGATGAACCCCGCCTGGTCGACGTAACCGAGGTCACCCGTCCAGTACCAGCCGTGGCGGATGCGTTCGGCGTTGGC
>JBPPMV010000420.1:0-4121 GCA_051306235.1 Mycobacterium sp. | reverse complement strand
CTCCGAGGACACCGCCACCAACGCCTTCTACGAACAACTCGCCTGGAACTGGCCCAACTGGGCCAAGATCTTCTTCAACAACAAAGGCGTCGTCGCCGCATCCACCGCGGTCTGCCAGAACTACCCACCCGACGACATGTCGGTCTGGGTCTGGTAGATACTGCGCCGCACCACACGATATGGCTGTTCCCGAGGGTTCGGGAGCGGCCATATCGCACTTCTGGACCGCTCTGCGCGGATGCACTGCGTGGCTTGGCTTTTGGGTCCGCACCGAACGGTTCGCCACACCAACATATTTCGCATCCGCGCGCTGGGCGTGGCCGGGCCGCAACGACTTTGCGAGAACTCAAGATCAGTGCATTTGCGCGGCTGAATTGTGTCCCCAGACAAGGCTGTTCACGCCTCGTTTTGTGAGTTGCACTGGGCGTTTGCCGAAATGTGAAGGGGGTCACAGAATTTTGCCCCCTTGCAAAGTGCTCTGTTAGCGTCCGTCGTCATGTTTGCTGTAGCTTCACTTCTGGCGCTTGTGAGCCAGGTGTCAGGAACGCCATACATCTCCGGCGGGGACTCCCCCGCCGGAACCGATTGCTCGGGCCTGGCATCATGGGTCAGCAACGCCGCGACCAATCGACCGGTGTTCGGTGACCGTTTCAACACCGGCAACCAGGAGAGCGCACTGCTGGCCCGCGGCTTCCGGTACGGAACCCAGCCCGGCGCCCTGGTGATCGGCTGGAACGGCGGCCACACGGCCGTGACGCTGCCCGATGGCACGCCGGTGTCCTCCGGCGAGGGTGGTGGCGTCAAGATCGGCGGCGGCGGCGCCTACCAGCCGCAGTTCACCAACCACATGTATCTGCCGTTGGAACCCGCCACGCCGCCTGTCCCGCCCGAGGGCATGATCCCGCCGCCGCCGGGGCAACTGCCGCCGCCACCGATCGGCGCGCCGGCACCGGTTCCGCTCGATGTGCCGCCGCCCCCGCTGGATCCGATGGCGCCCCCGCCGCCCGCACCGGAGGGCGTCCCGCCGGCTCCGGTGACGATCCCGCTGTAGCTCAGACGAACCTGGGTCGGCCCGCGAGGGCTCCCAGGATGATCTGCACGACGTAGACGCCGAGCAGCATCGCCCAGGGCACGGTCCACCCACCGCTGATCTCATGGAGCAGGCCGAACAGGAACGGGCCGAGTCCGGCCAGCAGATACCCGAGTCCCTGCACCATGCCGGACAGCTGTGCGGTGTCCTCGGCGGTCCGGGCGCGCAGGGCGATCACGGCCAGCGCCAGCGAGAAGACGCTCATCCCCAGTCCGAGCAGCACGGTCCACAGCAGCGGCGCCGCCGCGGGGGCGATCATCAGACCGGTCACGCCGGTGATCCCGAGCAGGCCCAGGCCGACGATCCAGCCACTCTGGCTGGGCCGGCGCGCGGCCATCGGGGCCACCACGATGCTGATCGGTACCGCGATGACGGCGTTGAGGCCGAGCAGCAGGCCCGCATCACCCTTGCTCATACCGTTGTCGATGAACACCTGCGGCAGCCAACCCATCACCACGTAGGCGAGCAGGGACTGGCAGCCGAAGAAGCCGGTGATGATCCATGCCAGTCGGCTGCGCAGCATGGAGCGGCGCTCGGGCGGGCCGGCCTGGGCCCGCGATTCCGGCCGGGTCACGTCCGAATCCCGCGCCTTGGCGTCTTTCCCGCGGGCCTGGCGCATCGCAACCAACCAGAGGACCAGTGCCGCGGCAGCCAGACCCGCCCACGCTCCCAGGCCGAATCGCCAGCCGCCGAGCGTCTCGTCGACCACGGGGGTGACGGCCGACCCGGCCGCACCGCCACCCTGCAGGGCGGCGGTGTAGATGCCCGTCATCAACCCGATCCGGGTGGGGAACGAGCCCTTGATGACCACCGGGATGAGGACGTTGATCAAGGCGATCCCGGCGGTGGCGACCAACGTTCCGCCGATGACGATGTGTGGACCGTCGATGACGCGCAGCAGAAGACCGGCCGTCAGTGTCACCAGCGCCGCAGCGATAGCCGACCCGAGCCCGAAACGCCGCGCCAGCCAGGGCGCCGTCAGCCCGGCCGCGGCGAAACACAACCCCGGCAGCGTCGTCAGCAGTCCGGCCCACAGCGCCGAGGTGCCCAGATCGTCGCGCATATCGCCCAGCAGCGGTCCGACACTGGTGATCGCGGGACGCAGATTCAACGCGGTCAGCACGACCGCGGCCACCAGCAGCGCGCCACCGGCCGCGATCTCGGCAGGACGTAACTCGACTGAATCTTCGGGTTGGGCGCCTTCGAGTTGAGGGTCGTCGAGTTGAGGGTCGTCGAGTTGAGGGTCGAGGTCGTGCGCCGCTCCGCTGAGCGCACTCGGGTGGCGACTTCGATTCACCTGCACTAGCCTGCCATACATCCGATGATTGGATGAAAGGGGTTGAGATGCCGCTGGCCACCACCCGCCGCACCGGCCTGGTCGACCAGGTCATCGATCAGCTGCGGAGCTCGGTGAGCGCCGGCGAATGGCCGGTCGACACCAGGATTCCGACCGAACCCGCACTGGCCGAGACCCTGGGCGTCGGGCGCAACACCGTGCGGGAAGCGGTTCGGGCACTCGCCCACAGCGGGATCCTGGAAGTCCGACAGGGTGACGGTACCTATGTCAGGGCCACCAGTGAGGTATCCGGGGCGCTGCAACGGCTGTGCGGCACCGAGTTTCGCGACGTCCTGGAAGTGCGCCGCTGCCTGGAGGTCGAGGGCGCGCGACTGGCCGCATCAGCGCGGACCGATGACGATCTGGCCGAACTCTGGCAGCTGTTGGACCGTAGCGAGGCCCGTCGAAGCGAAGGTGCGGCCGACGAATTCGCCCGCGCGGACGCCGATCTGCATTTCGCCATCGTGCGAAGTTCCCACAACCCGGTCTTGACCGAGCTCTACCGCGGGCTCACCGAGGTGGTGTCCGCCAGCGTCGTCACCACCACCGACGACCTCCCGGTGGCCGAACTCGCCAAGCACCGTGGACTGATCGGGGCGATCGCCGCCGGAGACCCTGCGCGGGCGAGCCGCGAAGCGGGCGGTTTCCTCGACGAACTCTTGGACCGGTTACCCGGCAGAACCGACTGAGCCGGTCATTCTGGCGTCAGCACATCACTGTTGACGAAGGTCAACGAGCCCGAGTCGAGCAGAACGGCCCAGCGACGCGCCGGATCCGCGATGTGGTTGTCACCGATATCCACCGAATATCCTGCACTGTCGCCGAAGTCGTCGACCACAAGACCGAGCGCCTCGTCATCGGTGCCGGGGTGCACCCGTACCCGCACGTCGATCGCGATGCCACCGTCATGGTCACCGGACTCGTCGTGATTCTGGTCGCCGGACTCGGCGCCGACGATTTCCTGAGCTGTCATCAGAGCTCCCCTGTCATCTTCGGCGACCGCGGCTGACGGCCGTCGTCCGATCCGAACGCACACACGGAATTTGCGGTGTCGATATCGCTCGCCGACAAAAAAACTGCGTCAGCTAATACACCGCGCCGAGTAACCGCGCATCGTTCATCGTCCATGATCGCAGACTTTCTCCGCATCGACCCCACTACCGGATCCTCCGCTTCATTCTGCAATCCTGCTGCGATCTTCCAGCGAGTACATCGGATAAGTCCCGACCGGCCGTTACGCCGATCCATTCCGGTGTGAGCACGCCGATAGTGGGATACCTCGGACGCCTTGTCAATGCCGGTCGCAGGTCCCATTCACACCGGCGGGAACAGCGGATCAAGATCTGTCGCGAATGGTCCCGATTTGCCGTAAACGGATCATGCGCCTGCCGCAAAATCGCGAAATGTAGCTAATCCCGCCGCATTCCCTGCTCCCGAAAACCACGCGCTTGCGCGGAGGGTGCACTCTGTGTGCGAGAAGCCTGGCGATAGCCTCTCAGCGTGATTGTGCTGCTGCCGCCGTCGGAGACGAAGCAGTCCGGGGGCGACGGTCCACCGTTGCGCTTGGACCGACTCAGCTTTCCCGAGCTGACCGGCCTGCGCGCCGATCTGGTCGCGGAGACCATCGCGCTGGCCGGCGACGTTCCCGCCGCCCGGCGCGCACTCGGGCTGACGGCGAAGCAGGATGCCGAGATC
>JBPPMV010000419.1:0-3177 GCA_051306235.1 Mycobacterium sp. | reverse complement strand
ATGCCGTTGGAGAACGCCAACCGGTCGCCGCGGGTGTGCAACTGGCGCGGCAGATAGCGGTCCTGCGCCAGAATCGATCCCAGCACCGGGAAGCCGTTGAACGCGGTGTTGGCCGCCAGCACCAAGATCAGCGCTGTGACCAGAGCGATGAGGAACAACCCGACCGGGCCGTCATGGAAGACAGCGTCGGCCAACTGGGCGATGAGCGTCTTCTGGTGAGAGCCCTCCGGGGCGCCGATCAGCTGCTCATCTGGCCGTTCGGCCATCTTCACGCCGGTTTCCTTGGCCAACCGGATGATCCCCATGAACAGGGTCGTCGCGATCCCGCCCAGCAACAACAGCGTCGTGGCGGCGTTGCGCGACTTCGGCTTCTTGAAAGCGGGCACCCCGTTGCTGATGGCTTCCACGCCAGTCAGGGCAGCAGAGCCCGACGAGAATGCCCGTGCCACCAGGAACACCAAGGCGAAGCCGAGGATTTCACCGTGCTCGGAACGCACCTCGAAATTCGCGGATTCGGCCTTCAGTTCGTGGTCGAGCACGAAGATCTGGAAGAAGCCCCAGCCCAGCATGGTGATCATGCCGACCATGAAGGCGTAGGTGGGGATGGCGAAGGCGGTGCCAGATTCCCGAATACCGCGCAGGTTCAGCGATGCCAGTATCAGGATCGCCGCCACCGCAAAGAGCACCTTGTGCTGATTGATGAACGGCACCGCGGAACCGATGTTCGCCATGGCCGACGACATGGAAACAGCCACCGTGAGCACGTAGTCCACCAGCAGTGCGCTGGCCACCGTGAGCCCGGGAGTGGGGCCGAGATTGGTGGTGACCACCTCGTAGTCACCACCGCCGGACGGGTAGGCATGCACGTTCTGCCGGTAACTGGCGATCACGATCAACATCACCGCGGCCACCGCCAGGCCGACCCACGGCGCAAACGAATACGCCGACAACCCGGCCACCGACAGCACCAGGAAGATCTCCTCGGGTGCATACGCGGTGGATGACAACGCGTCGGATGCGAACACCGGCAGCGCGATCCGTTTCGGCAGCAGCGTGTGCCCCAGCTTGTCGCTGCGGAACGGTCTCCCCAGCACCAGCCTGCGCGTGGCGGTCGATAGCTTGGACACGAGAGCCAAGAGTAAGCGCACCCGCGATTGGCTGTAGCGTTCCGGGTGCGCTGGTGCAATGGCGTGTTCGATGTCACGGTATTCCTGGAAAGGCCAGAGAGGACCGAGGGTGCGGGTAGTGGTGATGGGATGCGGCCGGGTCGGCGCGTCGCTGGCGGACGGGCTCGCCCGGATCGGGCATGAGGTGGCGGTCATCGATCGGGACGCCACCGCGTTCAACCGGCTGTCCCCCGAGTTCCCCGGGGAGCGGGTGCTCGGCATGGGATTCGACCGGGATGTGCTGCTGCGCGCAGGAATTGAGGATGCGGGCGCCTTCGCCGCGGTGTCCTCCGGCGACAACTCGAACATCATCTCCGCCCGGGTGGCACGCGAGACGTTCGGCGTCGAACGCGTCGTCGCGCGTATCTACGACGCCAAACGTGCCGCGGTCTACGAACGCCTGGGCATCCCGACGGTCGCCACCGTGCCGTGGACCACCGACCGCCTGCTCAATGTGCTCACCCGGGAATCGGAGACCACCAAGTGGCGCGATCCGTCGGGCAACGTCGGGGTTGCCGAGTTACCGCTGCACGAGGAATGGGCCGGCCACGCGGTGACCGAACTCGAAGCCGCCACCGGCGGCCGGGTGGCCTTCATGTTGCGACTGGGCACCGGCCTGCTGCCCGACGCCAAGACCGTCATCCAGGCCGGTGACCACGTGTACATCGCCGCCATCTCGGGGCATATCGCCGAGGCCTTGGCGATATCTGCCCTGCCGCCCAGCGAGGACAACGACCGCTGATGAAAGTCGCCATCGCCGGAGCCGGCGCAGTGGGCCGTTCCATCGCCCGTGAACTCGTCACAAGCCACGATGTCACGCTGCTGGAGCGCGACCCCGAACACATCGACGCCGACGCCATCCCGGCCGCGCACTGGCGCCTCGGCGATGCCTGCGAGCTGAGTCTGCTGGAGGCGGTGGGCCTGCAGGAGTTCGACGTGGTCATCGCCGCGACCGGCGATGACAAGGCCAATGTGGTGCTGAGCCTGCTCGCCAAGACCGAGTTCGCGGTGCCGCGGGTGGTGGCGCGGGTCAACGATCCGCGCAACGAGTGGCTGTTCGACGAGAACTGGGGCGTCGACGTCGCGGTGTCCACGCCGCGCATGCTGGCCTCGCTCGTCGAGGAGGCCGTCGCGGTGGGCGACCTGGTGCGGCTGCTGAGCTTCCGTAAAGGTCAGGCCAACCTGGTCGAGATCACGCTGCCCGATGACACCCCGTGGGGCGGCAAGGCCGTCAAACGTCTCAATCTGCCCCGTGACGCATCTCTGGTGACCATCCTGCGCGGGCCCCGGGTGATCGTCCCCGAGGGCGACGAGCCCTTGGAGGGCGGAGACGAGTTGGTTTTCGTGGCGACGTCCGATGCCGAGGACGAGCTACGCGAACTGCTGCTGCACCCTCAGGCGCGCTGAGCGGGCTCGTGCGCGTGTAGTGCCCGCTGCGCGGCTTTGATGGCGAAGTAGGTGATGACGGCGGCCACGCCGGTCAACGGCCAGCCCATGGCGATCCGGGCGACCCCGAGCAGACCGGTCTCGTCGGCGTCATACAGGTGGTGCTGCACCACGAAGCGGGACGCGAAGACCGCCACCCAGGTCAGCGTCGCGATATCGAAGGCCACCACGGCCCGGCGCACCTTCCGCCAATCGCGGTCGTGGTTGTTGACCCAGCCCCAGATATAGCCGACCACCGGTCTGCGGATCAGCACCGAGAGCGCGAACACCGATGCCCAGATCAGCGAGGACCAGATGCCCAGCAGGAAATAGCCTTTGGACTCCCCGACCAGGTAGGCGATCAGCGCGCTGATGCCGACCCCCATGAAGCCGGACACGGCAGGCTGCAGCGATTCCCGGCGGATCAGCCGCCACACGAGGACCAGCGCCGCCACTGCGAGCGCGGCGTAGATGGCGGGCATCAAACCGAAGTTGGTGGACACCGGGACGAAGACCAGCACCGGCAGCGACGAGTAGATCAGCCCGCTGACGCCACCCATCTGCTCCAGTACGGCCTGGGCGCCCT
>JBPPMV010000418.1:0-5697 GCA_051306235.1 Mycobacterium sp. | reverse complement strand
CTGGGCCGCGAGCGCCGGGGTCAGTTTGCCGTCGCGCACCTGTCGTTCCACCCCGGCGCGGATCCGTTTGACCTCGGGATTGCCGATCACCCGATCGAGCACCGTGTCGCGGACCATCGCCCATGTCCAGTTCACCTGTTGTGCGCGCCGGCGGGTGTCGAACTCCCCCGCGTCGGTCAGCACCTTCCGATGTTTCTCGACGGTCTGCCACAGCTCGACCAGGCCGGCGCCGGTCAACGCACTGAGAGTCAGAACCGGTGGCCGCCAGAGTGTTTCGCGCGGGTAGATGAGACGGAGCGCGCCGGTGAGCTCACGGGCAGCGGCCGTGGCCTCCACGGCGTGCTCACCATCGGCCTTGTTGACGACCACCACATCGGCCAGTTCCAGGACGCCCTTCTTGATGCCCTGCAACTGGTCACCGGTACGGGCCAGGGTCAGGAACACGAAGGTGTCCACCATGTCCGACACCGTCACCTCGGACTGCCCGACACCGACCGTCTCGACGAGGATGATGTCGAATCCTGCCGCCTCCAGCAGCACGATCGTCTCTCGCGTTGCGCGAGCGACACCGCCGAGGGTGCCCGAGGTCGGTGACGGACGGATATAAGCGTCCGGGTGCACGGCAAGCTTCGCCATCCGGGTCTTGTCCCCGAGGATCGACCCACCGGTGCGCGTCGACGACGGATCGACGGCCAGCACGGCCACCCGGTGCCCGGCCTCGATGAGGTGCATGCCCAGCGCCTCGATGGTGGTGGACTTGCCGACACCGGGTACACCGGTGATGCCGATGTGGAGCGCGCTGCCCGCCTCCGGCATGAGCTCGAGCAGCAGCTCCTGGGCCTTCTGCCGGTGGTCGGTACGCGTCGACTCGACGAGCGTGATCGCCCGCGCCAGCGCCGAGCGGTCGCCGCCGCGCAGGGCCGCGGCGAGTTCACTGACGGTCTGGGTCATCTAGTTCAGGGTGTAGCCGAGTCGTTCGGCGAGCTTCTGCAGCAGGCCGATGGCGGCATCGGCGATCACGGTGCCCGGCGGGAAGATCGCCGTCGCACCGGCCTCGTAGAGCTCATCGAAGTCACCGGGCGGGATGACACCGCCGACGACCACCATGATGTCCGGACGCCCCGCCTCGGCCAGCGCGTCCCGCAGCGCGGGCACCAGGGTGAGGTGACCGGCAGCCAGCGAGGACACCCCGACGACGTGCACGTCGTTGTCGGCGGCCTGGCGGGCCACCTCGTCGGGCGTGGAGAACAGCGAGCCGACGTCCACATCGAAGCCGATATCGGCGAACGCGGTGGCGATCACCTTCTGGCCGCGGTCATGGCCGTCCTGGCCCATCTTCGCGACCAGGATGCGGGGACGACGGCCGTCGGCGTCGGCGAACTTCTCCACCAGTTCCGTTGCGGTACTCACGTTTCCAGCCTTCCCGACCTCATCGCGGTACACCCCGGCGATGGTGCGGATCTCGGCCTGGTGCCGGCCGTAGACCTTCTCCAGCGCGTCGGAGATCTCGCCGACGGTCGCGTACACCCGGGCGGCCTTGATGGCCAGCGCCATCAGATTGTTGTCCAGCCCGTCGGCGCCTGCCACGCCGGTGGCCGCCGCGGCGCGAGTGAGCTCGGCCAACGCGGCCTGGGTCGCGCCCTCGTCACGGTCGGCGCGCAACCGTTCCAGCTTGGCCAGCTGTTCGGCCCGCACCCGGCTGTTCTCGACCTTGTAGACCTCGATCTCCTGGTCCTCGGCGACCTGGTACTTGTTGATGCCGATCACCGGCTGCGCGCCCGAATCGATGCGGGCCTGGGTACGCGCGGCCGCCTCCTCGATGCGCAACTTGGGGATGCCCTCGCCGATGGCCTGGGCCATGCCACCGTGCTCGGCGACCTCGGCGATATGGGCACGCGCCTTGTCGGCCAGCTGATGGGTCAGCCACTCGACGTAATAGGAGCCGCCCCACGGATCGATCGGCCGGGTCGTGCCGGATTCCTGCTGGAGCAGCAGCTGGGTGTTGCGGGCGATCCGGGCCGAGAAGTCGGTCGGCAGCGCCAGCGCCTCGTCGAGCGCGTTGGTGTGCAGCGACTGGGTGTGCCCCTGGGTGGCGGCCATCGCCTCGATACAGGTGCGGGCGACGTTGTTGAACGGGTCCTGCGCGGTCAGCGACCAGCCCGAGGTCTGCGAATGTGTGCGCAGCGAAAGGGATTTCGAACTCTTCGGGTCGAACTGCGCCACCAGCTCACTCCACAGCAGCCGGCCCGCGCGCAGTTTGGCGACCTCCATGAAGAAGTTCATCCCGATACCCCAGAAGAAGGACAGCCTGGGGGCGAACTTGTCGATGTCCAGGCCGGCCTCCAGGCCCGCCTTGATGTACTCGACACCGTCGGCCAGCGTGTAGCCCAGTTCCAGATCGGCCGTCGCGCCGGCCTCCTGGATGTGGTAACCGGAGATCGAGATGCTGTTGTACTTCGGCATCTTCACGCTGGTGTAGCCGAAGATGTCGGAGATGATCCGCATCGACGGCTTCGGCGGATAGATGTAGGTGTTGCGGACCATGAACTCTTTGAGGATGTCGTTCTGGATGGTCCCGGCGAGCTTCTCCGGCGGCACCCCCTGCTCCTCGGCGGCCGCGACGTAGAGGGCGAGGATCGGCAGCACAGCGCCGTTCATCGTCATGGACACCGACACCGCACCCAGGTCGATCCCGTCGAAGAGTTGGCGCATGTCCAGGATGGAGTCGATGGCCACACCCGCCATCCCGACGTCACCGGCCACCCGGGGGTGATCGGAGTCGTAACCGCGGTGGGTGGCCAGATCGAAGGCCACCGAAAGGCCCTTCTGGCCGGCCGCCAGGTTGCGCCGGTAGAACGCGTTCGACTCGGCGGCGGTGGAGAAGCCGGCGTACTGGCGGATGGTCCACGGCTGGTTGACGTACATCGTCGGGTACGGCCCGCGGATGAACGGCGGCTCCCCCGGGAAGGTGTCCAGCGGGTAGCCCGCCGCGACGGCGTCATCACGGTCGGCGCCGATGTAGACCGGCTTGACATCGATACCCTCCGGCGTGGCCCACACCAGCTGCTCGGGGGTGTAACCGTGCGCGGCGGCAGCGACACCGACCTGGTCGGTCACCGCCTCCGGGGTCGGCGTCGGGCCGGCATCGTCACCGCGCAGCGGGATATCGGCGAAGCTGCCGATGACGGGTTTCGTGGCGGTCATATCAGGCCCCCAAACGGGTGAGCAGGGTCGCCAACGCCTCGACGGCGTTGATCTTCGCGGTCAGGTGGTCGTCGGGACGCGAGGTGGCAGCCCCCAGCGCCTTCTCCGGTCCCGCCAGATAGATGTGCCTGGCACCGGCCGCGCGAGCCGCTTCGACGACGCCCTCGGCCTCGGTGCCGTAGCGCGCGTCGGTACCGCAGATCACCACCACCTGATGCGCGCCGACGGCTGCCGCCACACCCGTCGCGTCGACGGTGCCGGGGTTGACGGCCTCGATCCCGCCGGAGGCCAGCAGGTTCGACGCGAACGTGGTGCGGATGTTGTGCTCGGCCAGCGGGCCCAGCGGCAGCAGCACCGCCTGCGGACGTTCCCCATGCTCGGCCAGATACGCATCGGACCGGTCCCGCAGTGCCTCGAAACCGGCCGCGTACCGCGCGATGCCGGCGGCGTGATCGGTCGGCGGCAACGGCTTCTCCGCCAGGTTCGGGAACTCGTTGACCCCGGTGAGGGCGGTCCTACGGTGTGCGATGTCATCGGCACGCTTGTCCCGCACCTGCGCGATCTGCTGGGCCAGGTGATCCCGGGCCTCGACGAATCCGCCGCGCGCTTCCAGATCCTGGAAGTGCGTCCACGCCTGATCGGCCAGTTGCGCAGTGAGGCCCTCGACGAACCATGAGCCGGCCGACGGATCGAGCACCCGCCCGAGGTGGGACTCCTCGAGCAGCAGCAGTTGGGTGTTACGCGCCATGCGCCGGGTGAAACTCGTTGCAGTACCGGGCAATCCGCCGGGGATCGCGGCATCGAACGGCTGAACCAGGACGGTGTCGGCACCACCGACGCCGGCACCGAACGCGGCCAGCGTGGTGCGCAGCATGTTCACCCAGGGATCGCGCCGGCTCATCATCGGCGCCGATGTCACCGCATGCAGGACCGCCGCACCGGCGGTCTTGTCACCGGCGACCTCGGCAACCCGCGCCCACAATTGCCGAGCGGCACGCAGTTTGGCGATGGTCATGAACTGGTCATCGTCGGCGGCGAACCGGAAGCTGATCTGGCCGAGCGCATCCGAGGTCGTCAGACCACTCGCGGTGAGCAGACGCAGATAGCCGACCGCGGCGGCGACGGCCCCGGCCAGCTCCCACGACGCGCTGGCACCCAGGTTGTGCAGTGCGGGACCGTCGACGGTGATGGTCCGCACCCCCGCCTGACCGGCGGCACGGGTGGCGATCGCGATGACATCGTCGATACCGGCCGCCGTCCGTCCGCTCAACGGGGCGGTCAGCGGATCGGCCCCGAGGTCCAGTGACAGCCGGGCGCGCTGATCCTCGTCGAGGCCTGCCACCTTCGGCAGCAGCGCGTCGGCGGCGGCAACGAGGTCCGCGCCGGCGTCCAGCACCACCGGGACGAGATCGAGGTAGACGCCGTCGAGCACGCCGTCCAGATCCGCGGTGGGTACCCGGCCGTCGGATCCGTCCCCGCCGACACGCAGCACCAGCGCGCTGGTGCCCTCGGTGAGCGCCAGCAGCAGGGCGCCGTTGGTCTCGGCCGCACCGGCCGCGGTCGCCGGGAACTGTTCGGCGACCTTCCAGCCGCTGAGCACATCGCGGCCGGCGTCGCCGCCGCGGGTGAAAGGCCACTGCCCGGGCAGTGGTGACTCCGGCACACCGTCGAGCGCGGTGTAGAGCGGCCGTACGGGGAAGCCTTCATAGGTCGGCGAATCGAGCAGACGCTCGGGTTCGGCCGGCAGCTCCGCGGCATCGCGGCGCAGGCTTTTCGCCAGCACGCCGGCCACACCGGAGCGCCAGCGCTCGCGATCCGATTCAATGACGCTCGGGGACACTCGCGGCTCCTGGGTTGTATCGCGTTGTCTGACTTATCGCGTTGTCTGACTTAGTTAGATTAGCCAGCTCTGACTGGCCTCTTTCACCTGAGGCTAAATGATCGGTATCACGGCAGCTACGGCGGGCAAAAGCTACTGAGCAGTAGCGTTGGCGGCGGCGCCGCCGCAGGACCCGTAGGGTTGGGAGACGTGAAACCCGTCGTCACCACGTTGCGCACGGTCGGGGCCGCAGTGACGTCGACGGCTACCCAATTGCCCCGTCGTCGCGTGATGGGAATTGCCGCGACAATTGTGATCCTCGTCGCAGTCGCGCTGTTGGTTCCTTTGCCGAGCGCAATTCAATTGCGCGAATGGGCCACGGCCGCCGGTCCGTGGTTCCCGTTGGCCTTCTTCGCGGCGCACACCGTGATGACGGTGTTCCCGTTCCCCCGCACCGCATTCACCCTCGCCGCGGGCCTGCTCTTCGGTCCACTGGTCGGTGTGGTCATCGCGGTCGCGGCGAGCACCCTCAGCGCGGTGCTGGCCGTGGTGCTGGTGCGGGCGGTGGGCTGGCAGCTCAGCCGGCTCACCCTGCATCCCCGCGTGGAATCACTGGACCGCCGGCTCGGCGAACGCGGCTGGGTGACGGTGCTGTCGATGCGGATGATCCCGGC
>JBPPMV010000417.1:0-7202 GCA_051306235.1 Mycobacterium sp. | reverse complement strand
GGACCCGAATGGACCGGCAAGGCGGTCGGGTTCGTGGCCTACGGGGCGGACGGCGGTGTGCGTGCCGTGGAGCAGTGGCGCCAGATCGTGGCGAACTTTCAGATGTTCGACGTCCGAGCCCAGGTCTCACTGTCCCTTTTCCAGGAGTTCGGCGAGGACGGATTCACCCCGCAGGAGCGCCGCGCCGGCGAACTCGACACCCTGCTGAATCAGTTGATCAGCTTGACCGCACGCCTCGGTATATCCCCCGCTTGACGATCCACGGCTGCAGGACATTACGCACCGACCAGGCCGGGAACCGCATCGCCTGACCGGACGGGGCGAACACCTGCAGACCGTCGGCCTGGGCGCCGAGTACCGATCCCCAGCGGGCCTTTGGGGGCTTGTAGTCCCGCAGCGGTTTCCCGGACGCATAGGCGGCGATGTTGCGGGCGAGCAGGCCGTCGGCCCGGCTGCGGGCCGAGGCGCGCAGCGGATCGGTGGCCGCGACATCGCCGATCGCGAAGACCTCCGGGTGGCCCGGGACCTGCAGTTGCGGTGTCACCCGCACGAATCCGCCGTCGTCGAGCAGCTCTGCGGGCAGCCATCCGGTGTTCGGGCTGACCCGCCCGATCGCCCACAGCACCGCATCGGCTCGCACCTCGGGTTGCCCGGTGGACCATTGCACCGGGTCGCCGGTGATGTCCTCATGCGCCTCGGGGACGACGGCCCGGTGCCGGGGATGCAGTTGGACACCGGACGCGGTGAGCTTGCCCTCGATGCGCCGCCAGACACTGCGATGATGTTGCGGCAGTGCGTGTTCGCCGGGGTAGTACAACCCGATCTCGGCATCGGTCAGCGCCTCAGCCAGGTTCGCGGCCGCACTCACCGCCGCGGCCCCTCCCCCGATCACCGCGATGGACCTCGCGCCCGCCAGTCGCAGGTGCACCGACTGCAGGTCGGCCGCGATCTCGGCGGCGGACTGCAGATGCGGCCGGCGCCAGAATCCGTTGGTCACACCGGTGGAGATGACCAGGATGTCGTAGGGCTCCTGCTCGACGGTGCCGGCACGATCCACGGCGACGGTGCGGGCGCCGAGGTCCAGCCCGGTCAGGGTGCCGTGCACCGTGCGGACCCGGTCCAGTCCGCGGAACCGCTCGAATCCGGTCCAGTAGTCCCGAGCCCAGTCGTCCGGGCGGGCCACCCGCACCCCGAGCTCCTGTCCGCTGAGCAGGCCGGGTTTGGCAGAGATACCGGTCACCTCGAAGCGCTTCGCCAGCTTCAGTGCGGTCAGCACTCCGGTGTCGCCGAGCCCGGCGATGACAACACGCTGCATGGCTGTCACGGTATCCGGCGGTCAGCCCCGAGGTGGCGCTTTCGATAGCTGAGCTAATCTCAGGCGGCTCCGTAGACTCATGCCATGAAGTTGCGTCGGGTCCGAACCGAAACCGGACTGCATCTGGAATATCTTGCTGCAGAGGGTGACTGGCGACAGGCACCGGATACCCCCGCCCTCGGCGGGCGGGTCTTCGATGCCGGGTGGGAGGCGGAGCTCGCCGACCGGCACCTGGAGCACAGTGCCCATCTGCTGCCCTTCCAACCGCTGTCCTTCCGCGATTTCATGCTCTACGAGCAGCACAACATCGATGCCGCGCGCGGACTCATCCGGCGCTTCCACCCCGCGTCATACCGCGCCGCGGCCATCTACGAACGCATCTTCGGCAGGCCGGTCCCACCGCTGCGTCCGAAGCCGCTGTTCTACCGCCAACCCATCTACTACCTGGGAAATGCGCAGACATTCGTGCCGACGGGTACCCCGATCGCCGCGCCGGATTACTCGGCCGCGCTGGACTTCGAACTGGAACTGGGGTTCGTGCTGTCGGCTCCCCTGCTCGACGCGACCCCGGCGCAGGCACTGGACGCTATCGGCGCCTTCGTCGTGGTCAACGATTTCAGCGCGCGGGATGTGCAGCGGTCCGAGATGGACAGCGGGTTCGGGCCGCAGAAGTCCAAGCACTTCGCCAGTTCCATGTCCGAGATCGCGGTGACCGCCGATGAGGTGCTACCGCGCATCGACGCCATCACCGGCTCCGTCGCCATCAACGGCAGCACGGTCAGCACGGTACGCAGCGCCGGTATGCAGCACAGCCTCGGCGAGGTGCTGGCGCACGCCTCCTGTAGTGAGCAGCTCAGCGCCGGTGAGCTTTTCGCCACCGGGACGCTGACCGGTGGCTCGGGCATGGAGATCGGCCACTGGCTGCGTCCGGGCGACACCCTGATGCTCACCCTCGACGGTATCGGCAGCATCGAGCACGCCATCCGCTAACGGATCGCCGAGATTGCCTTCAGGATGCGCTGCTCGCTGACCGGACGCGGGGTGCCCAGCTGCTGAGCCCACAGGCTGACCCGCAATTCCTCGATCAGCCAACCGATATCGGCCACGTCGGCACCCGAAGCACGGGCCGGGGACAGGGTGCGCACCAGATCGTCATAGGCGTCCTCCACGGCGTGCACCCGGTCCATCCGCTCCCGGTCGGCGCCGATCCCGTGGGGTAGCCGCTCCAGGCGTCTGCCGATCGCGATCAGGTAGCGGGTCAGATCGGCCAGCCGGGTGGCACCGGTGACGGTGACGAAACCCTTGGGCAGCAGCCGGTCCAGCTGGGCCCTGATATCGGCGACGGCATCGGCCTGCGCTGCGGGCGGCCGGTCCGGGATGGCCACCTGCGCGTCGTGCGCGGCGGTCAGCACCTTCCCGACCCGCCCGACGATCTCCGCGGTCGTACCCGCCAGACTCGTGCCGATCCGTGCGGCGAGCGCCTCGAATTCACCTCTGGTCCAGACCAGTTCCCGGGCCAGCGCATCCACGGCGGCATCGGCGCAGTCTTCCAGCAGCGCGGTCAGCGAGCCGTCGGGGTTGGCGTTGAGCGTCAGCCTGGTTCGGGTGTCCAGACCGCGTTCCACGGCCTTGACCGGCGACGGTGCCGTCAGCCGCAGCAGCCGGCGCAACCCCGGCCGCATGGTGGCGGTCTGCTCGGCCTGGGTGGCGAACACCTTCACGTCGACTGCAGTGCCGGTGTCCACGAATGCCGGGAAACCCCGCACGGTATGGCCGCCGCTGAGTTGCTCGACGGTGCGCGGCAGTTCGGCCAGATCCGCCGGCCAGCCCTGCAGACCGGTGCGCTGCCACTCGCCGGCGACAGCCTGCGCCACCGCGCGTTGCACCGGGGCCGCCAGCCTGTCCTGCAGCCCGGCAAGGTCCTTGCTGCGGGCCACTTCCTTTCCGTCGGCGGTCTCGACCGCGAAGGTAACCCGCAGATGATCGGGAACCTTGCTCAGGTCGAAGGCCTCCACCGGTACCACCACACCGCTACGGCGGCGTAGCTCACGCGCCATCTCCGAGAGCAGCGACTCGGCCCCCGGATCGAGATCGTCGAGGATGGCGCGCGCGGTGTCCGGTGCGGGAACGAAGTTGCGGCGCAGATCCTTCGGCAGGGATTTGATCAGTGCCGTCACCAGTTCCTCCCGCAGGGCGGGTACCTGCCAGGCGAATCCATCCCCGCCGATGCGGGTGAGCACCTCGACGGGAATGTGCACCGTGACACCGTCATCGGCGGCGCCCGGTTCGAAGCGGTAGGTCAGTGGCAGCGCCAGATCCTCGGTGCGCCAGGTATCGGGATGCTCGTCGGCGTCATCGGAGCGCAGCAGTTCGGCCCGGGTGAAGGTCAGCAGATCGGGTGTCTGGCGCCGCTGCTTCTTCCACCATGCGTCGAAGTGCCTGGCCGATACCGCTTCCGGTGGAATGCGGGCATCGTAGAGGGCGAACAGCTCCTGATCGTCGATCACCAGGTCACGACGGCGGGCCCGTTCCTCCATCTCCTCCAGTTCCGCACGTAGCGCGGTGTTGTCCCGGAAGAAGTGGTGCCGGGTCTGCCAGTCACCTTCGACCAGAGCATGCTGGATGAACAGGTCGCGGGACACCGCCGGGTCGACCTGCGCGTAGCCGACGGTGCGCCGTGGCACCAGCGGTAGCCCGTAGAGCGTCACCCGTTCGAAGGCCATCACCGCGCCGCGTTGGGCATTCCAGTGCGGCTCACTGTAATTACGGTGCACCAGGTGCCCGGCCACCCGCTCGAGGGATTCGGGGTCGATACGCGCGGCGGTCCGGCCGAACAGCCTGCTGGTCTCCACGAGGTCGGCCACCACGATCCAGCGTGGCGGTTTGCGGGTCAGCACCGAACCCGGCGCCAGCACGAACTTGGTGTTGCGCGCACCGGTGTAGTCGCGGGTCTCGCCCTCCCGTAAGCCGATGTGGGACAGCAATCCTGCGGCCAGTGCAGCGTGGATCCGGGCCGGGTCGGCGTCCTCTCCGGAGTCCCGGATACCCAGGTATCCTGCGATGCTGCGCAACTGGCCGGCCAGGTCCTGCCACTCCCGGATGCGCAGGTAGTGCAGGAACTCGTCGCGACACATCCGCCGGAAGGCACTGCTGGAGCGCTCTTTGCGTTGTTCGCGAAGGTAGTTCCAGAGGTTCAGGTAGGAGATGAAGTCGGAGTTGTCGTCGGCGAACCGGGCGTGCTTCTGGCGCGCGGCGTCCTCGCGGTCGGCAGGGCGTTCCCGCGGGTCCGGGATGGACAGCGCGGCGGCCAGCACCAGCACCTCCCGCACACAGTTCTCGGTATCCGCGGCCAGGATCATCCGGCCGACCCGGGGATCCAGCGGCAGCCGGGCGAGGCGCTGCCCCACCTCGGTGAGCGCGCCACCGGCGTCGAATGCACCGAGTTCCTGGAGCAGCTGCACACCGTCGCGGATGCTGCGGGCATCCGGCGGGTCCAGGAACGGAAAGTCCTCGATCTCACCGAGTTTGAGTGCGGCCATCTGCAGGATCACCGCGGCCAGATTCGTGCGCAAAATCTCCGGATCGGTGTAGCGGGGCCGGGATTCGAAATCCTCCTCCGAATACAGCCGGATGCACACACCCGGTGCGGTACGGCCGGACCGGCCGGCCCGCTGGGCGGCCGAGGCCTGCGAGATCGGTTCGATCGGCAGCCGCTGCACCTTGGTGCGCCTGCTGTACCGGGAGATGCGCGCGGTACCGGGATCCACCACGTAGCGGATGCCTGGCACCGTCAGTGATGTCTCGGCGACGTTGGTGGCCAACACGATTCGCCGCCGCGCTGTGCTCGCGGTGAACACCTTCTGCTGATCGGCGGTGGGCAGCCGGGCATAGAGCGGCAGCACCTCGGTGCCCTGGTCCACCAGTCCGCGCAAGGCATCGGCGGTGTCCCGGATCTCGCGCTCGCCGGACAGGAACACCAGCACGTCGCCGGCCGGTTCGGCTTCCAGTTCCCCGATGGCGTCGACGATGGCCTCGGTCGGATCGCGGTTCTCGGTGCGCACGATCTCGTGGTCAGGGTCGTCGGGATCCTCACCCGCCTCGGCGGCCACCGGCACCTCAAGGGGCCGGTACCGGATCTCCACCGGATAGGTCCGCCCCGACACCTCCACAATCGGAGCACCGGAGAAGTGCCGGGCGAACCGTTCGGGCTCGATCGTCGCCGAGGTGACGATCACCTTCAGGTCGGGCCGGCGCGGTAACAGCTCGCGCAGATAGCCGAGCAGGAAGTCGATGTTGAGGCTGCGCTCGTGCGCCTCATCGAGGATCAGGGTGTCGTACCGCAGCAGCCGGCGGTCGCGCTGAATCTCGGCGAGCAGAATGCCGTCGGTCATCAGTTTGATCAGCGTGGAGTCACTGGCCTGGTCGGTGAACCGGACGGTGTAGCCGACCGCCGCGCCCAGCGGGGTGCCCAGTTCGTCGGCGATGCGCTGGGCCACCGTGCGCGCGGCCAGTCGCCGTGGCTGGGTGTGCCCGATGGTGCCGCGGATCCCGCGGCCCAGCTCCAGACATATCTTGGGCAGCTGGGTGGTCTTACCCGATCCGGTGGCCCCGGCGACGATCACCACCTGGTTCGCGCTGATGGCCGCGGCCAGCTCGGCGCGGCTGTCGGTCACCGGCAGGTCCGGGTAGGTGATCTGCGGGACGGCGGCACGGCGGGTGAGCACCAGCGCCTCGGCGGCGGCGAACTGCTGGATCAGCGACTCCGGCGGTTCCCCGCGCAGCCCCTTGAGCCGTCGCCCCAACCGGGCGGCATCGCGGAAGGTCAGATCATCCAACGAGGCGCGCAGCGCACGGAGGGAGTGATCGTGATCGGACACCCGCGCAAGGATAGGCGGTTGCGCACCACCCCCGCCCGGGTGCACGCTCGAGGTCTCGACGTCTACGGGGGTCCACATGACCGATCGGTACTTCGACTACTTCGGCGCGATGCTGCGCGACTGCCTTCCCGTCGGGGACCGATCCGGCCCGCGGATACCTCGGTCGGAGTTTCCGGCGCTCATCACCGATGACGTCCGGCTGCATGTCCTACAGGGCCGACTGGCCGCCGCCGAATGGGGCAGTGCCGAGGCGCATGTCCCGGTGACGGTCACCGCCACCCACGTGCTGGTCACCGAGCACGGCCTCGTCATCGCCGCCGCGGTGACGGCGCCGCCGCGGACAATCCCGCAGTATTACGTGGCAACCCCGCACAGCCTTTTCGACCGGATCGCCGACCAGGTTCACGACGCGCCGCCGGCGAGCGGGGCGGTCGCGGCTGTTGATTGCCGGCTCGATCACGACCTGACCTCGATGTGGCAGTTCGAGGCGGCGCTGCGCAGAATGCTCGACGACTATCCCGTGCTCGAGCTGGCGTTGGCAGGCGACCAGTAGTCGAGCATCGCGGCGAACGTCTCGAACGCCGGCCGGGACGGGCCGTAAGCGGCCTCGAAATGCACGCTCAGCGGGAACCCGAGTTCCCCGACACCGTCGATCACCCGCTTGTACAGGTCGAGCATCTCGCGGCGCTTCGCGTCCGGATCCAGCGGCGCGAGCCTGCTGACGAACTCCTGCTCGGCGGCGACGGCCGCGTTGCCCGCGTCCTGGATGAGCCAGTTGATCAACCCGATCTTGGACTCCAGCTTCGGCACGAAACCGAAGGACAGCAGGATCTCCGGGCGGTGCTCGGTGGTGCGGGCGAACTCGGTGAGGAAACCGACGATGGCGTCCGAGTACAGCAGCTGGGTCATCCCGTAGGTGGCCCCCTGGTTGCACTTGAAGTCGAAGCGGCCTTGCTCGCCATCGCGGGTCGGGATCAGGATGACCCCGCGGTTGGGCACCAGGCTCTCGA
>JBPPMV010000416.1:0-3513 GCA_051306235.1 Mycobacterium sp. | reverse complement strand
CGTTCGTACTTCGTCTCGGGCCGGGCGACCGATATCGGCAGGCGGTCCTCGATACCGACGCGGCGCAGGCGCGGCTCCGCGTCACCGACCTCGGCGATGTGCTCGGCGTACTCCATGTGGTCGGTGGCGGCGTGCAGGATCCCGCCGGGTATCAGCCGGTCGGCGATCAGGGCCATGGTCTCGGTCTGCAGCAGCCGGCGTTTGTGGTGCCGCGCCTTGGGCCACGGATCAGGGAAGTACACCCGCACGCCGGTCAGCGACGCGGCGGACAGCGAATGCTCCAACACGTCGACGCCGTCACCCTGGATCAGCCGGATGTTGGTGATCCCGGAACGGTCGATGGAACTCAGCAGCTGGCCGAGTCCGCGCTTGTAGACCTCGACCGCGATGACGTCCAGATCGGGTTCGAGCTGGGCCATTGCGGCAGTCGACACACCGGTTCCGCAGCCGATCTCCAGCACCAGAGGGGCGTGCCGGCCGAACCACCGGTCGGTGTCCAGCACGATCGGCCGGCCTTCGGGGTCACGGGCCTCGGTGCCGATCTGCGGCCACAGCCGTTCCCAGGTCTGCACCTGCTTGTCCGACAGGGCCGAATGTCGGCCCCGGAAGCTGGTGACGCGGCGCGCGAAATGGGTGGGGGCGCCCGATTCGACGGGGGCTTCGAATTCGGCGGAGGCATCGCTTCTGCCGGTGGCAGAGCTCGAATCCCCGGTAGCTGAGCTCATGCCCGCAGGGTCTGGTCCCCCGGCGTCCTCGCTCTGGGCATACATCGGTCCATAGTGGCGCATCGGGGCCGGTCTCCCCGCATCGCGGTACAGATTGATACCCAACAGTTGTCTTTGCCCCGGTATGTCTGAAAAACACCGTCGATCGGGGTGTCGCGGCGATGTCACCATTTGAGGTGGGTGATGGTGTCCCAGAGAACTGTGGGAAGCGAACTGTGGGAAGGGACCGGCGGGAAGGGGGCGGTGCAGATGTCTCTCGACGAATTCGTCTCCGAGTTGTCGGCCCACGCCGCCCATGTCTCCGCGCTGCGCCCGCTCATCGAGCGGCTGTGCCGCCCGCTGCGGGTCCGAGCGTTGGGCCGCCCCGGGGTGGGCTGTGGCACCGTCGCTTCCGCACTGCGGCGCGCCGGGCTGACGCTCGTCGACACGGAGGCCGACGTGAAGGCCGACGTGAAGGCCGACGTGAAGGGCGACGTGGAGGCCGACGTGAAGGGCGACGTGGAGGTGCTGGTCATCGCCGAGACCGCCAAGCCGGAGGACTGCCGGACCGTGGCCGACGCGGGGCGGCCGCTGGTGTTGGTGCTGAACAAGGCCGATCTGTTGGGTCCGGAGGCCGGCGCGCGGGCCGGGCTGATCAGCCGCCGGACCGGGGTGCCGACGATCCCGGTGACCGCCCTGCTGGCCATCGCCGACCTAGACGACGATCTGCTCGTCGCACTGCGCAGCCTGGCTGCCGCACCGGCGGACCTCAGCTCCGTCGACGCGTTCGGCGGGGGACCGCACGCGGTCGGCACCGGGACGCGGATGCGCCTGCTGGCCGCGCTCGACCTGGCCGGGATCAGTGCGGCGACCCGTGCCATCGAGTCGGATCGGGATGTGGACGACCGCGCCGTGGCCGCCCTGCTGCACGGGCTGAGCAATATCGATCAGGTGGTGGCCGGTGTGCGGGCTGCGGCAGCGCCGCTGCGCTACCGGCGGCTGCGGTCGTCGCTGACCGCGCTGCGGGCGCTGGCGGCCCGGACCGGCGATGAGCGGCTGGCCGCGCTGTTGGCCGGCGACGTCGCGGTGCTCACCGAGATGAGCATGGCAACCGAGGTGCTGACCGCAGCCGGCCTGCAGGTCGATCTAGAGGACCCGGTGCGTCGCGCGGTGCGCTGGCAGCGCTACAGCCGCGGGCCGGTCGATGCCCTGCACCGCAACTGCGGGATTGCCATTGCCCGGGGAGCGCTGCGGCAGGCGGCGGGGCCGTTGTCGTGACCACCGAGCTCGCGCGCGTCGACGCCGTGCTGGTGACCGGACCGTGGCTTTCCGGGGTGTCGAGCCTGACCTCGGCACTGCGGCAGCACATGCCGGAGCGGAGGTTCATCGAATCCGATGAGCTCGCACCGGGTACCGCGCCCATTGCGGTGGTCTTCGTGGTCTCGGCGGTCGCCCCGCTGGCCGAATCCGACTGCGTGGTGCTCGACGCCGCCGTCGGGCACACCGATCTGGTGATCGGTGCCCTGACCAAGATCGACGTGCACCGTGACTGGCGAGCGGTGCGTGCCGCCGACGCCGAGGCCGTCGGCGCCCGCACCCCACGGTTGCGCGAGATGCCGTGGGTCGGGGTGGCCGCCGCACCCGACGGCGGTCAGCCGCGGCTCACGGAACTGGTCACGGTGCTGCGGGAGCGTCTGGAAGATGACACGCTGGCCCGGCGAAACCTCTTGCGTTCGTGGGAAACTCACCTGGCCGAACAGATCGGTGCGCTGGCGGACTCGGCCGTGGACGTCGAAGCCGCGGAGCTGCACCGGCGCCGCGACGATATCGTGCGCGCCGCGCGGGTGACGCGTTCGGAGCGCGCCATCGCGCTGCGCAGCCGTCTTCAGCAGGCCCGGGTGCAGTTGGGCTACTTTGCCCGCAACCGGTGTTCGTCGGTGCGCACCGAGCTGTCCGAGGATGCGGCCGGATGGGGCCGGTTGCCGTTCTTCGGGCGGCGCCGGGACGACGACTTCCAGGGCTACGTGCGCCACCGGGCCGCGCAGGTCGTCGAGGAGGTCGACACCGGCATCACCGAGCACCTGCGCGATATCGCCGCGGAACTCGATTTGACCGCACCGCCGACACCGGTGCCGGCTCCCGTCCCGGAGATCGGCGGGCCCGGCCTCACCGCACGGCGCCTCGAGATGCAGCTGATGATGCTGCTGGGCGCGGGCTTCGGACTGGGTGTGGCGCTCGCGGCCGGCCGGCTGTTCACCGGGCTGGCACCGGGCCTGGCCGTTGTCGGTGCGCTCGCCGGTGGTGTGCTCGGCCTCCTGCTCACGCTCTGGGTGGTCGGTATCCGGGGTCTGCTGCATGATCGGGCGCTGCTGGACCGGTGGGTCGGCAGGGTCACCTCGACGCTTCGGGAGGACACCGAGGCGCTGGTTGCGACCAGAGTGCTGGCCGTCGAGGCCGAATTCACCGGGCAGGCCGCGGCCGCCGGCGCCCGGGCGGCCGAGGACACCGCGCGGCAGGTGGACGATATCGACGCCCGGCTGCGCGAGCGCGCCCTGGCCGCGGCGCATGCCGCATCGGCCGCACAGGCCCGGTTGCCTGCCCTGCGTGCGGCCTTGGAGGACGTTCGGCGCGACCTGACAATGGTCATCAATAATCAGACGAATTCGGTTACTGCTCAGTAGTGCATTTCCCGAGCGAGTTTCTGAATCGTTCCTGTGAGTGAACGGACATTGTCCCGATTCACCAGACCAAAGTCACCCGCGTTAACCTCTTATTAGGGACGATCGTGACCTGTCGGTTATCGGCATGT
>JBPPMV010000415.1:0-13248 GCA_051306235.1 Mycobacterium sp. | reverse complement strand
GTGCACTGGCACCCACCACCACTGATGGACACCGGCGGCGACACCCTCAACCACCACTTCCACCCCGAAGAACTCCTACCCCGACCACAACAACCCGACGACGAGAACCCCTGACACAGATCAGAACTCGGTGCGTTGACTTCTCACCTGGTCGACTCAGCTGCCCAGACCGGTCAAGCCCACCATGATCGGAAGCGCGATGATGATGAGCAACGCACCGATGACGTCGAATGTGATCCCGGTCCGGATCATGGTGGTGATCCGGACTGCGCCTGAGCCATAGACGATCGCGTTCTGTGGTGTGGACACCGGCAGCATGAAGCCGAACGACGCGGCGAACGTCGCGGCAAGCGCCGGCACGAATGGATTCACCCCGGCGGCCATGGCGACCGGAATGATGATCGGCACGACCACTGCGGCCGATGCGGTGTTGCTTGTGGTCTCCGACACGATGATGGCCAGGATCACCGCGAAGATGGTGATGGCCACGACGCTCGTCAACCCGAGCGCTCCGCTGACCGATGTGCCGATCGTCTCGGCGAGTCCGGTGGCGGCCAGCAACGAGCCGAAGATGATGCCGGAGCCGAAGAGCACGATTGTGCCCCAGTCGATATCAGCAGCGTCTTTCCAACGCAAGGTGAACTCGCGCTGCTGCCAATCGGTGGGTAGCAGGTACAGCAGCGCCGCGCCGAACACCGCGACCATGCCCTCGTCCAGTCGGTCGCTGATGAAGATGTAGGCGTCGGATTCGTTCCCGGCGATCAGGGCGACGATGCCCGGCAGGATCCACAAGCTGACCGTGATCCCGAAGGCGATCAGGGTGTTCTTCTCGGCGCGAGACAGCCCGCCCATCTCGGCGCGTTCAGCGGCCACGTACTCGGCGACACCCTCGATGTGTTTGAGCTCGGGCCTGTTGAGCCGGATCACGATGAAGGCCAGGGCCGCGAACATCACCAGACAGATCGGTGCGGCAACCGCCATCCACTGGGCGAACGAGATACGTTCTCCGGTCGCCTCTTCGATGAGTCCTCGCCCGATCAGGTTGGGCGGACTGCCCACCGGAGTCAGTAGGCCGCCGACGCTTGCTCCGTAAGCCAGCATCAGCATGATTGCCGCGCCGACCCGGATACGCAGCGGATCGAAATCCTCGGCGACGACACCCCGGTCCTGCATCAGTTTGGCGATCACCCCGAGGATGCCGAGTGCGGTGGGCAGCAACATGGCCACCGTCGCGGTGTTGGACACGAATGCCGACAGCGCGGCCGTGATCGCGCCGAACGCGATGATCACGCCGGTGACGGATTGCCCGACCTTGGGCAGGGCGAGGATGCGGAACGCAAAGCGCCGCGCCAGACCATGTTTCAGCATGGCCTGGGCAAGGATGAATGCGCCGATGAAGGTGAAGATGGTCGACGATCCGAACGCGCCGAGGACGTCGTCGGCGGGCGCGACGCCGAGGAACACCACCACTGCAACCCCGAGCAGGCCACCGATGGGGATCGGTACCGCCTCGCTGATCCACAGGATAATCACCCCGAGAAGGACACCTGCGAGCGTCTGTTGCTGGGGTTCCATGCTCAGCGGCAGCGCGAGGAAGACAATGGTGACCACGGGCGCCAGAAAGAGACCGACCGTTCGGCGCCCCTTCTCGAACCGTTCCTCGGCGGGCGAGAGATGCTGCTCGCCGAGACTTCGATAGGTCGCGCTGCCGAGCAGCGCCTTGTCTACATCTGTACGGCTCACTTGTCCTGCGGTCATATCCCCTCCATGGCTGCGCTGCTCATCGTGTTACCTACGTCACAACTGATGTACCCAATAATTCGCGGAACATGTGACCCGTGATCAAGCGAGTGCGAGCGTTTCGGCCAAGGCCGCGACAATGGCCTCGGTGACCTCGTCGGTGCTCGACGTTCCACCGATGTCGCGAGTGCGGATCCCGTTACCGGTGGCGGTTTCGATGGCCGCCTCGACGCGGCGGGCCTCGCGGTGCAGACCGAAGTGGTCGAGCATCAGTGCTGCACTGGCGATCGCGCCCACCGGGTTGCTGATGCCCTGGCCCGCGATATCGGGAGCGGAGCCGTGTACCGGTTCGAACATGCTGGGGAAGCGGCGTTCCGGGTTCAGGTTGGCGCTGGCGGCGATTCCGAGGCTGCCTGCGAGTGCGGAACCGAGGTCGGAGAGGATGTCGGCGTTGAGGTTGGACGCCACGACGACCGAGAGTTCCTCGGGGTGTAGGACGAACTTGGCCGACATGGCATCGACGAGAACGCTTTCGGTTTCGACGTCGGGGTAGTCCGGTGCGACTCGCTTGAAGACATCATCCCAGAGCACCATGCCGTACTGCTGCGCGTTGGACTTCGTGACGCTGGAGACCTTCTTGACCGTCCGGGTCCGGGCCAGGTCGAAGGCGAAGCGCATGATGCGCTCGCAACCCTTCTCGGTGAACAGCGCTGTCTGCAGTGCCACTTCGTTACCCGGGCCGCGCCCGCTGAGATTGCGTCCCCCCAACCCTGCGTACTCGCCTTCGCTGTTCTCGCGAACGACCACCCAGTCCAGCTCGGTGTCATCGGCCTTACGCAGCGGGGACACCACGCCGGGCAGGAACTTCACCGGCCGGATGTTCGCCCACTGGTCGAAGTTCTGGGTGATGTTGAGGCGCAGGCCCCACAGGCTGACGTGATCGGGCACGTTGCGCCAACCGACCGCACCGAAGTAGATGGCATCGAATGCCTGCAGTGTGTCCAGACCGTCCGCGGGCATCATGGTGCCGGTCCGGTCGTAGTACTCGCAGCCCCAGCCGAACTCTTCCCATTCGAAGGCGAAGCGCCCGCCGGATTGCTCGGCCATCGTGTCGAGCACCCGACGGCCCGCTGCCACGACCTCCTTGCCGACACCGTCGGCCGGAATCGCGGCGATCGTGAATGTCTGCTCCGCGCTGGGGGAGTTCGTTGTCATCATGGCCTCCTATGTGTGGTGTTGCACGTCACCAATGCGTGATGACTCCATTACCCGTCACAGGGATTGATTCGTCCAAGACCAAATTTCGATCCGCCGCATAGGCTGTGGCTATAGGTCGAGGTAAGGGAGCTCCGCATATGGAAATCAGACAGCTCAAGTTTTTCCTTGCGGTGGTCGACCACAAAGGGATCGGTCGGGCGGCGGCACATCTGCGCGTGGCTCAGCCGTCGTTGTCGCAGGCGATCGCGACATTCGAGCGCGAACTCGGCATGCCACTGTTCCATCGCATCGGACGCGGGGTTGTCCTCAGCGAGGCGGGGACAGCGCTGGTGGGGCCCGCCCGGGTCGTGTTGCGCGACCTGGACGAGGCGCAGGCGGTCATGCGCTCGCTCAAGGGACTGCGCGGCGGCCGCATCGACCTGGTGACGATGCCCTCGCCCGGAATGGAACCGTTGACCACGATCCTCACCGCGTTCACCCGGGCACATCCCGAGGTGACCGTGAACGCCGAAGCGGCCTTCACCCCCGAAGAGGTGCTCGCACTGGTGCGATCCGGAGCCGCCGAGATCGGTGTGCTGGGATCGGCCGAACCGACAGTGGCTGAAGACCTGGACGTGGTGGCACTGGAACGTCAAGCCTTGGTGTTGATTTCGGGCCCGCAGGACAGCGGACCGACCGATGAGACGATCTCCCGCACCGACCTCACGGGGTGCAGGCTGATCGTGTCGCAACGTGGATCGCTCATGCGGTCCCTCGTCGACGAGGTGCTGGCGAGCGGGATCGAGGTGACCATAGCGGCCGAAATCGCCCACCGCACATCGATTCTGCCGATGGTCCTCAACGGTATCGGGCGGGCCGTCATGCCCTCGTCGTGGACGGAATCTGCTCGCAGATCCGGTGCCCGGGTGCAGATCATCACGCCCGAGTCCCATCTACATGTCGCAGCCGTGAGTCGTCGCACCCATCTCACGACGCCCGCGACAGCGCTCATGGGCGAGGCCCGCGGGTACGCGGCCAGACCGGTAGCGGTCTAGAGACCCAGCCCCTGATAGGTGCGGCGGACGAACTTCGGTTGCGCCATGCGGAGTTTGGCCATCGAGGTGTTGCCCGCGACCTGGGCCACATCGGCGGTCAGATCCGGATAGTTCTGGATCAGGTAGAGCACGATCACGTCATTGGCAGGGTCGGCCTGCCACCAGGTGCCGAACGCGCCGGGCCAGCCGAACGTACCGAGGCCGCCCGGGCCGAAGAACCGCTCGGACTGTGCCGGATCGGTGACCACCGACATGCTCAGCCCGAAACCACGGCCGATCCAGAACGGCACCCCCAGGAAGTTCTGTTCCTTCTGCTCGGCGGACAGCCGGTCGGTGCGCATCAGCCGCACCGACTCCTCGGACAGCACCCGCACCCCGTCCACCGTGCCGCCGCCCAGCAGCATCCGGGCGAACTGCAGATAGTCGTCGGCCGTCGACATCAAACCGGCACCGCCGGCGCAGAATTCGGGCGGTGTGAGCGCCGGGGGACCCATCACGTCATCTTTCAACCTCTCGTCCGCGCCGAGGCCGTACATGGTCGCCATCCGGCGGCGCTGCTGCAGGCTGACCGCGAAGCCGGTGTCGCGCATGCCCAGGGGCTCGAAGATGCGCTCGGCGAGCAGTTCGTGCAGCGGCTTGCCTGCCATCCGGGATATCGCGATACCCAACACATCGGTGCCGTGGCTGTAGGTGATGCGTGTACCGGGCTGATGCGCCAGCGGCAATTCGGCCAGTTCGGTCAGCCAGCGCTGCTCGTTCTGCCGGAAGGACAACCGCCCATACGCCTTGGCGAGCGGCCCGGTGATGGAGAACGGGTACGCGAAGCCGGAGCGGTGGGTCATCAGGTCGTCGAACGTGATGGGTCGGCGCAGGCCGGTGGTGTCGTCCAGCGCGCTGCGGGGCTCGATCAACACCCGCAAGCCGGCGAGCTCGGGCAACCACTGCGACACCGGGTCGTCGAGGCGGAATCGGCCCTCCTCGTGCAACGTCATGGCCGCGGCCACGGTGACGGGTTTGCTCATCGACGCGATGCGGAACACGGTGTCGCGCTGCATCGGCAAACCGGCCTCGATATCGCGGTGACCCAACTCGTTGACCTGCACCACCCGGCCGGAATGCCACACCATGGTGACCGCCCCGGCGAGCAGGCCGCCGTCGATGGCCTCGGCGATGGAGGCGCGGTTGTTGTCGAGATTCATCCTGATAAGGTAACCGGCAGTTCGACGTCCTTTAACGATCCGTCCCGAGAGGCGGAGAAGGAGGTCCAGGTTGACCATGGGCAGCGCAAGTACGGGTGACGCAAGTTCACCCGGCCCCGACCGGGAATTGATGTCCGCCGCAGATGTGAGCCGGACCATCTCGCGCATCGCGCATCAGATCATCGAGAAGACCGCGCTCGACGCCCCCGACGCCCCTCGCGTCGTGCTGCTGGGCATCCCGACCCGCGGAGTGACGCTGGCTGCCCGGCTCGCCGAGAAGGTGCACGAATTCGCCGGGATCGAGCTCCCGTACGGCGGTCTGGACATCACGCTCTACCGCGATGACCTGAACTCCAAACCCCCGCGCCCGCTGGAGTCGACGTCCATCCCGGCCGGCGGTATCGACGGTGCGCTGGTGATCCTGGTCGATGATGTGCTGTATTCCGGGCGCTCGGTGCGCTCGGCCCTGGACGCGCTGCGCGATATCGGCAGGCCCCGCATCGTGCAATTGGCGGTGCTGGTCGACCGCGGACACCGGGAACTGCCGGTGCGGGCCGATTACGTCGGCAAGAACGTGCCCACCTCGCGGGCCGAAAACGTCAAGGTGCGCCTGCAGGTGCCCGACGGATACGACGGAGTCAAGATCGCGCCCTATGGAGGACCGGCACGCTGATGAGCGCTTGCGCGAAGAAGAGACAACACGGATGAAACACCTTCTATCTGCAGCCGACCTGTCGCGCGATGAGGCGGTCGCCCTGCTCGATGACGCCGACCGCTTCCGGGAGGCGTTGCTGGGCCGCGAGGTGAAGAAGCTGCCCACCCTGCGCGGCCGCACCATCATCACCATGTTCTACGAGAACTCCACCCGCACCCGGGTGTCGTTCGAGGTGGCAGGCAAATGGATGAGCGCCGATGTCATCAACGTGAGCGCCTCGGGGTCCTCGGCGGCCAAGGGGGAGTCGCTGCGCGATACCGCGCTGACGCTGCGGGCGGCCGGCGCCGACGCGCTGATCATCCGACACCCGGCTTCCGGTGCGGCACAGCAGCTCTCCGAGTGGACACGGGAGGACGACCGGGGTTCCCCGGGGGCAGGAGCGCAGCGACCGGGGGGAAGTGGTGGACCCTCGGTCATCAATGCCGGTGACGGCACCCACGAGCACCCCACCCAGGCGCTGCTCGATGCGCTGACCCTGCGCCAGCGGCTCGGTGCCATCGAGGGCAGGCGGGTGGTGATCGTCGGCGATGTGCTGCACAGCCGGGTGGCGCGCTCCAATGTCGAACTGCTCGCCACGCTCGGCGCCGAGGTGGTGCTCGTCGCCCCGCCCACGCTGCTGCCGGTCGGGGTGTCCGGATGGCCGGTCACCGTCTCCCATGATCTGGACGCCGAGCTTCCCGCGGCCGATGCCGTGCTGATGCTGCGGGTTCAGGCCGAACGGATGAACGGCGGTTTCTTCCCGTCGGCGCGGGAGTACTCGGTGCTCTACGGCCTGTCCGAGAAACGTCAGGCCAAACTCGCCGAGCATGCCGTGGTGCTGCACCCCGGTCCCATGCTGCGCGGTATGGAGATCGCATACTCGGTGGCCGATTCGTCGCAGTCAGCTGTGCTGCAACAGGTTTCGAACGGAGTTCACGTACGGATGGCGGTGTTGTTCCACCTGCTGGTCGGTGCCGGATCCGAAGGGGTAGGGGTGGCTTCATGACCGTTCTGATCAAGGGCGTGCGGCTCTACGGTGAGGGCGATCCGGTCGACGTGCTGGTCGCCGACGGTCAGATCGCCGAGATCGGCAGCGGACTCGCCTCCGACGGGGCAGAGGTCGTCGATGCCACCGGCCAGATCCTGCTGCCCGGTTTCGTCGACCTGCACACCCACCTGCGTGAGCCGGGACGCGAGTACGCCGAGGACATCGAAACCGGTTCGGCAGCAGCCGCGCTGGGCGGTTACACAGCGGTGTTCGCGATGGCCAATACCGACCCGGTGGCCGACAGCCCGGTGGTCACTGATCACGTGTGGCACCGCGGCCAGCAGGTCGGCCTCGTCGACGTGCATCCGGTCGGTGCGGTCACCGTCGGTCTCGAAGGTAAGCAGCTGACCGAGATGGGCCTGATGGCGGCCGGTGCCGGGCAGGTCCGGATGTTCTCCGATGACGGTATCTGCGTGCACGATCCGCTGATCATGCGGCGAGCCCTGGAGTACGCAAGCGGACTGGGTGTGCTGATCGCCCAGCACGCCGAGGAGCCGCGGCTGACCGTCGGCGCCGTCGCGCACGAGGGTCCGAACGCCGCCAAGCTGGGGCTGGCCGGGTGGCCGCGTTCGGCCGAGGAGTCGATCGTCGCCCGCGACGCGATCCTGGCCCGCGACGCCAATGCCCGGGTGCACATCTGCCACGCATCGACTGCGGGCACCGTCGAACTGCTGAAATGGGCCAAGGCGCAGGGGATCTCGATCACCGCTGAGGTCACCCCGCATCACCTGCTGCTCGACGACGGCAGGCTGAGCAGCTACGACGGCCGCAACCGGGTCAACCCGCCGCTGCGCGAGGCCGGCGATGTCGAGGCGCTGCGGCGCGCGCTCGCCGACGGTGTCATCGACTGTGTGGCCACCGATCATGCACCGCATGCCGAGCAGGAGAAGTGCTGCGAATTCGCCAACGCCCGGCCGGGCATGCTCGGGCTGGAGACGGCGCTGTCGGTGGTCGTCGCGACCATGGTGGTGCCGGGCCTGTTGACCTGGCGCGATGTCGCCCGGGTGATGAGCGAGGCGCCGGCCGCGATCGTCGGTCTGCCGGATCAGGGCCGCCCGCTGCAGGTGGGGGAGCCGGCCAACCTCACCGTCGTCGATCCCGAAACCACCTGGACCGTCACCGGATCGAAACTGGCCAGTCGCTCGGACAACACCCCGTTCGAGTCCATGGAACTGCCTGCCACGGTGACGCTGACACTGTTGCGGGGCAAGGTCACCGCGCGCGACGGGCATCCGGCGGGCTGGAGCGAAGCGACGCGGGGAAGCGGCACCGCATGAACGACCAGACGCTGATCGGATCGCTGGTGCTGGCCGTGGCGATCGCGCTGCTGATCGTCTTCTTCATCCGCAGGCTGCTACGCGGCTGGCGCAACCGGATCGCCCGCCAGGTCGAGCTGATCGGGAATCTGCCCGCGCTCCCCGATACCGTCGGGCCGGCGCTGACCGGCCCCACCAAAGGCCTCTACGTCGGCAGCACCATCGCCCCGCACTGGAACGACAAGGTCGCCGCGGCGGCACTGGGTTTCCGCGCGAAGGCGGTGCTCACCCGCTACCCCGAGGGAATCATGCTGCAGCGCAGCGGTACCGGACCGATCTGGATTCCCGACGAGTCGATCATGGCGGTCCGCAGTGAACGGGCGATCGCCGGCAAGGCACTCACCCACGATGGGATCGTCGCGATCCGCTGGCGACTGCCATCGGGTACCGAGATCGACACCGGTTTCCGCGCCGATGACCGCGGTGAAATCAGTAAATGGGTCGCCAGCAAATCAGGCAATGAGGAGGACTTTTGAGCGAGAAGCGAAGCGGATCGCGCATTGGCATGCGGCGAACCGAGGTTGCCTTGTTGGTTCTGGAGGACGGCCGAGTCTTCACCGGTATGCCGTTCGGCGCGATCGGTCAGACGCTCGGTGAGGCGGTGTTCTCCACCGGGATGTCCGGCTACCAGGAAACACTGACCGATCCGAGCTATCACCGCCAGATCGTCGTCGCGACGGCGCCGCAGATCGGCAACACCGGGTGGAACGGCGAGGATGGCGAGAGCCGCGGCGACAAGATCTGGGTCGCCGGCTACGCCGTGCGGGACCCGTCGCCGCGCGCGTCGAACTGGCGCGCCACCGGCACCCTCGACGATGAACTGGTGCGCCAAGGCATCGTCGGCATCGCCGGTATCGACACCCGCGCGGTGGTGCGCCACCTGCGCACCGCCGGCTCGATGAAGGCGGGTGTGTTCTCCGGGCCCGCCCTCGCCGATGCCGAGACACTGGTGCAGCGGGTGCGCAGCCAGCCGTCCATGCTCGGCGCCGACCTTGCCGGCGAGGTGTCCACCCAGAACTGCTACACCGTCGAAGCCGAAGGTCAACAACGCTTCACCGTCGCCGCCATCGACCTCGGCATCAAGACGAACACACCGCGCAACTTCGCCCGGCGCGGAGTGCGCAGCCACGTTCTACCCTCGGCGACCAGCTTCGATGAGATCGCCGAGCTCAAACCCGATGGCGTCTTCCTGTCCAACGGCCCCGGTGACCCGGCCACCGCAGATCACATCGTCGAGGTGACCCGGCAGGTGCTGGGCGCGGGAATCCCGTTGTTCGGCATCTGCTTCGGAAACCAGATCCTGGGGCGCGCGCTGGGCCGGTCCACCTACAAGATGGCCTTCGGCCACCGCGGTATCAACGTCCCGGTGATGGATCACGTCACCGGCCGCGTCGCGATCACCGCGCAGAACCACGGGTTCGCCCTCGAAGGCGAAGCCGGCGAGGAGTTCGACACCCCGTTCGGACGCGGCATCGTCAGCCACACCTGCGCCAACGACGGGGTGGTGGAAGGCATCAGACTCGTTGACGGACGCGCCTTCTCGGTGCAGTACCACCCCGAGGCGGCCGCCGGTCCGCATGACGCCGAGTACCTGTTCGACCAGTTCATCGACCTTCTGTCCGGGGAGAACAACTAATGCCACGTCGCAGCGATATCAACCACGTGCTGGTGATCGGCTCCGGCCCGATCGTCATCGGCCAGGCCTGTGAGTTCGATTACTCCGGCACCCAGGCCTGCCGCGTGCTGCGCGCCGAGGGGCTGCAGGTCAGCCTGATCAACTCCAATCCGGCGACCATCATGACCGACCCCGAGTACGCCGATCACACCTACGTCGAGCCCATCACGGCGGCATTCGTCGAGAAGATCTTCGCCCAGCAGGCCGAGCGCGGTAACAAGATCGACGCCGTGCTGGCCACCCTGGGCGGGCAGACCGCGCTGAACACCGCTGTCGCCCTGCACAACGAGGGCATCCTGGAGAAGTACGGCGTCGAGATGATCGGTGCCGATTTCGACGCCATCCAGCGCGGCGAGGACCGGCAGAAGTTCAAGGACATCGTGGCCAAGGTCGGTGGCGAATCGGCGAAGTCGGCCGTCTGCTTCACCATGGACGAGGTCCGCGACACCGTCACCGAACTCGGGCTTCCTGTTGTCGTCCGGCCCTCCTTCACCATGGGCGGGCTGGGTTCCGGCATGGCCTACTCTGCCGAGGATGTCGAGCGGATGGCCGGCGACGGACTGGCCGCATCCCCGTCGGCGAATGTGCTCATCGAGGAATCCATTTACGGCTGGAAGGAATTCGAACTCGAGCTGATGCGCGATCACCATGACAACGTGGTGGTGGTCTGCTCGATCGAGAACTTCGACCCGATGGGCGTGCACACCGGCGACTCGGTGACCGTCGCCCCGGCGATGACGCTGACCGACCGCGAATACCAGATCATGCGCGATCTCGGCATCGACATCCTGCGCGAGGTCGGCGTCGACACCGGCGGCTGCAACATCCAGTTCGCGATCAACCCCGCCGACGGCCGGCTCATCGTCATCGAGATGAACCCGCGGGTGTCGCGCTCATCGGCACTGGCCTCCAAGGCGACCGGTTTCCCGATCGCCAAGATCGCGGCCAAGCTCGCCATCGGCTACACCCTCGACGAGATCGTCAACGACATCACCAAGGAAACCCCGGCCTGTTTCGAACCGACCCTGGACTACGTCGTGGTCAAGGCCCCCCGGTTCGCCTTCGAGAAGTTCCCGGGGGCCGACGCCACGCTCACCACCACGATGAAATCGGTGGGCGAAGCAATGTCCTTGGGCCGCAACTTCATCGAAGCCCTCGGCAAGGTGATGCGGTCGCTGGAGACCCCGCGCGCCGGATTCTGGACCAAACCGGACCGCGATGCCACCCTCGAGGAACTGCTGACCGCACTGCGCACCGCCACCGACGGCCGGATCTACGATATCGAGCAGGCGCTGCGCCTGGGCGGCACCGTGGAGCAGGTCGCCGAGGCGTCCGGCGTGGACCCGTGGTTCGTCGATCAGATCGCCACCCTGGTGGTCCTGCGCGCCGAACTCGTCGATGCCCCGGTCCTGGACGAGACCCTGCTGCGCCGAGCCAAGAACAGTGGGCTCTCGGATGGTCAGATCGCCGCGCTGCGACCGGAACTGGCCGGCGAGGCCGGTGTCCGGACGCAGCGTGAACGCCTCGGCATCCATCCGGTCTACAAGACCGTGGACACCTGCGCCGCGGAGTTCGAGGCCCGCACGCCGTACCACTACAGCAGCTACGAACTCGACCCCGCCGCCGAGACCGAGGTCGCCCCGCAGACCGAACGGCCCAAGGTGCTCATCCTGGGATCGGGCCCCAACCGGATCGGTCAGGGCATCGAATTCGACTACAGCTGTGTGCATGCGGCGACGACGCTCAGCGAGGCCGGTTTCGAGACCGTCATGGTCAACTGCAACCCCGAAACGGTGTCCACCGACTACGACACCGCGGACCGGCTGTACTTCGAACCGCTGACCTTCGAGGATGTACTGGAGGTCTATCACGCCGAACAGGCCTCCGGCGCGGGCGGTCCCGGTGTCGTGGGCGTGATCGTGCAACTGGGCGGGCAGACGCCGCTCGGGCTGGCCGAGCGTCTGGAGAAGGCCGGTGTGCCCATCGTCGGGACCAAGCCCGAAGCCATCGACCTGGCCGAGGATCGCGGCGAGTTCGGTGAGGTGCTGCGCCGCGCGGGCTTGCCCGCACCGCGATTCGGCACCGCCACCAGCTTCGACCAGGCGCGCAGGATCGCCGCCGATATCGGCTATCCGGTGCTGGTCCGGCCGTCCTATGTGCTCGGCGGGCGCGGTATGGAGATCGTCTACGACGAGGAGACCCTGCAGGGTTACATCACCCGGGCCACCGAACTGTCGCCCGAGCACCCGGTGCTGGTCGACCGGTTCCTCGAGGACGCCATCGAGATCGATGTCGACGCACTGTGCGACGGCGCCGAGGTCTACATCGGCGGCGTGATGGAGCACATCGAGGAGGCCGGTATCCATTCCGGTGATTCCGCATGCGCGCTGCCGCCGGTCACGCTGGGCCGTACCGATATCGAGAAGGTGCGCGAGGCCACCGAGGCGCTGGCGCACGGTATCGGCGTCGTCGGTCTGCTCAACGTGCAGTACGCCCTCAAGGACGATGTGCTCTACGTCCTGGAGGCCAACCCGCGTGCCAGCCGCACCGTGCCCTTCGTCTCCAAGGCCACCGCGATCCCGCTGGCCAAGGCGTGCGCCCGGATCATGCTCGGCGCCACCATCGCCCAGCTGCGCGAGGAGGGGGTGTTGGTCGCCGAGGGCGATGGCGCCACGGTGTCCCCGCATGCTCCCATCGCGGTCAAGGAGGCCGTCCTGCCGTTCCATCGGTTCCGCAAGGCCGATGGCACCCAGGTGGATTCGTTGCTCGGACCGGAGATGAAGTCGACCGGTGAGGTGATGGGCATCGACCGTGACTTCGGTACCGCCTTCGCCAAGAGCCAGACCGCGGCGTACGGGTCGCTGCCCGCCTCGGGCACCGTCTTCGTATCGGTGGCCAACCGGGACAAGCGCTCGCTGGTGTTCCCGGTCAAGCGACTCGCGGACCTGGGATTCCGGGTGCTGGCCACCGACGGCACCGCGGAGATGCTGCGCCGCAATGGGATTCCCTGCGAGGTGGTGCGCAAGAACTTCGAGGAGCCCGGCGAGGGCAGGCCCGAGGTGTCGGCAGTCGACGCCATCCGCGCCGGCCAGGTCGACATGGTGATCAACACCCCGTACGGCAACTCCGGCCCGCGTATCGACGGTTACGAGATCCGTTCGGCCGCCGTCTCGATGAACATCCCGTGCGTGACGACGGTGCAGGGCGCCTCGGCGGCGGTACAGGGCATCGAGGCCGGCATCCGCGGTGACATCGGGGTGCGGTCCCTGCAGGAGCTGCACAGCCAGCTGGGGAACGGCCGGCCGTGACGAGCTTCGGGGCGCG
>JBPPMV010000414.1:0-14006 GCA_051306235.1 Mycobacterium sp. | reverse complement strand
CGTCTTCGGTGCGTGGCACAAGATCGACGTACTGCTCACCAACGGCCGACACACTGCGGACATTGGCCTGCAGATCGGCGGGGATCTTCGGTGACCGCTGCAGCGACATCGTCACCTCGGCGCCGGCGCGGGTGGGCCGGATCTCGGTGACCTTTCCGACCTCGACACCCCGATAGGTGACATTCGAGAACTGGTAGAGGCCGCCCGTCGCAGGAACCTGCAGCGTGACCCCGATCCGGCCGAGGCCGAGCAGCATCGGAACCTGCAGGTAGACGAAAATCATTGTGCCGACGCCGATCACCGAGGCGATCGTGAAGATGATCAGCTGGTTGCGGACAAAACGTGTCAACATCAGTTGCCCCCTTCGGCCGGCGCCATGGCATGGTCGACCGGCGCGGATTGAACCGGATCTGTCGGCGGGGCGTCGATGAGCGGCGGAATGGCGGCAACCTCGTTCGGAATCGGCGTGAAGGGCGCCGTCAGAGGGTCGCGCGTGTAGGTCGAATACCAGGGATCGCCGGGGGCCGGAACCAGCGACGCGTCGGGGTCTCCCCACCTGGTGCCGAGGAGCATTCCCTTTTTCAGTCGCGGAATCGTGAAGTCGAACACGATGAACTGGTTCATGTAGTCGCCGCGGATGCCGCGATCGATGAATTCCTGCGTGTAGGGGTAGGCCGGCAGGTAGGTCAGTGCCGTCGCCAGATCGGGGCCCACATCGGCCAGCGCGCGCACCGTCGGTTCGAGGTTCTGGAGATTGCGCACGATATCGGCCTGCGACTCGTTGATGAGTTGTGATGCGGTATCGCTGAAGGTGCCCAGCTTCGTCAATGCACTGGTGATTCGGGGCCGCTGCTCATTGAGTACATCCAGTGCCGGAGGAATGCGGTTCAGTGCGCTCGTGAGCACACCCCGCTGGCCGGCAAAGGTCCCGGCGAGTCGGTTCAGCGCCGAGATCGTCTCGATGATGTTGTCCTTCTGCCTGTCCAGCAGACCGATCACCGTGTTCATCCGGGTGAGCAGGTCGCGGATCTGGACTTGGCGGCCGTCGAGTGCCGCGTTGAAATTGCGGACGATGTCACCGATCTGAGTGAGTCCGCCGCCATTGGCCACCACCGACAGGGACGAGAGCGTCTCTTCTGTCGAGGGGTAGGTCGACGTCCTGTTCAGGGGAATCGTGGTGCCCGGCTTAAGCCGGCCCGCCGGCTGCTCACCCAATGGCGGATCGAGCGCAAGATGCATGGACCCGAGCAGACTGGTCTGGCCCACGGTGGCAACGGCGTTTGCCGGGACCACCGCTCCGGGTTTGACGGAGATCTCGACGTTGGCACTCCAGTTGTCCACCGTCATCCTGCGGACGGTTCCGATGACGACATCGTCGACCATGACGGGCGAATTGGATTCGAGGGTGGCGACATTGGCGATCTGTACGCGGTAGGTCGTCGCGTCCGGGGCGGTCCCCACGGTGCCGGGCAATGGCAGCGAGTTGATGCCGTCGAACGAGCACCCGGACGACACCAACACCGCGCAACAGGCGATCGCGGCCGACCGGCGCGCCTGCTTCGGTGTCATCACGGGGTGCCTCCTGGAGATGGTGCCGCGGCGCCGGCCTCGGCGGGAAGCAGCAGCTCCGTCAGGGTGGACGCAGCGGGTGCGGGCGGCGCCGCGGGCACACCGGGCGGGATAGGAGCGCCGGGATAGAGCGCCGGTGTGCGGGCGGCGGGTAGCCCGTTCGGGGCATACGCACCCGGCGGCTGCGGCGGGTCGGTCCAGCCCGGCGGTGGCGGCACGTCGCCTGCTCCGGTGTAGGCCGATACAGCAGGCGGTACCTCGGCAGGAAGGGGGGATGCACCGGCGCCACCGGGTGCCAGGTTCGGGTCGGAATAGATCACGTTCTTCGGCGCCGGCCCCAGATAGGCATTGAACGGAAACGGTAGGTGGTTGAAGTTCATCAGGCGCAGCGCGGGCCCGAGGTACTGCGCACAGGCCTTGCCGGACTCGGCGGCGGTGACGTTCTCGACGGCCGCGATCGCCGAGCAGACTGTCGCGACGGGGTTGGAGAAGTTGTTCATCGCGAACGATCCCCGAGGGCCGCCGGAATCGGGGTTGTAGATGTTGTAGCCGTTCACCAGAGCGTTCGGAGCCGCATGCAGAATATTCTTGACCGCCATGCTGTTGTCGGAGAGCACCTGCGTCACATTTGCGAGACGCTCGATCTGCTCGGCGGTCTGGTCACGCGATCCGGCAACAAAGCGCTCGACTTTGCCTACAGCCATGGACAGCTCATCGATGGCCGAATCCAGATCTCCACGACTGCCGTCGACCACGCTGGTCACGTCGGCGAGCCGACCCTGAAATTGCACGATCTGGGTGTTGCTGTCGCGCAGGGCGGTGACGAACACCTGGAGGTTCTTGATGACACCGACGATGTCTCCGCTGCCCTCACCGAGGATTCTGCCGACATCGGACAACTGGGTGATGGTCTCTCGTAACCGGTCTCCGTTGCCTGCCATGGCATCTGCCGTGCTGTCGATGAACCGCCCCAACGAGGTGTCCGATACGCCGCCGGCCGGGCCGAGCTCGGCTGCGAGCCGGGTCAGCTGCTCCTTGATGTCATCCCACTCGACCGGTATCGCGGTGCGGTCCTCGCCGATCTCGGCACCATCTGACATGGTGGCACCGCTGGACTCCGGCGACGCGCCGTAGGCGGGCGTCAGCTGCACATAACGTGCCGAGACGAGGTTGGGTGCCACGATGATCGCCTTGGCATCCGCAGGCACCGGGATATCGCGGTCGACCTTCAGCGTGACCCTGGTTCGTGTGCCCAGTGGTTCGATCTCGTCAATGGTGCCGACGCGGACGCCGACCACACGCACCTCATCTCCGGGGTAGATGGCGGTTGCGGATGTGAAGAAAGCAGTGATCGTCTTCGGGCCCAGGAACTGCCGGTAGGCAACAAAGCCGAGACCGGCTACCAGAGACGCAGCGATCGCGACGACGATCACCTTTCTGGCTCGCGGACCGAGCGCCATCATCGCGAACCTCCGGGGATACCGTTGTAGGGGAACGGAAATTCTGCACGGGGACCGGCATTGTCCGGTGGCTGCCCGGCATCGACACCACGACGGAACCCGAGGGCGTAGTCGAGGAACGGCTGAATCGCAGGTCCTGGCAACAGATTCGATGCGAACCCGTAGTAGTAGAACCCGTTGTTGACGGCCTCACCCTGGGTCAGTTGGTACTTGGCCAGCCCGTTGAGCGATTTGGTCAGATTGTCCCGATTGCGTTCGAGCACCTCCGAGACACGGTTGAGTTGTTCCAGGGTGGGCGCGAGTTCCTGCTCGTTCTCGTCGACCAGAGCGGACAACTGCTGAGCCACTGCCGTCGTGTTGGCGTGCAGGTTGACGATCGCGTACCGGCGATCCTGAAGCACACCGAGCAGGTCGTTGGCATTCAACAGCAGGCTGTTCACCTGTTGGCTTCGTTCCGAGAGAATTCCGGTGACGTCGGCAGCGGTCGAGAGCAGACCGCTCAACGACTCGTTGCGGCTGTTCAACGATTTCGACAGCCGGCTCACACCGTCGAACGTCGGGCCCAGCTGTGGCGCAAGCCGTTCGACAGTCTCCGACAACACATCCAGTGATTGGTTGATCGCCGCGGTATCGGTCTGGGCGGTATTGGCGGTGAACTCGTTGAGCGCCTCGGTCAGCGAGTACGGAGACGACGTACGCGCCAACGGAATCACACCGAGGGCACGCATGCGGTCGCTACCACGCGGTTCGACCACCAGGACCCGCTCGCCGAGCAATGTGCCGATTCCGATCTGCGCAATGGTGTCCGTGCCGAGTCGGACCTTGCTGTTGACGGCGAAGGTCACCAACGCCGTACCCTTGTCGAGTTCGACATCGGAGACGGTGCCCACGGTGACACCGGAGATCTTGACGTTGTTACCGGTGGTCAGACCACCCGCTTCGGCAAAAACGGCCTGGTATCGGACCGAGGTCGCCATGGCCACCAACTGCTGGGGCTGTAGCCCGACCGCGATGATCAACACCATCAGCACCAGACCGATGAATCCCGAACGCACCAAGGATGATTGACGGTATTTCAGCATCAGGGTTCCCCGCACCTTCCGGTGTTCTGGATGACCCATGGGAAGTGGGCTGTACGTCCCTGCAGATCGGACACCCGAATGGATATTCCGCATAGGTAGAGATTGAGCCAGCTGCCATAGGAGCCGAGCCGGACCAGTTTCCGATAGTTTTGCGGGGTCTTCTGCAGGACGAGGTCAAGACGGGCGAGGTCGGTGTCATTGGCCAGCAGCGGCGCAAGTCGGGTGAGCTGGTCCACCGTGCCGGACAACGGCGGGCGCGCCTCGGTGAGCAGACCGGCCAACGAAGCTGTCCCGTTGTCGAGCGCGGTGATGGCCTCACCGATCGGGTCACGCTCCTGAGCGAGACCCGTGACCAGACGCTCGAGCCCGTCCACCGCGCCGGAGAACTTCTCCCCGTCCTTGGACAGCACGGCCAGTGTGTCATTGAGATTGTCGATGAGGCTCTCCACGGTCTGCCCGTTGTCGGCCAACGCGTTGGTGAACGACGATGTCCGAGCGAACAATGACTCCAGGTCGCCGCCCTGGCCCTGCAGAATCTGAATCAGCGAACTGGTCAGCGCATTGACATCGTCGGGGTTGAGTCCCTGGATGACCGGTTTGAGGCCGCCGAGCAGAAGATCGAGGTTCAGCGCCGGCTCGGTCTGATCGACCCCGAAACGTGACCCGGGTGGCCGGATTCTCGTTGATCCAGGTTGATCGAGGAGTTCCAGGTAGCGGTCACCGACGAGGTTCAGATAGCGCACGGCCACCTTGGTGTTCTCGGTGAGGCTGATGGTGTCATCGGCGTCGAACGCGACCAGGACAGTGTTGTCCGACTGCAGTTCCACATCCTGCACCGTGCCCACCCGGATACCTGAGACCCTCACCGAGTCGCCGGATTTCAGACTGGATGCGTCCCGGAACAGGGCCGAGTAGCCCATGGTCGATCCTGATCGATACTGACTGAAGATGGCGAACAGTCCTGCGGTCAACACGACCATCGTGAGGGCGAACGCTCCGAATTTGATCGCGGTCCTGGCCAGCGCGCTCATCCGGGCTGCCCGACCTGGGCGGAGTTGCGTGGTGGCCCGTCGATCGGGCCGAACAGTGCCTGTTTGAGGCCGTCGGAGTTCAACAGGATCCCCTCATTGCCGTACTGGGCCGGGTTGGCGTTGACATCGGCGATCACGAACGGCGGGCTCTTCTGGAAGGGGACTTTGGGGAGATCGGTGCACTGCGGTCCGCCTGTGGCCGCCACCTTGGGCAGGTTCTGCGGATAGCGATAGCGCTCCTGCCCGAGGACGATCGACTGAAGGAGCACACCACCGGGTAGCGGTGTACCCGGGGCTTTGGCCAACTGCACCGCACCACCGAGCCCGCAGGTCAACGCCGGGTTGTACTCATTGGTCAGATCGGTTGTCGGGACAAGAAGGCGCATGACGTCGCTGATCGCCTGACGGTTGACACCGACCACTTCGGTGCCGGTATCGGCCAGACCGATGACACTGATCAGCAGCGCATCGAGGTTCTGCCGTTCGTCGACGAGGGTCTGGCTCATCTGAGTCGCGGCGTCGACGGTGGTGATCAGATCGGGAGCCGCATCCGCATACGCGGTGATGACCTCGGGCACAGTGGCGAGCTCGTGCTCCATGGTCGGCAAGCTGGGATCGATCTTTGTCAGGAATCCGTCGAAATCCGCCAGCATCTGGCCGATCTGGTCGCCACGGCCGTCCATCGCCGTGGCCAAGGCGCCCAGGGTCTCGTTGAGCTTGGTGGGTTCGATTTTCTTCAACACCGTCGACAGCTGTTCGAAGACCGTGTTGATCTCGACGGTGACCCGGCCGGCATCGAGCACCTGTCCGGGCTGCAGCGCCTGGACCGACGGTTCGGACGGGGTCACCAATTCCACGAACTTCGAGCCGAAAACCGTCGTGGACGAGATGTCCACGCCAACGTTGGCCGGGATGATCTCCATATACGACGGATCCATGGCCAGGTGCAGCGCGGCGCGTCCGTCGTTGAGAGCTTCGATCGACTGAACCGAACCTACCTGCGCGCCATTCAGTTTGACCTTGGCATCGGCATTCATCACCAGGCCCGCGCGTTCGGACAGCACGGTGACCGGAACGGTCTCGGTAAAGCTCCCCCGGAACAATCCGACCGAGAGCGCAACCACGGCCAGGCCCATGACCACGGTCACCAGGCCCACGAGGGGACGTCTGACATTCGAACTCATTGCCATCTGCGCTCCGTCCTATCCCGACAGGTTGAAGTTGCCGTCGGAGCCGTAGATCGACAGCGACACCAGCAGGGTCACCGAGATCACGACGATCAGCGATGTCCGGACGGCGTTTCCCACTGCGACTCCGACACCGGAAGGTCCACCGCTGGCGAAGTATCCGAAGTAGGTGTGCACCAGCAGCACCGCGATCGCCATCAGAATCGCCTGCAGGAAGGACCACAGCAGATCCATCGGGTTGAGGAAGGTCGAAAAGTAGTGGTTGTACAGGCCCGCCGACTGCCCGAACAGCCCGACCGTGGTCAGCTTGCTGGCCACAAAAGACAGGATCACCGCGATCGAGTAGAGCGGTGTGATGGCGATCATGCCGGCGATGATGCGGGTGCTCACCAGGTACTCGACCGGACGAATCGCCATGGCGTCCAACGCGTCGATCTCCTCGTTGATGCGCATCGCGCCGAGTTGCGCCGTGACACCGGCACCGAACGTGGCGGCCAGACCGATACCCGCCACGACGGGCGCCGATATCCGGACGTTGATGAACGCGGCCAGGAATCCGGTCAGCGCCTCGATGCCGATATCCCCCAACGAGCTGTAGCCCTGTACTGCCAGGGTGCCGCCCGCGGCCAGGGTGAGAAACCCGACGATGACCACCGTCCCGCCGATCATCGCCAACGTGCCTGCGCCCATGCTGATCTCGGCGACCAGACGGATGACTTCCCGGCGGTAGTGCACCACGGCGTGTGGCACCCCGGCCATCGCGCGGCCGTAAAACAGCGTGTGGTCTCCGATTCGGCCGAGCACACCGACCGGTCTGCTCAGTTCTCGCGCAAGGTGCGGGCGAAGCGCTCGTGTGGGAGTCATCGGCTAGTCCGACGTCATCTGGATGCCGATGGCCGTCACCAACACGTTTACGACGAACAATGCCATGAAGGCGTACACCACGGTCTCGTTGACGGCGTTCCCCACCGCCTTGGCACCACCTCCACTGATCATCAGGCCGCGATAGCAGGCCACCAGCCCGGCAATCAGGCCGAAGAGACCGGCCTTCACGCAGGAGATGATCACCTCGGGAACACCCGTGAGCAGCGTGATGCCGGCGGCGAAGGCGCCAGGGTTGACGCCCTGGATGAAGATGGAGAAGACATAGCCACCCAGAATTCCGATGATGACGACGAGACTGTTGAGCAGCAGCGCCACCAGTCCCGAAGCGAGCATCCGGGGTGTCACCAACCGCTGAACAGGGTTGATACCCAGTACCTCCATGGCGTCGATCTCTTCGCGCACCGTTCGCGATCCGAGATCGGCGCACATCGCTGTCGCGCCGGCACCCGCGACGATCAGCACGGTGACCATGGGTCCGACCTGGGTGACGGCGCCGAAGGCCGCGCCCGCTCCCGACAGGTCCGCCGCCCCCAGTTCACGCAACAGAATGTTCAGCGTGAAGCTGACCAACACAGTGAAGGGCACCGCAACGAGGATCGTCGGCATCAGCGACACCCGAGCGACGAACCAGGACTGCTCCAGGAACTCGCGGCCCTGAAACGGGCGCTGGAACAGGAACTTCACGGCATCGGCGGACATCGCCAACAAACCACCGATGGCACGCATCGGTCCGGGCGCGCCCGATCTGAAGACCGGCAACCCGGAGGACCAGCGGTCCTGAGTCTTGCTCACCATGTACCGAAGAACCCTCCACGACTGGTTCTGCCGAACCTCACAAGCGTCCTGTCGGCACGCTGACCAGAGAACGGTGACAGCCGAGCATGATCTGCGGCACACTGCGTCCCATCCACCGGGAAGCGTCACACCGCCCGAGGGCAGTTGCACGGGAACGTGATTGCTGCCGGTACGTGTGAGCGTTCGTCCACCTGACAAGGAGTTGTGCTGTGTCTATTTCCACCCCGCCGTCGCCCGATCTCGCGCGTTATGCCGCGCGTCGCGTACTGATCACCGGTGGCGGTTCCGGTATCGGACAAGCCTGTGTACTTCGGATCCTCGCCGAAGGTGGCCGGGTGGTTGCAGCCGATATCAGCCCCGAGGGCTTGCGCGACACCATCGACAAAGCGGGCGGATCCGGGGCGCAGCTTTCGCCTCTGGTGATGGATATCGGCGACGAAGCATCGGTGCGGACCGGCGTGGCGGAGGCGATATCGGTTCTCGGCGGACTCGACACCCTTGTCAACGCGGCAGGGATACTACGGTCAGCGCACCTTGCTGAGACAACGCTCGCAGACTTCGAGCAGGTGCTGCGAATCAACCTCATCGGGACCTTCCTGGTCACCCGGGAGGCCATTGCCGCCCTGCACGACGGCAACGGTCCGTCGGTGGTCAACTTCAGCTCGACCTCCGCTCATTTCGCGCACCCATATATGGCTGCCTACGCGGCATCCAAGGGCGGCGTGCTGTCCATGACGCACGCCTGGGCGATGGAGTTCGCCAAGGCCGGAATCCGGTTCAACTGCGTTCAGCCCGGATCGATCTCGTCCGGGATGACCGACGGGTCCGGGACGGCGCGGCAGAGCATCGGGCCCGGCCTACCCACGGACGCCGACTACGGACTGTTCGGCAAGGTGGCACCGATGCTGCCGCTCGCCGATGGCGCGATCTTCGCCAAGCCGGATGCGGTCGCCGGAGTAGTGGCGATGCTCGGCAGCAACGACGCCTACTTCATCACCGGCACCGAGGTTCGGATCGATGGTGGCTCACACATGTAGGCGAGCCCGGCCCGGGCCCAAGAGAAGGAAACAGATATGAGGCTCACCAGACTGCTCGCTGCGCTGTCCCTGCTCAGCGCAACCGGATTGGCGGCGGCGCCGATGAGCCAAGCCGAGCCGTTTTTCGCCAACTATCAGATGCTCATCCCGGATCGGTACGACTTTCACACGTGGACATGGGCAGTCTCGCACTGCATTCCGACCGCAGCCGACTGCCGGACCATCAGTGCGATCCCCATGCCGGTGGCCAAGGCTTTCGAGTACGTCGGCGACGCCAGGCTCGCAGATGGCCGGTACACGCTGACCGTCGACGTCCCGGACGGACTCCGTTGCGGGAATGTGTATTACGGACCGATCATCCCCACCCGGGATGTCTACTCCTGGGATGCGGTGACGCTGCAAGGCATCCTCACGTCGTCATTCGCCGGAGGCTGCGACGGGGCGCCGGGTGGCGCGTTCACCTACCCGTTCTCACTTGTGCGGCTGTGATCACGGACGACGTCCATTCACCGGAACATGCTGTGCACTAACTCGTTTCAACACTTCATTGTGGTGGTCATCACACCTCACACCGAAGGGTTCTTGATGATGAAACCAGCCATGTTCACACAATCGTGCGCCGAAGTCGAAAAGCACCAACAAATATTGCGAATGGCTAAAACCACCGCACGGGTCGGCGGATACGGCGGCATCGCGGTGTCTGCCTGGCTCGTAGCGGCCGTGGCCGCCGGTCACGGTATCTCTGCCGCCGACGACTCATCATCGGCAGCGGCGGCGGGATCCTCCAGTGGTACGTCGACGTCCTCGACGACCGGAACGTCGCCGTCCGCGTCCAGCCCCACCCAGCGAAGCGGACCTAAGCGGCCGATGACGGCCTCGACGCGTAAGACGCACCCCAGGTCGGCCACATCGGGTTCACCGTCATCGACCGCCTCGCCGGAAACAGACACTGCGGCAACCGAAGAGCCGACCGCCAGCGAGTCACCGACCGATCCCGAGCACGCTCCCGGCACTGTGGCACCCGTGGCACCCGTGGCACCGGGCGACGGTCCGGTCACCGCGCCGCCCTCACCGCTCGCCGACAGGGAGGGGCCCACCACATCGGGGCGGTCAGCGATGACGGCGACCTCGGAACCGATCACGGCCAGTTCCTCTGCAGCCGCCCGCGGCGGTACCCGGCACCCGACCGCGATTCCGACTCCCTCGGCACCGATCGAACGCGGCACGACCACCGTCACCACCACGGTCGAGACATCGTCGGGGCTGCCCGTGAGCCGATCGGCAGCACCTGCCGCGCTCTCTGTAACGACAACACCGAAACTGGCACTGCCCGCAGCACTCCCGACAACTGGGCCGCTGGCCATCATCAACAAGCTCGTGACCGGATTCTTCAATGCGGTCCTGGGCCCCTTCATCGGGTCGTCGCCGACCGCCCCCTCCGGGCAATCGCCGTTCGCCTGGGCCTTGTTGGCATTCGTGCGGCGCGGCTTCTTCAATCAGTCACCGGTCATCACATCGGTACAGGTCGGCGCGCAGAGCTCCGCGGGAGTCATCACCGGCAATATCGACGCAGTCGACCCCGATGAGCTCGGCAAGACCGTCCAGATCCGCTCCAGCGTCTACGCCGGAGCCGCCGTACCGACCGACTGCGGATGCGCACCCGAACCCGGTCTGATCGGACTGTCGTTCACCAACCCGGCGATCCTCGGAGGTGCGCCGGGCGACAATTGGCATGCCCCCGCGGCGGTGGACAACACGTGCGCCTACCTCAACCCCGAGGACTACAGCGTCGCCTTCTACCGCGGAACCGAGACGGGTGTGGTGACGATCGACGGCCTCGGAACCGGCGAGGTCGTCCTCAGGTTCGACGGAACGCTACTGGAAGGTGGCGCAAGCGAGCAGTCGTTCGCGACATTGGTGCCCGAACTCGGTACCGGCGACCTCAGAGGCGTGACCGGAACTGTGACCAGTGTGAGCAGCTTCAATCCCGACGGCTCGCTCAACGGCGTCCTCACCGGCACGGTGGTCCGGCCGGAGGTGCGCTACGTCGTGGTCGGAACCCCCACGCACGGCACGGTCACCGTGGACGAACTCACCGGGGCATTCATTTACACACCCGATCCCGAGTTCGCCGCACAGGGCGGGGCGGATTCGTTCAAAGTGGTGGCGACCGATAACAGGTTCAACCTCCTGCAGCTGTTCAAGCCTTTCAACGGCGATCCGGTGAGGACGATCAACCTGAACGTCGTCAGCACCTCTGTCTGAGCCGGGGCAGTTGTCGACCTGCCGTATCCGCGCGCCGTCGCGTACCCCGATACGCGACGGCGTCCGTGCGTCGAACCCTGTGCTCCCATAGCGAGTTGCCAGTCTCGCGCCCTAGCTTCGAGCCGGTAACCGAGCAACCGGCGCAACCACAATCCGTTCGGTCGGCGACATCGGCGCGCTGATCTTCCTGGGCAGCTGTGTCTTCGGCACGCCGCTGACCCAGGTGGTGGCCGAACGCGTGCAGGGCGCACCCGAGCCCAGCGAGCAGGACTTCGCCCGCCGGGTGCACGTTCTGCTCTCAGCGATGTGGGGAGTCGGCCTGCTGTTGGGCATGGTGGTCAATCTGGCGATCATCTTCGCGATGTCTGTCGACGTCGGGAAGGGTGTCAACACCGTGGTGTCGCTGGCGCTGACCGGTCTGCTCGTGCTGGCGACGGTGGTGTTGGCCAAGAAAGCCAGATCCCGGCGGGAACAAAGCACAACCCCCCTCAGTTGAGTGCATCAGAATCAACTTTGGAGGATTGATGTCTGAACCCATCTCCGTCCCGGTCCTGTTCATCAGTGAGCCCATCCTGCTGCCCGGCATGGTGGTTCCCATCGAATTGGATGACGCCGCCCGCGCCGCCGTCGACGCGGCACAATCGACCGATTCCGGGCAGCTGCTCATAGCCCCACGTTTGGATGACCGCTACCCCACCTATGGTGTGCTCGCCTCGATCGTGCAGGTCGGACGGATTCCCGGCGGGGGCGCCGCTGCCGTCGTCAAGGGCGAACGCCGCGCGCACATCGGCACCGGGACCACCGGACCGGGCGCCGCCCTGTGGGTCGAGGTCGAAGAGGCGGCCGAAGTCGAGGCCACCGAAGAGACCAAGGCGCTGGCCGCCGACTACAAGAAGCTGCTGCTGGCGATGCTGCAACGCCGCGAGGCCTGGCAGATCGTCGACGTGGTCAACAAGATCACCGACCCGTCCGCCATGGCCGACACCGCCGGCTACGCGTCGTACCTGACCGATGTGCAGAAGCGCGAACTGCTAGAGACCGAGGATGTAAGTCGTCGCCTCAGCCTGCTCATCGAGTGGACCGGCGAGCACCTGGCCGAGACCGAGGTCAACGACAAGATCGCCGAGGACGTCCGCGCCGGAATGGACAAGCAGCAGAAGGAGTTCCTGCTGCGCCAGCAACTCGCCGCCATCCGCAAAGAGCTGGGCGAAGGTGAGCCGGAAGGCTCAGATGATTACCGGTCCCGTGTCGAAGCCGCCGATCTGCCGGAGAAGGTCCGCGAGGCCGCGCTGCGTGAGGTCGGCAAGCTGGAACGCTCCAGTGACCAGAGCCCCGAGGGCGGCTGGATCCGCACCTGGCTGGACACCGTCCTGGAACTGCCGTGGAACGTCACCACCGAGGATTCGACGGACCTGAAATCGGCCCGCGAGATCCTGGACGCCGACCACCACGGACTGGGGGACGTCAAGGACCGCATCGTCGAGTACCTGGCCGTGCGGGCGCGCCGCGCACAGCGCAACATGTCCGTCGTCGGCGGCCGTGGTTCCGGTGCCGTCATGGTGCTGGCCGGCCCGCCCGGCGTCGGTAAGACCTCGCTGGGCGAATCCGTGGCACGCGCGTTGGGCCGCAAGTTCGTTCGCGTCGCCCTCGGCGGCGTGCGCGACGAGGCCGAAATCCGCGGCCACCGGCGTACTTACGTCGGTGCACTGCCCGGCCGCATCGTGCGGGCCATCGGCGAGGCGGGCTCGATGAACCCCGTCGTGCTCCTCGACGAGATCGACAAGGTCGGCTCGGACTATCGCGGCGACCCGTCCTCGGCCCTGCTCGAGGTGCTGGATCCGGCGCAGAACCACACGTTCCGGGATCACTACCTGGAGCTGGATCTCGACCTGTCCGATGTGGTGTTCCTGGCGACGGCCAACGTCATCGAGAACATCCCTTCGGCGCTGCTGGACCGGATGGAGCTGATCCAGATCGACGGTTACACAGAGGACGACAAGGTGGCCATCGCACGGGATTATCTGCTGCCCCGACAGGCCGAGAAGGCCGCGCTCACCGCGGAGGAGGTGACGCTGACCGACGCGGCGTTACGCAAGATCGCCGCGGATTACACCCGCGAGCCCGGGGTGCGGCAGTTCGAGCGGTTGCTGGCCAAGGCGTTGCGTAAGGTCACCACGAAGCTGGCGTCGTCGGCCGAGGCGTTGACCATTGATGAGCCGGATCTCGTTGAGTACCTGGGCCGTCCGCGGTTCACACCGGACTCCGACGAGCGCACCGCGGTGCCCGGTGTGGCGACCGGTCTGGCCGTCACCGGCCTGGGCGGAGATGTGCTCTACATCGAGGCCGGGTCGACCGATGCCGAACCGGGCCTGAAGCTGACCGGACAGCTGGGTGACGTCATGAAGGAGTCGGCGCAGATCGCGCTGTCCTATGTGCGCGCCCACGCCGAGCAGCTGGGTGTCGATCCGAAGACGCTGGACCGTCAGATCCACGTGCACGTGCCTGCGGGCGCGGTGCCCAAGGATGGTCCGTCCGCCGGTGTCACGATGGTGACGGCACTGGTCTCGATGGCCACCGGACGTCAGGTCCGCGGCGATGTCGGCATGACCGGTGAGGTCACGCTCAACGGCCGGGTGTTGCCCATCGGCGGGGTCAAGCAGAAACTGCTGGCCGCGCAGCGGGCGGGGCTCAAGAC
>JBPPMV010000413.1:0-9419 GCA_051306235.1 Mycobacterium sp. | reverse complement strand
CCGAGCTTGAACAGCTCACGCTCGGTGTCCATCATGAAGGCCAGCACCCGATCCGGGATGGCGCCGAAGTAGTGGTCGTCGAACTCCTGGCCCTTGGGCGGCTTGGCGCCGAACAGCGTGCGACCGGAGTTGATCAGGTCGGGACGGGCCAGGAAGAAGTGCCGGTCGACCAGGAAGTACTCCTGCTCAGGCCCACAGAAGGACACGATGTTGTCAAAGTCCTTGTGCCCGAACAGCGACAGGATGCGTGCCGCCTGGGTGCCCATCGCCTGCTGGCTGCGCAGCAGCGGCGTCTTGTAGTCCAAGGCCTCACCGGTCATCGAAACGAACACCGTCGGGATGCACAGCGTGTTGCCGTTCGGGTTCTCCAGGATGTACGCCGGGCTGGTGACGTCCCAGCCGGTGTAGCCGCGCGCCTCGAACGTGCTGCGCAGGCCACCGGAGGGGAAGCTGGAGCCGTCCGGCTCACCTTGGATCAGGGTCTTGCCCGCGAACTCGGCCAAGGTGGTGCCGTCGCCCACCGGATCGAGGAAGCTGTCATGCTTCTCCGCGGTCAGCCCCGTCATCGGGTAGAAGACATGGGCGTAGTGGGTCGCGCCCTTCGACAGCGCCCAGTCCTTCATCGCCGCGGCGACGGCATCGGCCACAGCCGGATCGAGTTTGGCGCCCTTGTCGATCGTCGCGGAGATGGACTTGAACACCGACTTGGGCAGCCGCAGCCGCATCTCAGCGGCAGTGAACACGTTCGCTCCGAAGATTTCGCCGGGCGCTTCGCCGGGATCGAAGCTGATGGGGGGAGGTACATAGGCCTCGACGTCGTTGATCGCCTGCAGACGGGCTGCGTTTCCGCTCAATGGAGTTCCTTTGCACTGCGGACGTCCGCAACCGATTCGCGGACGTGACCGGCTCACACTAGAAATGCCAGGTTCCGGATCTGTTACGTCGACGTCACTGACACAATGCGGCCACCTGTGGGTCAAAGTCGCTGAGATGGGTAGTCCTCCGGCATGCGGCAGCTCGCCACGGTTCTTGCTCTGGTACTGATCGTCGCTGGCTGTGGTCAGCCGGCACCAGAACCGGGGCCGTCGAGCACGCAGGTGGAGGCGGCACCGGCCACCACCACCGGTCTGCTGCCGACCGGAGTTCCGACCGAAGGCGAACGCCCGCCCGTCGACGATCTACCGCTGCCCGCCGAGCCCCAGCGAGCTCCGACGCCGGCATCGGAGCTGCCCGGCCGACAGATCCCCGTCGGTGACGCACCCGAGGGTGTCGTGGTCGACGCGACGACCCGCACTGTCGCGGTGGCCAAGCGTAATCCCAACGAACTCGTCCTCATCAACGCTGACACCGGCGAGGTCACAACGCGCGTTGCACTGCCCGGTTTCGCCCGGCACCTGCAGCTCGCCAAGCCCGGCGGTCCGGTGTTGGTTCCCGTCGAGAGCGCCAATGCCCTGGTGCGGGTCGAACTGCCCGACGGCCGCGCCGAGCCGCAGATCATCACCGGCACAGTCCCGCACGATGCGTCGGAGGCGCCGAACGGCACCGTGTTCGTCGCCAATGAACTCGGTGGCACGGTGACCGTTCTGCGCGGCGACGACATCGTGAAGGTCTTCACCGACAGCGTCCAGCCCGCGGGCATGGCTCCTGTCGGAAATCTGATGGGGATGCTGGATGTCCGCAAGAACGATCTGACCGTGTACGACGCGGACGCGCTGACGATCAGAGGGTCGGTCCCGGCGGGCCAAGGACCGACCCACCTCGTCGCGGATAAGCACGGCCGCTATATCGCCACCGACACGCGCGGCGACGCGATCCGGGTGTTCGACACCGGGCCCCGGCAGATCGCCGAGATCGCCCAGCCGGGCGGACCCTATGGAATCGCCTATGACTCGGGCCGCGACCGGCTCTGGGTCGCGTCCTCGGGTACCAATGAGGTCGTCGGCTACGACATGGCGGAACCGACTCCGCGTGAGGTGGACCGCATCGCGACGGTTCAGAATCCCTACACGCTCGGGGTCGATGCCGATACCGGCCGGCTGTTCATCGCCGGCGTCACGGCGGGCGTGATCCAGATCGTCGAGCCTCGGTAGCAATCACTTCAATCAATTGCGCCACTTCAGTTTCAACAGTCACAGCGCGACCGGATTTGTCGGTGGTCGAATGTATGTTCGATGAATGGAGACGGGTCCGGCGCAGGCGGTGGCGGCGTTACGTGCTGCCTTCGATGCGTTCGCCGCCTGTGCGTTGGGGTCCCTGAATCACGCAGAGCTGGTGGCGATGATGGACGAGTACGAAGCGTTGACCTGTCAGGTGCCCTCGCAATGGCATCGGATGCTGGCCCAATGGCAGACCGAGACGACCCCGAAAGAGTTGGGCGCCAAATCCTGGTACGAAGTCCTACGGGTTCGGTGGCGGCTCTCGACCGGGGAGGCCGGGCGACGCCTGGCCGAGGCCGACGAGTTGGCGCCGCGGTGCGCGCTGACCGGTGACCCTTTCCCGCCCGTGCTGCCCGCGGTCGCTGTTGCCCAATCCTGCGGGTTGATCACCGGCGAACACGTCAAGGTGCTCCGCGATGCGGTGCACCGGCTGCCCGGGTTCGTCAGCCTGGCCGACCGCACCCAATTCGAGGTCGACCTCGTCCGGCTGGCGGTCACGATCGGGCCCAAAGAACTCCGCGAGGCCGCCGACATCAAATTGTTCCTGCTCGACCAGAACGGGCCGCTACCCGACGATGCCGAACGCGCCAGAAAACGCGGCGTGACGGTCGCCAAGCAGGGCCGCGACGCCATGACCGCGGTGACCGCGAACCTCGACCCCGAAGCCGCCGCCGTCTGGGAAGTCCTGTTCGCGAAATTCGCCGCCCCCGGGATGTGCAACCCCGACGACGAGGAACCCTGCACCGCCGGCACCCCCAGCCAAGCCCAAATCGACAATGACCACCGCACCCTGGCCCAGCGCCGGCATGACGCGATGACCGTCATCGGGCGCATCGCCCTGATGACCGACCTCGGTCAGCTCAACGGGCTCCCGGTATCGGTCATCATCCGCACCACCCTGCAAGACCTCGAATCCCGCGCCGGGGTGGGTGTGAGCGGGGGCGGCACGAAGGTCCCCATCAAAGATGTCATCCGGATGGCTTCGCATGCCTCCCATCATCTGGCGGTGTTCGATCAGGCCACCGGGGCCGCGCTGAACTACTTCCGGGCCCGGCGCACCGCGAGCCCCGCACAGCGCATCATGCTCATCGCCCGCGACGGGGGCTGCACCAAACCGTGCTGCACCGTGGGCCCCTACGGCTGCCAGGCACATCACGGCCGCGCCGATTACGCCGACGGCGGCTACACCAACGTCGATGACCTCACCCTGGCGTGCGGCGGGGACAACCGCCTCGTCGACACCAACGGCGGCTACACCACCCGCTTCAACAACCGCGGCGACGTCGAATGGCACCCGCCACCACACCTGGACCACGGCCAGCAACGCATCAACTACTACCACCGCCCCGAACTCCTGATCCCACCACCACCCGATGGCGGGGAAGCGCAGTGGGGCAACATATTTGACGACCCCGCGTTCGAAGACCACGGCATCGACGACACCCCCGTCAACATCGACCTACTCTGGATCAAAGACCTCGACGAAGCCCTCGAATCCCTCGGCACCGACCACAACAACGGCGGCACCGGCACCCGCGGACCATGACGATCAGGCCGGCCCCACCCGCCGGGACGCATCCCAAAGGCTGTCGATACGGGTGCCGAGATCAAGATTCTCGGCCACCTCGGCGAGGGCCGCCGCCACGATGGACGCCGGCGCACGGTCGAGCACAACGAGCCCGATCGGCGGCCGGGGACCGTGCTGGACCATCGGCCGCGCCACGAAACCCGGCGGAACGCCCAACTGCGGCAGCCACGCCGTCGACGCGATGGTCGCGCGCTGCGAATGCGCCAGATGCGCGTAGAGCGCATCGACCGAATCAGCCTCCACGACAGGGCGGTACTGCACTCCTTCGGCGGCCATATTGGCATCGAGGATGCGCCGGTTACGCATCGTCGTCGTCAACACACACAACTCCAGAGCCGCCGCATCCGACCAGGCCACTTCCGGTGCAGAAGTCAACGGGTTGTCGCCGGGAACTACCAGGACGTACTGCTCGCGATACAACTCGACCGACCGCGTCCCCGGCGGCGCCTCGTCATCCAGGTAGGTCAGCCCGGCGTCGATCTCGAAATCGGCCAGCTGCCGCGCGATTTCACGCGATGACAGGGCCTCGATGCGCACCGAGGCAGCCGGATTGCGGCGGAGAAATTCGGTGGTGATGAACGGGCTGGCGGGCACCGCCGTCGGGATCGCGCCCAGTCGCGCCGTGACGGTCAGCCTGCCGTGCATGCGTTCGAGGTCGGCGAGCATCTCATCGCGCTCGGCGATGATCCGCTGCGCCCACGTCACAACCCGGCGCCCCTCCTCGGTGAAACCCTCGAAGCGATGCCCGCGCTGCACGATGACGATGCCGAGGTCCTTCTCCAACCGGCGGATCGCGACCGACAACGTCGGCTGGCTCACGTGACAGCGCGCGGCCGCCCGCCCGAAATGGCGCTCGGACGCGAGCGCCAGCAGGTAGTCCAGATGCTGCAACAGCACATCGTTGGCCATCGATAGATACCGTCTATCACTGCATGTGAAATGGCAAATATCGGGCTGCCCCCATCAGTTCGGAGCACGGCTTCCGAGGGTTAGATTGGAATCATGGCCCACGACATCGACGCCGGATACGACGAGCACGATGTCACCGTCACCGGCGCGAAGCACGAGGCCGCCGGTGTGAAGGCCGTGCTGGTCAGTCTGCGCCGCGGACTAGCGGAGATGGGCCTGGTCCGTACCGCTGCAACCCTGGCCAAGCTCAACCAGCGACACGGCTTCGACTGCCCTGGATGCGCCTGGCCCGAGGACCACGGTGGGCGCAAGCTGGCCGAGTTCTGCGAGAACGGCGCCAAGGCAGTCGCCGAGGAAGCCACCAAACGCCGGGTCACCGCCGATTTCTTCGCCCGCCACTCGGTCGCGGAACTGTCCGAGCAACCCGAGTACTGGCTGTCCCAGCAGGGCAGGCTCACCCAGCCGATGGTGCTGCGCCCCGGGGCCACCCACTACGAGCCCATCGAATGGGACGGCGCGTACCGGCTGATCGCCGATCACCTCAACGATCTGGCCTCCCCGGATGAGGCGCTGTTCTACACCTCCGGGCGCACCAGCAACGAGGCCGCTTTCCTGTACCAACTGCTGGTCCGCAGCTTCGGCACCAACAACCTGCCGGACTGCTCGAACATGTGCCACGAATCCTCGGGCACCGCGCTCGTGGACTCCATCGGCATCGGCAAGGGTTCGGTGACGGTTGAGGACGTCGCGAACGCCGATGTCATCCTGATCGCCGGCCAGAATCCCGGCACCAACCATCCGCGGATGCTGTCGGTGCTGGAGAAGGCGAAGGCCAACGGTGCCACGGTCATCGCGGTCAATCCGCTGCCCGAGGCCGGGCTGATCCGGTTCAAGGATCCGCAGAAGGTGCGCGGCGTCATCGGCGACGGTACCGCGATCGCCGACGAGTTCGTGCAGATCCGGATCGGCGGCGATATGGCGCTGTTCGCCGGACTGGGCCGGTTGCTGCTCGAAGCCGAGGATCGCGCACCGGGCACGGTGATCGACCGCGACTTCGTCGACGCGCACTGCGCCGGGTTCGATGAATACGAACGCCAAACCCGCGCAGTTGATCTGGGCACCGTCCTAGAGGCGACCGGTATAGATTCGGCTCAGCTACAGCGTGTGGCAGATGCCCTGATCCACTCGGAGCGCACGGTCTTCTGCTGGGCCATGGGCCTGACACAGCAGCGCCACGCGGTGGCCACCATCGGGGAGGCAACCAACCTGCTGCTCATGCGCGGCATGATCGGCAAGCCCGGCGCCGGGGTGTGCCCAGTGCGCGGACACTCGAATGTGCAGGGCGACCGCACCATGGGCATCTGGGAGAAGATGCCGGAAGAGTTTCTGGCCGCGCTGGATTCGCGGTTCGGCATCACCAGCCCCCGCAAGCACGGCCACGACACCGTCGACGCCATCCGGGCGATGCGCGACGGCCAGGCCAAGACTTTCATCGGGATGGGCGGCAACTTCGTCTCGGCCACCCCCGATACCGAGGTCACCGAGGCTGCACTGCGCAACTGCGCACTCACGGTGCAGATCTCGACGAAAATCAACCGCAGCCACCTGGTGCACGGTGCCACCGCGCTGATCCTGCCGACCCTCGGCCGCACCGACCGCGATATCCAGGCATCCGGTAAACAGCTGGTCTCCGTGGAGGATTCGATGTCGATGGTCCACCTCTCCCGGGGTAGCCTGCATCCGACCAGCGATGAGCTGCGCAGCGAGGTGGCCATCGTCTGCCAGTTGGCCCGCGCCGTCCTGGGCCGCGACCACCCGGTCGAATGGGAGGCGTTCAACGCCGATTACGACCTCATCCGCGATGCCATCGCCGATGTGGTGCCGGGCTGTACCGACTACAACGCCCGGGTGCGTCAGCCCGATGGCTTCCAGCTCCCCCATCCGCCTCGGGACTCTCGCGAATTCCACACCAGCACCGGAAAAGCCAACTTCTCGGTGCACCCGCTGGAATGGGTCTCGGTGCCCGAGGGCCGGCTGGTCCTGCAGACACTGCGCAGCCACGACCAGTACAACACCACCATCTACGGTCTCGACGACCGCTACCGCGGGGTCAAGGGCGGACGCCGGGTGGTGTTCGTGAACCCCGATGATCTTGCCGCCTTCGGGCTCGAAGACGGTGACCGCGTCGACCTGATATCGGAGTTCGCGGGTCAGGAAAGGCGCGCAGCCGATTTCCGGGTGATCGCCTACGCCACCCCGGCGGGCAACGCCGCGGCCTACTACCCCGAGACCAACCCCCTGGTGGCACTGGATCACGTTGCGGTGCGGTCGAATACCCCGGTGTCCAAGGCGGTCGTGATCCGGCTGGAGAAGCGACGGGAGTTAAAACATGGGTAGGGTCACCGCACGCCGCCGCGTGCAGCACGTAACCACCGCGGACGCGGTCGCCCGGCCCGAGACGCTGGTGGTCGAGGAACCGTTGGAGATCCGGGTCAACGGCGCTCCGTTGACCGTCACCATGCGAACACCCGGCTCCGATGTCGAACTGGCCCAAGGCTTCATGCTCACCGAGGGCTTGGTGACCCGGCGCGAGGACATCGCCGCCGTACAGTACTGCAGCGGCGCAGGACCAGACGGCCTGAACACCTACAACGTGCTGGATGTGACGCTGGCACAGGGCGTTCCGCCGCCGGACGTGGACGTCACCCGCAACTTCTACACGACGTCCTCATGCGGGGTGTGCGGAAAGGCATCGCTGGATGCGGTGCGGCTGAGCAGCAAGCACTCCCCCGGAGACGATCCCGCGACCGTCGACGCGGACACGCTGTGCGCGATGCCCGACAAGCTGCGCGAGCGCCAGAAGGTGTTCGCGGCAACCGGCGGTCTGCACGGCGCCGCACTGTTCGACACCGACGGCAATCCGCTGGTGGTGCGCGAGGACATCGGCAGGCACAACGCGGTGGACAAGGTCATCGGCTGGGCACTGGAATCCGGCCGGGTACCGCTGACAGGCACAGTCCTGCTGGTCAGCGGCCGGGCATCCTTCGAGCTGACCCAGAAAGCGGTGATGGCGGGGATCCCGGTGCTGGCCGCGGTATCGGCGCCGTCATCGCTGGCCGTCGATCTGGCCGCCCAGTCCGGGCTCACCCTGATCGCGTTCCTGCGGGGCGACTCGATGAACGTCTACAGCCGCCCCGACCGAGTCCGGAACTAACCCGCGCGATTGCCCATCCGGACGATCTCCACGCATTCTCCACACAACCTCCAAGTGCGGGTACCGGCTGATCACAGAGCATCTCATCCATGCCCAAGATCCTCATCGCCTCCTGCCCACCCGTCGGACACATCTCCCCGCTGCTGAACGTCGCACGCGGCCTGGTCGCCCGTGGCGACCACGTCACGGTGCTCACCAGCGCGCGTCACGCCGCCAAGATCCGTGCCGTCGGGGCCGAACACCGCCCGCTGCCACTGGGCGCGGACTATGACGACACCGCACTCGACGCCGAACTCCCGGGCCGCGCCGAGACCTCCGGTATCCCGCGGCTCAACTTCGACATCGAGAACGTCTTCGTCCGGCCGCTACCTCACCAGTTCAATGCACTGCGGGAACTGCTGGCCGACAACGACTATGACGTCATTTTGACCGATGCGTTCTTCCTCGGCACGTTGCCCATGCTGCTCGATGAGACCGTGGTCCGGCCGCCCATCATCAGCTACAGCACCACCCCGCTGTTCCTGACGAGCAGGGACACCGCACCGGGAGGGCCCGGCATCGCCCCGATGCCGGGTGCGGTGGGACGGCTGCGCAACCGGTTGCTCACCGCGGTCACCCAGAGCATCTTGCTACGGCCCTCGCAGAAGGCAGCCGACCGCATGCTCACCGCCCTGGGCCTGCCGGCGCTACCGGTGTTCATCCTGGACTGCGGAGTGCTTGCCGACCGTCTGATCGCACCGACCATCCCCGAATTCGAGTACCACCGCAGCGATCTGCCGGCCCATGTGCGGTTCGTGGGGGCCGTCAATCCGCTGCCGAGCGACGATTTCATGCCGCCGGTCTGGTGGGACGTGCTGCAGAGTGGACGGCCGGTCGTGCACGTCACGCAGGGCACCATCGACAACGCCGATCTGGGCCGGCTGATCGAACCGACCATCGAAGCACTCGCCGATGAGGATGTGACGGTCGTGGTCACCACCGGCGGGCGTCCGCTGTCCGATCTGCGGATACCGTTGCCGGCCAATACCTTTGCCGCCAAGTATGTACCGCACGATGTGTTGCTACCGCTGGTCGACGTGATGGTGACCAATGGCGGCTACGGCGCGGTGCAGCGTGCGCTGGCGACCGGGGTGCCGCTGGTGGTGGCCGGCAACACCGAGGACAAGCCGGAGGTCGCCGCCCGGGTCGCGTGGTCGGGGGCCGGTATCAATCTCAAGACCGGCATGCCCTCTGCTGCGGCGGTGCGCTCCGCAGTGCGCGAGATCCTCGATGAGGATCGCTACCGGCGTCGGGCTCAGGAGCTGGAAGCGGCCTTCGCGCAGCGCGACGGTGTCGCCGAGATCGCGGTACTGGTCGACGAGGTGATCGGCGCGCGAAGCGCCCCGAGCCTGCCGAGATGAGCGAAATGGCTGTTCCTCCCGGGGCGGGTTCACGCGGTCGTCGCAACACTCTCGATCTGAGAGGTTGCGGCGACCGTGTCGTTTTCGGAGGACTGTGTTCAGTTTGGTGATCAGCTAGCAAAGCTCGTCGACGTGGGTGTGGCCGTGCGGGA
>JBPPMV010000412.1:0-6441 GCA_051306235.1 Mycobacterium sp. | reverse complement strand
CAGATGGTGCACTCGCTGCGTGCAGTCGATCGGCACACTCGGGTTCCTTGGTTCGGGCCGCCCATGAGCGTGCTCTCCTTCGTCACTGCTCGGCTGATGGAGACGTGGGCACATGGGCAGGACGTGCGCGACGCGCTAGGGGCGGAGACGGTCGCGACCGATAGGCTCAGACATATCGCGGACATCGGAGTTCGGGCGCTGCCGAACAGTTTTCGGGCGCACGGGCGACCGATCCCTGCGGCCCCGGTCCGGGTGGAGATCACCGGGCCTTCCGGAGAGTTGTGGGTATGGGGTGAACGGGGAGCGAAGAACCGCGTCACCGGGTCGGCGCTCGATTTCTGTCTCGTCGTCACGCAGAGGCGTCACCCTGGTGACACTGACGTATCAACCGAGGGCGCGGTCGCGGCGGAGTGGATATCCATAGCGCAAGCCTTCGCCGGCCCCCCCGGCGCCGGCCGGGGCGCGGGCCAATTCGCTGGGCGTCGCGCAGAAACCGCAGCCGCCCTCGAGGATGAACGGCACGACTGATGATCGGACTACGCCCGCCGGTGGCCGGGCTGCAGGAAGCACCCACTCCGACACCACCTACGACGAGTACTTACCATGGGTAAGTTTCCGGCATAGGATGATGCCCTCGGAGCGGGCGACCGCAGCCTGCTCCGCACCTCGACGTGGAAGGTCTGGTGGCTGACCGTGGACGTACTTGTGTTGGTGGGGCGCATCTTGTTCGCCGCCTTGTTCTTGATGTCGGGATTCGGGCATCTGACCCAGACCAAGATGATGGCCCAGTACACCGCCTCGCGCGGCGTTCCTCAGGCGCTCGCCCCGGCAGCGGTCTTCGGGTCGGGGCTGCTGATCGTGGCCGGCGCACTGATGGTCCTGCTCGGCGCCTGGGGCGACCTGGGCGCACTGTTCCTGGTGATCTTCCTGGTTCCGACGGCGGTGATCATGCACGGGCCCTGGGGCGTCGAAGATCCTCAGCAGCGGATGATGGAACAGACCCAGTTCCTCAAGGACCTGGCGCTGGCCGGGGCGGCGCTGATGGTGCTGGTCCTGTTCGGCTGGGCCGGCCCGGACCTGGGCCTCACACTGACCGACCCGCTGTTCGACCTCGACTGATCGCGCCGCAGCGCCGTCTAGCGACGGTGGGGTGGCCTCCCCGGGGGCGAGGGGTTCTCGGGCCGCGGGCCGTCTTCGTCGTCGGTGAGATGCGCGTCGGGGTCGACCGAGGTCTCGAACGCGGCGGCGAGGTCCTCGCCCGAGGTGTGTCGCCGGGTCTCGCGGAGCGGGGTCTCGCGCAGGAACAGCAGGATGACGAACCCGAGGATCGCGAACGGTACGGCGGCGAGGAACGTGGTCTGCAACGCCTCGGCGAACCCGGTGGTGACCGCGAGATGGATGGGCTCGGGCAACGCGGCGATCTGGTCGGGGCTGCCCTGGGTGGCGGACCCGGCCGGCATCTGGTCGGGGCTGACCCCGGCCGCCTTCAGCTGCGCGGGGATGGTGTCGCGGAGCCGATGGGTGAGCAGCGCGCCGAAGACCGCGACGCCCATCGCCCCGCCGAGCGAGCGGAAGAAGGTCGCTCCGGAGGTCGCGACTCCGAGGTCGGCGTGGGGCACCGAGTTCTGGGTCGCGAGCACGAGGACCTGCATCACCATGCCGATCCCGGCGCCGGTGATGAACATGAACACTCCGGCGAGCCACAGTGAGGTGTCCACCGACAGCTGGCCCATCAGCGTCAGGCCGACGGCCGCGACCAGCAGGCCGACGACGGGGAAGATCTTGTAGCGCCCGGTTCGGGTGATCAGCCGCCCCGAGCCGATCGAGGTGATCAGCAGGCCGACCATCAACGGAAGCGTCAGCAGGCCGGATGCGGTGGGCGACTCGCCCTTGACGATCTGCAGATACTGGGGCAGGAAGATGATGGCGCCGAACATGGCGACGCCCACCACGAAGCCGGCCAGGCTGGTGATGACGAAGGTGTGGTTGGCGAACAGCCGTGGGGGCATGATCGGTTCGGCTGCCCGGCGCTCCTGCCAGATCGTGGCCGCGAGCATGACCAGCGCTGTCGCGGTCAGTGCATAGGTCCAGGCCGAGTTCCAGGCGAACTCCTTGCCGCCGAGCGAAAGCATCAGCAGCAGCGCGCTGATCCCAGCGACGATGAAGAGCGCTCCCAGCCAGTCGATGGCGTGCCGGCTCCGCGGGAACGGCAGCTTGAGCACACGTTCGGTTACCACCAGGGCGGCGATGCCGATGGGGATTCCGACCCAGAAGGTCCACCGCCACGAGAGGTGCTCGACCAGGAAGCCACCCAGCAGGGGCCCGGCGACGGTGGACAGGCCGAAGACCGAGCCGATGTAGCCCTGGTAGCGGCCGCGTTCGCGGGGACTGACGACGTCGCCGATGATCGCCTGGGACAGCGCCATCAACCCCCCCACTCCGAGACCCATCACGGCTCGGAACCCGACGAGCTGCCCCATGTTCTGCGCGAAACCGGCGGCGAGGGAGGACACCAGGAAGATCGCGATCGCGGACTGGAACATGATCTTGCGGCCGTACAGGTCCGACAGCTTGCCCCAGATCGGTGTGGATGCGGTCGAGGTCAACAAGGTGGCGGAGACGACCCAGGCCAGCTGATCCTGACCGCCGAGCTCGCCGACGATGGTGGGCAGCGCCGTGGCCACGATCGTCTGGGACAGCGCGGCGACCAGCATCCCCAGCATCAGCCCCACCAAGACGGTGAGGATCTGCCGGTGCGTCAGGTCCGGCATCACCTGCGCGGTCGTTGCCCCGGGCTGGTCAGCGCTGGCCGAGGATGACGTGCTCATGGCTGGCTCTCTTCTGGCGTGTCGTGGCTCGGACTCAGTTGGTTGTCGAGGCCGGCGTTGAAGGCGGCCAGCAGGGACGCGAAGTTCGCCAGGTCCTCTGGTGGCCAGGACTGCAGCAGTTCGCGGACGACGCCGCGGCGCTCCGCCCGGGTGGTGGTCAACACCTTCCGGCCGTGCTCGGTGAGCAGCAGTCGGCAGGCGCGGCGGTCCTCGGCGTCAGGTTCACGGATGATCAGGCGGGCCTGCTCCAGGGCGGCGACCTGGCGGCTGATCGTCGAGGCGTCCAGGTGGAAGTGCGCTGCGAGGGCGCTCGGTCGCAGCGGGCCGGTGTCGTGGAGCCACGCGAGAATTCCGTACGCTGCCCTTTCCACGACGTGCTCGGCCAAGACGCCGCGCAGGTGCACCTTCTGGGCACGCCGCACCAGCAGAGTCAGTTCCTGCTCGATGCGCTCCACCGAGACGAGGTCGTCACTCGGTCCTACTGCTTGCATATGCCAACCATAATCGCCCGCACTGAGCAGCGGCCACGGTTTCCCCCCTTTTCCTTTTCCTCCTATCTATGCAGGCGTAGGCAGTTGTCGCGTACTGCATCGGGAGCGGTCAGATCCATCGTCTGCGGCCACGTGGCCGATCCGCGCCGCCGCATGTGGATCCGGGCGGATCCGTGTGGCGGGTGAGATCACGTTGCGGCGACGCGGTTCTTGCAGGTCGTCCCGTCACGCGTCATCGCCAGGATCAGCTCCTCGGTTGAAGTGAGCGACATCGACCGTGACGAACACTGCTGTCGACGTTCCGAGCACGGAGCCGTGGGAGTCGGTGAGTTGGCCGCTGAGAAACAGTTTGCGTCCCTCGCGGCTCGCGACGTGTGCCTCGAATCGGTAGCGGACGCCGATCATCACGGGTGCTCGGTAGTCGACGGTCAGCTGGCGCGTGACCGCGGGTGTGCCGACGATGTAGAGCAGGAATCCGTAGAGGTCGTCGATCACTGTGGCGACTGCACCGCCGTGGGCGATGCCCGGTGCGCCGACGTGCCGGCTGTCGAAGGTGTGGTCTGCGACCACGCCGTCGCCGTGGCGGCGGACCTGGAGGTGGTGGCCGTGAGCGTTGTCGGGTCCGCAGCCCAGGCACTGGTCGTGATGGGAAGGGAGGTCGGCCCCGTCCGGGTGCGGCTGGAACTTCGCATTCCAGGTGGCGAGCAGGGAGGGCTGGTCAGTCATGGGGTTGGGCGGCCTTCCAGGAGTTGGGTCCACGTGGTGAGGACCTGTCGTTGGCGGTTGTCCGGGTGCGGGGTCAGCAGGCCGCTGACTCCTCTGCCCAGGAGCAGGTCGAGCGTGAGCCGGATCATCACCGGGTCGTTGGTGAGGTAGGTGCGGCAGATGTGCGCGAGCTCGTCGTTGACCCGCGCCTCGGCTGGGATCAGCTCGGCTCGCAGGTCGGGGTGGGAGCGTGCTGCCACCCACAGCTCGAGGGTCGCGGCGTACAGCGGCCCTGAGAGCGCCTCAGCCAACAGTCTCAGCGCAGCCTCCTTCGGAGTCCCGCGTGGCCGATCGTCGGCGCGAAAGGGCGGAGCCCACAGCTCGGTCATCGCCTCGCGTACGAGCGCCAGACGCTTCTGTGCCAGATGCTCAACTGCAGCCACCACGAGCTGATCACGCGTGCCGAAGTGATGCAGTTGCGCGCCGCGCGAGAGTCCAGCCTTCTCCGCCACCGCGGCGCTCGTGGTACCGACGTAACCGAGGTCCACCAAGCACGCCACGGTCGCTTCGAGCAGGGCGCGCTTGGTGGTGGCGGAGCGTTCCTCCTGCCGTCGAGCCCTGGTGCGCACATCGGGGACAGTACATGCATGCACGAATGTATGTAACCTGGACTGCGGTGCAGCCGTCACGGTGGCTCGCGTCAGGTCTGTGCCGCCCAGTCGGTGAACGCCTCCACGTCCGCGGCGGCCCCCTCGATCGTGACGTCGGCGGCGGAACGCCTGCCGGAGGCGTGCAGCACCAACTCGAGAGGAGCACCGGTCACGGTGACGGTGCGGGGCGCCTTCTTGACCGGACGGGCTGGGCGTGCGTCGGGCGCGAGCACAACACCGACCGGGGACTTCCGATATGCCGTCCTGACGATCAGGCGTGAGCGACGCCAGAGCTCGTCGTTCTCGTCAGCGGTGAGGTCGCGCCGGGGAACGGGGCCAGAACCGCGGCGCAGGTCCTCGTGGTGGATGACGTATTCGACCAGGTTGAAGCTCGCGTCGAGCCGCCTCATGAGCGAGTAACGACCGGGTCCGGCCGAGAATCTATCCACGAGGGCGGCGTACCCCTCGGGCGTCCTGGCAGCGTCGACCAGGCGTCCCATGAACCGCTCTTCTCCGGGCGATCTGGTCGTCAACTGGTCCCAGATGTTGCCCAGGACGGCATGATCTCGCTGCACCAGATGCGCGCAGAGCTGGCGGACGGTCCATCCGGCACAGAGGGTGGGGGCCTCTGGGTCGGCGGCCCGGAAAGAGGCTGCGAGCGCCTGACGCTCCTCTTCGACCCACGGCACGTCGATCACCAGACTCCTCTTCGTTCGCGTATGCCGCGATGCTACACATCTCTGGAGAAGTTCTCGCCGGGCGCGGAGCCCTGACTGGAGGTGTGTGAATCCACCGGCGAGTCGGGGGAGGCGACCAGCGCGTCAGCGATCAGATAGGCGAGGCCGACGCATGCGGCTCCCGCGATGACATCGAGCAGGAAGTGATTTCCCGTTGCCAGAACGACGATCGCCTGCACGGTCGGGTAGGCGACGGCGAGAGGACGCCAACGCTTGTTCGGGAGTCCCCAGAGCTGGACGGCACACCACAGGGACCAGCCGAAGTGGAGGGATGGCATCGCGGCGTACTGGTTGGTGGCGTCGCCGATGCCGCGTGGCGCCGAGGCCGCCGAGCCCCACCAGCCGTAGTCCGAATAGGTGCGCATGACGTCGTCGATCTGGAGATCGGGCACCAGCCGGGGCGGTGCCATCGGCCATTCGGCATAGACGAGAAGGGCTATGGTCGAGGCGATCACGATCGCCCAGTATCCGCGCCAGTACTGGCGGCCGCCCGCACGTCGCGACATCAGCAGCACTACCGGGGTCATGACGTAGTGCATCAGTGCGTAGAAGTAGCAGGCCGCGACCGCGATAACTGGGACCGTGCCGACCCATGTGTTGAGGGCAACCTCGACATCGAAGAAGAGGTTGCCTTCGAGCCGGAGGACCTGGCGGCTGTGCTCGACCGCGAGCGACGCATCCGTTCCCTGGGCGGCCCGGATGAAGTTGTAGGCCACGAGAAGGCCGATCATGACGCACATCTCGACGACCCAGGGTGCACGGAGGGTCGTCAGGGCACGCTTGGCCCAGCGGGGCCGCGTGCGTGCGCGGTCCAGGAACGCGTTCTGGCTGCAGGTCATGTCTGCCGCCGGATCTCTCGGCTTCCAGGTCGCGGCGACCTGGCGCGACCCTGGTGGCGGTCTCGCCAGCATCGCTTCGGACGTGGCTCGCAGACCTCGTACACGGGATGGTCCGCGGCCCGGCTTCGCGGAGCGGCACGGCGGCGCACGAGATTGGAGGCTGGTCCAGCGCACGGCTCGGTCAACCGAAG
>JBPPMV010000411.1:0-7903 GCA_051306235.1 Mycobacterium sp. | reverse complement strand
ACCACGACGGTGACGCAGTCGAGCACGGTGGCTCCGCCGCCACGGGCGAGCGTGCCCCCGGCATCCTCACCCGCGGCACCGCCCAGCGTTGCGCCCTCAGTTGCGCAGGAGGCCCCGGTGGTCACATCGGCGCCGACGGTCGAGGAGGCCCCGGTGGGCGAGGAGCCGGTCGAGACCGTGCCGACCGTGGTCACCACGACCACGGTTCCGGCCGGCGAAGGATAAAAAAGGTCAGCGGTAGCCGTCGGGTTCCGAAGCCGCCTCGTTCAGCGAGGCGTCGGCGTAACCGCGGCAGTAATCCCAGGTGACATAGGCATCGGGCTCAGGGTCGTAGGCCGGCTCATGTGGCCGGACCGTTCCGTCGACCAGCAGCTGCAGCAGGTTCGCGCGCAGCATGTCCCAATCGTGATAGTGGTCCTGCTGGCATTCGTCACAGCAGACCACGAGTCCGCGAATTCCCCTGTGCGCCAACAACGCCTCGTATACCGCCAGGTCAGCCAGGTCCGCTTCCACGGCACTGCGTTCCTGCGCATCGAGTGGCAGGCCAGGCTCGATCGCGTCGAGAGCCGCCGAGGGATCGGACGGGTCATCGGCGAAGGGGTCGGGTGGCAGGCCAGGCGGGAGGTCATCTCGCACGGATCTAGCCTACGCAGCCCCGCTGGTTTCGCGCCACCGGTTCACCCCGGCAGCGCGTCGCATGCCGGCCCCGGGCCCCTCGCCCGGCGTGGCCGAGAGCGTGGAGGTCAGTGCCGATAGACTGACCTCTTAGATTCGCGACTGTTGTTAGTGGAGGCTCCACCCATGTCGATCGCTGAAAGCAGCGTCCCGCTCGCCATCCCGGTACCCACCGGCGGCGATGATCCGACCAAGATCGCGATGCTCGGGCTGACCTTCGACGATGTCCTGCTCTTGCCGGCCGCGTCGGACGTGGTGCCGGCCAATGTCGACACCTCCAGCCAGCTCACCAAACGGATCCGGCTGCGGGTGCCGTTGGTGAGTTCGGCGATGGACACCGTCACCGAGTCGCGGATGGCCATCGCGATGGCCCGGGCCGGCGGTATGGGAGTCCTGCATCGCAACCTCTCGGTCGCCGAACAGGCCGGACAGGTCGAGACCGTGAAGCGGTCCGAGGCCGGGATGGTCACCGATCCGGTGACCTGCTCGCCGGAGAACACGCTGGCCGAGGTCGACGCGATGTGTGCCCGGTTCCGCATCTCGGGTCTGCCGGTGGTGGATACCCACGGCGCGCTGGTGGGGATCATCACCAACCGCGATATGCGCTTCGAGGTCGACCAGTCCAAGCCGGTCGCCGAGGTGATGACCAAGGCCCCGCTGATCACCGCGCAGGCGGGCGTGTCCGCCGAGGCGGCGCTGGGACTGCTGCGCCGTTACAAGATCGAGAAGCTGCCGATCGTCGACGGCAACGGCAAGCTGACCGGGCTGATCACCGTCAAGGACTTCGTCAAGACCGAGCAGTTCCCGCTGGCCACCAAGGACAGCGACGGCCGACTGCTGGTCGGTGCGGCCGTCGGTATCGGTGACGACGCCTGGACCCGGGCGATGACGTTGGCCGATGCCGGCGTCGACGTGCTGATCGTGGACACCGCCCATGCGCACAACCGGCTGGTGCTCGACATGGTGAGCCGCCTCAAGGCCGCCGTCGGTGATCGCGTCGACGTGGTCGGCGGCAATGTCGCCACCCGCGCGGCCGCCGCCGCACTGGTCGACGCCGGAGCCGACGCCGTCAAGGTCGGCGTGGGGCCCGGTTCCATCTGCACCACCCGCGTCGTCGCCGGCGTGGGCGCGCCTCAGATCACCGCGATCCTGGAAGCCGTCGCCGCCTGCTCCCGCAAGGGTGTGCCGGTGATCGCCGACGGTGGTCTGCAGTACTCGGGTGATATCGCCAAGGCGCTCGCCGCCGGCGCCTCCACCGCCATGCTCGGCTCACTGCTGGCCGGCACCGCCGAGTCGCCGGGTGAACTGATCTTCGTCAACGGCAAGCAGTTCAAGAGCTACCGCGGCATGGGATCGCTGGGGGCCATGCAGGGCCGCGGCGCTGCCAAGAGCTACTCGAAGGACCGCTACTTCCAGGACGATGTGCTCTCCGAGGACAAGCTGGTTCCCGAGGGCATCGAGGGCCGGGTGCCGTTCCGCGGGCCGCTGTCGACGGTGATCCACCAGCTGACCGGCGGTCTGCGCGCGGCGATGGGGTACACCGGCTCGGACACCATCGAGCATCTGCAGCAGGCGCAGTTTGTGCAGATCACCGCCGCCGGCTTGAAGGAAAGCCACCCGCACGACGTCGCGATGACCGTCGAAGCCCCGAACTACTACGCCCGTTAGGGGCCCACACCACTATGCGTGACATGGTTGAAATCGGCATGGGCAGAACCGCCCGTCGCACGTACGAACTGAGCGATATCAACATCGTCCCGGCGCGGCGCACCCGCTCCTCCAAGGACGTCTCGACGGCCTGGCAGCTGGACGCGTACCGCTTCGAGATCCCGGTGCTCGCGCACCCGACCGACGCTCTGGTGTCGGTGGAGTTCGCCATCGAGATGGGGCGGCTCGGCGGTCTCGGTGTGCTGAACGGCGAAGGACTGATCGGTCGGCATGCCGATGTCGAGGCCAAGATCGCCCAGGTCGTCGATATCGCGGCGAACGCCGAGGACGAGTCGGAGTCGATCCGGCTGCTGCAGCAGCTGCACGCCGCGCCGCTGGATCCCGAACTGCGGGGTGCCGCGGTCGCGCGCCTCCGGGAGGCCGGTGTCACCACCGCGGTGCGGGTCAGCCCGCAGAATGCTGCCGCGCTCACGCCGGCACTGGTCGCCGCCGGTCTCGACCTGCTGGTCATCCAGGGCACCCTGATCTCCGCCGAGCGGGTCGCCAACGATGGTGAACCGCTGAACCTGAAGACCTTCATCTCCGAACTGGACGTGCCGGTGGTGGCCGGCGGCGTGCTCGATCACCGCACCGCGCTGCACCTGATGCGCACCGGTGCGGCCGGCGTCATCGTCGGCTACGGATCCACCTCTGGAGTGACCACATCCGACGAGGTGCTGGGCATCAGCGTCCCGATGGCCACCGCGATCGCCGATGCGGCGGCGGCGCGCCGCGAATACCTCGACGAGACCGGCGGGCGCTACGTGCACGTGCTGGCCGACGGTGATATCCAGACCTCCGGTGACCTGGCCAAGGCGATCGCGTGCGGCGCCGACGCCGTGGTGCTCGGCCCGCCGCTGTCGGTTGCGGCCGAAGCCCAGGGTGACGGCTGGTTCTGGCCCTCGGCGGCCGCGCATCCGTCGCTGCCGCGCGGTGCGCTGCTGCAGGTTGCTCTCGGTGAGCGACCGTCGCTGGAACAGGTGCTCAACGGACCGTCGGACGATCCGTTCGGATCGCTGAATCTGGTCGGCGGGTTGCGCCGGTCGATGGCCAAGGCCGGTTACTGCGATCTGAAGGAGTTTCAGAAGGTCGGCCTGACCGTCGGCTCCTGATCAGAACACGTTCTTTACAAGTTAGGTCCTCCTGTCTAGAAAGTTACCTGTCGGTAGCGTCATACTGGTCACATGAAGCCTGACTATGACGTGCTGATCATCGGCTCGGGATTCGGCGGCAGCGTCAGTGCGCTGCGACTGACCGAAAAGGGCTACCGGGTCGGCGTACTGGAGGCCGGCCGACGGTATGCCGATGACGACTTCGCGAAGACCTCGTGGAACCTGCGCAAGTTTCTCTGGGCCCCGCAGTTCGGCATGTACGGCATCCAGCGGATCCATTTGCTGCGCAACTGCATGATCCTGGCCGGTGCCGGGGTCGGCGGTGGTTCGCTGAACTACGCCAACACCCTCTATGTGCCGCCGGAGCCGTTCTTCGCCGACGCGCAGTGGAAAGACATCACCGACTGGCGTGAAGAACTCATGCCGCATTACGACCAGGCCAAGCGCATGCTCGGCGTCGTCACCAATCCCACGTTCACCGATGCCGACCGGATCATGAAGGAGGTCGCCGAGGACATGGGTGTCGGCCACACCTTCGTGCCCACCCCGGTCGGAGTGTTCTTCGGTGAAGACGGCGCAAAGACACCCGGAAAAACCGTGGCCGACCCGTACTTCGGTGGGGCAGGCCCGGACCGCACCGGGTGCATCGAATGTGGCGAGTGCATGACGGGCTGCCGGCATGGCGCCAAGAACACCCTGCTGAAGAACTACCTCGGTCTGGCGGAATCGGCAGGCGCACAGGTACATGCGCTCACCTCGGTGCGGGAGTTCGCGCAGCGTCCCGATGGTGTGTGGGAGGTGCACACGGTGCGCACCGGCGGGAAGCTTCGCCGCCGCAAGAAGACCTTCACGGCCAACCATCTGATCCTGGCCGCCGGTACCTACGGCACCCAGAAACTGCTGTTCCGGATGCGGGACAAGGGCAAGCTGCCCGGTCTGTCGGACCGTCTCGGCGTGCTGACCCGCACCAACTCCGAATCCATCGTCGGCGCGGGACGGCTCACGGTCGGCGACGATCTCAACCTCACCCAGGGCGTCGCGATCACCTCATCGATCCACCCGACCAGTGACACCCATGTCGAACCGTGCCGGTACGGCAAGGGCTCCAATGCCATGGGCCTTCTGCAGACCCTGATGACCGACGGCACCGGTCCCGAGGGCAGCGACGTGCCGCGCTGGAAGCAACTTGTCCAGACCGCAAAGGCCGACCGGCGCGGGACGATGAGGCTGCTCAACCCGCGCAGGTGGAGCGAACGGACCATGATCGCGCTCGTCATGCAGCACCTGGACAACTCGATCACGACGTTCACCCGCAAGACGTGGTTCGGCTACCGCATGCTGGACAGCAAGCAGGGCCACGGCCTGCCCAACCCGTCGTGGATCCCGGCAGGCAACGAGGTCACCCGGCGCATCGCCGAGAAGATCGACGGGGTCGCCGGTGGAACGTGGGGTGAGCTGTTCAACATCCCGCTCACGGCCCACTTCCTGGGCGGCGCGGCCATCGGCGACAGCGTCGAGACCGGGGTCATCGACCCCTACCAGCGGGTGTACCGCTACCCGACGCTGTATGTGGCCGATGGAGCATCGATTTCGGCCAACCTCGGGGTCAACCCGTCGCTGTCCATCACCGCGCAGGCAGAGCGCGCCGCCGCACTGTGGCCGAACAAGGGTGAAGCCGATCTGCGTCCGGCCCAGGGCGAGCCCTACCGGCGGTTGGACCCCATCGCCCCGGTCCGCCCGGTGGTGCCCGCCGAGGCGCCCGCCGCGCTGCGCAGGCTGCCGATCGAACCCGTGAACTCGGGGCGGGTCCGCTCGCCGCAGGTGAGCTGACCGGCGAGGGTGCACTCAGATCGCGATAACAGGCCGATCCGCGATCTGAGCGCACCGTCGACGTACTACGTGCCGCTGACCGCGGCCTCTGTCTAATCGCCGCTGACCGCGGCCTCTGTCTAATTGCCGCTGACCGCGGCGGCGACCCTGTCGCCCAACTCCTTGTCCACATTGCGCCAGTACTCGAACGCGCGCTGCAACACCGTGTCGGACACCCCGTCGGACAGATGCCCGGCGATATTGGAGACCAGCCGATCCCGCGCCGCGTCATCGAGGACGTCGCGCACCAACGTGCCGGCCTGACCCCAGTCGTCATCCTCGGCATGCAGGCTGTAGGCGGCGCGCACCATCTCGCCGTCGGCATGCCACAGCGGTTCGCCGGTCCGCGCCGGGTCGGCCTGCGGCCCGCCGTACGAATTCGGCGCATACACCGGGTCGGAGACGTTCTTGACCCGCATCGCGCCGTCCTTGGAGTAGCTGTGCACCTCGGTCTTCGGTGAGTTGACCGGGATCTGCTTGTAGTTCACCCCGAGACGGTGGCGGTGCGCGTCGGCGTAAGCGAAGTCGCGGGCGATCAGCATCTTGTCCGGGCTCAGCCCGGTGCCCGGTACCGAGTTGTTCGGTTCGAACGCCGACTGCTCCATCTCGGTGTGGTAATCAGTGACGTTGCGGTCTAGCGTCAGCGTGCCGACATCGATCAGCGGGTAATCGCTGTGCGGCCACACCTTGGTCAGGTCGAACGGGTTGAACCGGTAGTTCTTCGCGTCCTCGAAGGGCATGATCTGCACCTTCAGCGACCACGTCGGGAACTCGCCGCCCTCGATGGAGTCGAACAGATCCCGCTGGTGGGCGTCGCCATCGCTGCCCGCGAGCTCATCGCCCTCATCCTGGGTGAGGAACTCGACGCCCTGATCGGATTTGAAGTGGTACTTGACCCAGAAGATCTCACCCGCGGCGTTGATCCAGCTGTAGGTGTGGCTGGAGTAGCCGTTCATGTGGCGCCAGGTGCGCGGGATGCCCCGGTCACCCATCAGCCAGGTCACCTGGTGGGCAGACTCCGGGGAGAGCGTCCAGAAATCCCACTGCATATCGTGATCGCGCAGGTTGTTGGCGGACCGGCGCTTCTGGGACCGGATGAAGTGCTGGAACTTCAACGGGTCGCGGATGAAGAACACCGGGGTGTTGTTGCCGACCATGTCGAAGTTGCCGTCGGAGGTGTAGAACTTGATGGCGAATCCGCGCGGGTCGCGCCAGGTGTCCGGGCTGCCGCGCTCGCCAGCGACGGTGGAGAACCTGGCCAGGGTCTCGGTCTTGACGCCCGGCTGCAGGAACGCGGCCTTGGTGAAGGCGCTGACATCGTGGGTCACCTCGAAGTGACCGAACGCGCCGCCGCCCTTGGCATGTGGCTGACGCTCCGGGATCCGCTCCCGGTTGAAGTTGGCCATCTGCTCGATCAGGTAGTGATCCTGCAGCAGGATGGGGCCGTCGGGGCCGATCGTCAGGGAATGTTCGTCGCTGTAGACCGGGATGCCGGCGTCGGTGGTGGTCGGTTTGGGCTGTATATCGGTCACCGTGTGCTCCTCTCGAGCGTGAGTGCATGCCAGGCGGGCACAGCTCAGTGGCTGGCTGAGCGCCCGCGCGCTCGGCGTATACCCCGCCGCGCGGAGTTCGACACCTGGACGGTTGCCCGGTGACGAATGACGTTGTCGGACTGTGATATTCGAATGCCAGGTGGGGTGTGACCTGCGCTGATACGATGCAGGGGACAACGCCGTCACCCCAGTCGTTTGCGCGTTCGTCCTGCAAGGAGGAGCCGACGTGGCTTTAGACACCGGAGATCGCGCGGCCGCCCGGCACATCCGGCTGACCTCGCACAGCGCCGGGGCCACGGCACCGGCGATCCAGTGGGGTGCGGCCGGCGCCGCCGAGCGGGGCCCGATCGTGGGAACCACCGCCAATCGGGCCCATCGCAATGTCATCGGCACCCACAGCGGCTCCTACGGCGTGTACCGGGCGTTGGCGGTGGCCGCCGGCGCACTGTCGCCGCAGCACCGGGCGGACCTGACCAATACCGCGCCGACCGATGTCGTCGGCCCGTATCCGCAGTGGCAGGACCCGGCCGCGATCGTCAGCCTCGACCCGTGGGGCGCCGCGGTCGCCGACGTCTTTTCCGCCGAACTGGGGTCCGGCCTCGACATCCGCCCGACCATTGCCGTCACCAAGGCGCACGTGATGCTGCCCGAGGTGGCGGCGGCCATCCAGCAGGGCCGGTTGCGGCCGGACGGGAAGATTCTGCTGGCGAGCGGTGCCGCGGTGGTGACCAAGGTGGCCCTCGAACCGGTCTGGTACCTGCCCGGTGTCGCCGCACGATTCGGCTGCACCGAGGCTGCGTTGCGCCGAGCGTTGTTCGAGGAGACCGGCGGCATGTATCCGGAACTGGTCACCCGCGGCGATCTGGAGGTGTTCCTGCCGCCGATCGGTGGTCAGACCGTGTACATCTTCGGTGACCCACGGGATCTGGCCGACGCGGGAGTCGAACTCACTGCGCGGGTGCACGACGAGTGCAACGGCTCGGATGT
>JBPPMV010000410.1:0-2626 GCA_051306235.1 Mycobacterium sp. | reverse complement strand
TCGACGCCGCGCGCGGCGTGATGAGCGAGCCGGGCGGTGATGCCGACCAGGTCACCGAGACCGTCGCCGTTGGAGGCGGCGTCGCGGCGCGGGTCGATCTGGTAGACCACCGCCGACGTCCACCAGGCCGTCATGCCCAGGTGCCGATCACATCGCGGTACACGTCCACATCCTTGTCGACCATCGCCCCGACTGTGAAGCGTCCTGTCGTCAACTCGGCGATCTTCGGGCGGTCCAGTGTTGCGGCCGCGTCGACGGCGGCGACCGCCGCGTCGAGATCGTCGACCAGATAGCCGGTCACGCCGTGCTCGATCAGTTCGCTCATCGAGCCCCGGTCGTTGGCGATCACCGGTGTGCCGCAGGCCATTGCCTCGACCACGCTGTAACCGAACGGCTCGTCGAAGTCGATGAGGTGCAGCAGGGCGTGCGCCCCGCCGAGCACCTCCGCGCGGTCGGCGGCATCGACGGCACCGAGGTAGCGCACCTGCTCGCCGTCCAGGAACGGGGCGACCGCATCGCGAAAGTAGTCCTCGTCCTGGATGATTCCGGCGATATCGAGTCGGCGTCCGCAGCGGCGGGCGACCTCGATGGCGTGGGCGGTGCCCTTGTCGGGGTGGATGCGCCCAAAGAACAGCAGATGCTCGCCGGGATCCGGGTGCACCGCGAACTCGTCGGTGTTGATGCCGTGGTGGATGGTGGCGGCGTAGCTCAGCGCGGGATGCCGGTCGGCGTCGCTGATCGACACGTACGCGCCGACACCGTCGTAGCGCTGGTAGACGGGAACGATGCGCTCCGAGGAGAATCCGTGGATCGTGGTGACCACCGGTGTCGTGACGAGATCGCTGTAGGTGAGCGGCAGGAAGTCGAACCCGTTGTGGATGACATCGAAATCGTCGGCGCGTTCGAACACCGACGCAATGTGCAGGCATTCGGCGACCTTGGCGTCGATCGTCTCATCCTCGGACCAGCCGCACGCGGATGTCGCCACCAGGTCGGCGGCGGTGATCGAGTCGGCGGTGGCGAACAGCGTGACGTGATGTCCGGCAGCCACCAACCCCTCGGTGAGCGAGGAGGCGAACTGCTCCCAGGGCCCGTAATGGCGCGGGGGTGTGCGCCACGCGATGGGCGCGAGCACGGCTATGCGGAGGGGATCAGGCGCGGGGGTGTCGATCCATTCAGCCTACGCGGGGACGTCGATCCCTCGCGCCGCGAGCCGGCGCTGGGAGGCCTCGGTGCGGATCACCTGCGGCCACCAGAACCACTTGCCGAGCAGAGCCGCGATCGACGGCGTCATGAAGGAGCGCACCACCAGGGTGTCGAACAGCAACCCGAGCGCGATGGTGGTGCCGACCTGGGCCATCACCTTCAGGTCGCTGGCCGCGAACGATGCCATGGTGAAGGCGAACACCAGCCCCGCCGAGGTGACCACCGATCCGGTGCCCGCCATGGCGCGGATGATGCCGGTCTTCAGCCCGCCGTGCAGCTCCTCCTTGAACCGCGACACCAGCAGCAGGTTGTAGTCCGAGCCCACCGCCAGCAGCAGGATCACCGACATGGGCAGCACCATCCAGTGCAGTTCGAGCCCAAGCAGATGCTGCCACAACAACACTGACATGCCGAACGAGGCGCCCAACGACAGCAGCACGGTGCCGACGATCACCGCGGCGGCCACCAGCGCGCGGGTGATGATCAGCATGATCACGAAAATCAGTGCAGCGGCTGCGATCCCGGCGATGAGCAGATCCCACTGGGCACCGTCGTGCATATCCTTGTAGGTGGCCGCGGTCCCGGCGAGGAAGATCTTGGAACCTTCCAGCGGGGTGCCCTTGATGGCTTCCTTGGCGGCCGTCTTGATCGGGTCGACGTGCGCGATGCCTTCGGGGGTGGCCGGGTCCCCCTCGTGGCTGATGATGAATCGCACCGACTTTCCGTCGGGTGAGATGAAGCTCTCCATGCCGCGCTTGAAGTCCTCGTTCTCGAAGGCCTCCGGCGGTAGGTAGAACGTGTCATCGTTGCGGGCGGCGTCGAAGGCCTCACCCATGGCCGTCCCGTTCTCCGACATCGCCGACCCTTGGTCCTGCATACCCTTCTGGGTCTGGTACATGGTCAGCATGGAGTTGCGCATGTTCTCCATGACGCGGATGTTCTCCGGCATCAGCACGACCATCTGCGGTAACAGGGTGTCCAGGCGTTGCAGATCCGGGACCAGCGCCTGGATATCGGTGGTCAGCACGTCGATACCGTCAAGGGTGTCGAACACCGACCGCATGGTCCAGCACACCGGGATGTCATAGCAGTGCGGTTCCCAGTAGAAGTAGTTGCGGATGGGCCGCAGGAAATCGTCGAAATCGGCGATATGGTCCCGTAATTCGGCGATATCGAGCGTCATGTCGCTGGTCTTGAGCACCATCGAATGGGTGGTGGCGGCCATCTGCTCGGTGATGGACGACAGCGACTGCATGGTGTCGATATTGGATTGCATATCGTCGGCCTGCCGCAGCATCCCGGCGAACTGGTCCTGCTGGTATTTCTCGTTCATGGTGCGGGTGGCGCCCTGCTGGCTGAGCATGAACGGGATCGTGGTGTGCTCGATCGGTTTGCCGTTGGGCCGGGTGATGGTCTGCAC
>JBPPMV010000409.1:0-8884 GCA_051306235.1 Mycobacterium sp. | reverse complement strand
GCGGCTGCGGCGCCTGCGCCGTCGTCGTCGGGGCGATCTCCGGCTCGGCCGCCGCCGGTGCCACCCCCGCGGTGAGGGCGGTCAGCGATATCACCACCGTGGAGGCCAGCCCGGCCAGCATCGATCGCCTCATGAACTCTTCACGCGCTGCACCCATCGTGCATCCACTCCTCAGATATCAGGGAGCGCGGCGTCTCTCAGCCACTACTGCCAACTCAGCAGTCATCTCCCCCGACACCGGCCCGAAGGCCCAGCAGCTGTCTCGCATTGTTCATCGCTGACGCCGCCGTGGCGTTACAGCCAGATCCGGTCACGGCGCCGACGTGATCAAGACCACACGCGCGACCGTGTTCTCATAGGTGCCGGGAGGTGTCCATGGCTGCGCGCGAGTTCGTGTTGACCGACGAGTTCCGCGACGCCATGGGCCTGCTCGCGGAGGGCAGGCACGTCTTCCTCACCGGCAAGGCCGGCACCGGCAAGTCGACGCTGATCCGCCGCTTCATGTCTCAGACCGACCGCAACTGCGTCGTCGTGGCGCCGACCGGAATCGCCGCACTCAACGTCGACGGTTACACCATCCACCGACTGTTCGGCCTCAACAGCACCACCAGCCTCACCGACATCCAGACCGGGCGTTACTACCCCGGCCGGTTCGCCAGGACCCTGAAGGCGCTGGACACTCTCATCATCGACGAGGCGTCGATGGTCCGGGCCGATCTGTTCGACAAGATCGCCGCCGCACTGCACCGATTCGGCCCCGATCCGGGCACCCCGTTCGGCGGAGTGCAGATCGTGTTGGTGGGCGATCTCTACCAGTTGCCCCCGGTGGTCACCGAGGCCGAGGCGGCGTTCTTCACCGACCGGTACGCCACCCCGTACTTCTTCTCCGCCAACACGTTCCACCGCGACGAGTTTCCGATGGTGGCGCTGACCACGGTGTTCCGCCAGCTCGGCGACGACCGGATGACCGCGATCCTCAACGAGATTCGCGAGGGGTTGCTGCTGGGGCACGCCCAGGAACAGCTCAACGCGCGCACCGATCCCGATTTCGTGCCGCCCGAAGACGAGTTCTGGCTGACGCTGGCCCCGACGAACCGGCTGGTGACGGCGCGCAACCGCCAGCAGCTGGAGCGCCTCGACGGCGAGGAGATCGTGCACCACGCCAGCCAGACCGGCGACCTGAGCCTGTTCGACCCACCCGCGGACGAGACCCTGCGGTTCAAGGTGGGCGCCCAGATCATGATGCTCAACAACGATCAGTCCGACCGCTGGGTGAACGGGACGCTGGGCAAGGTGACCGCACGGGTCGGCGGCGCGGAGGCCGCGGTCGTCGTCGAGTTCACCGACGGCAGCTGCGCCGAGGTCGGTCTCAACACCTGGGAGGCGACCCAGCCTGTCGTCGAAGGCGGCTCGCTGCACCACGAGGTCTGCGGCACGTTCACCCAGTTGCCGTTCAAGCTGGCCTGGGCCATCACCATCCACAAGAGCCAGGGACAGACGCTGGACCGGCTGGTCGTCGACCTGACCGGCGGCATGTTCTCCTACGGACAGCTCTATGTGGCGTTGAGCCGGTGCACATCGATGAGCGGGCTGGTGCTCAAACGCCCGGTGCTGCCCAAGGATCTGAAGACCGACCGCCGGATCGCACGGTTCCTGCAGGGTGACGGCGGCGACAGCGGACCGCGCCGGTTCTGTGCGGTCGCGATGCTGACCGTCGGCGACGAGGGCCGGATGTCGCGACCCCGCCCGGTCGAGATTGCCATCGCGTTCGATGACGGCACCGCGGTGAGCACCCTGGTCAACCCTCAACGCGATCTCGCCGACGCCCGGCAGGCCCACGGGATCAGCGTGGCCGACATCCTGCTGGCACCGACCCTCGCCGAAGCGTGGGGTGTCATGGCTCCGATGCTGACGGGCTGCACCCCCGTCGGCGCCGGTATCGACGAGATCTTGGGCCTCATCGATTTCGAGCTGAAGCGACTGGGCACGGTGACGGTGATGCCACTGGGTGTCGACCTGCCGCGGCGCTCCGTGCGGCTCACCGGTGGCACCGCCCTCGAGAACGCCGAGACCACCTTGGCCGCCTTCACCGAATCCGGTTCCGGCAGTTCGGGTTCCACATCGTTCGGTGAGCCGCCGGAATCGTTGTCCGGGCATCTCATCACCCGCAGCCACACCCGGCCGACACCCACCGCGGCAACCTTGCCCGCGCTATCGGCACTGCTGGCAGTGAGCAGGCAGATCGGGCCCGCGTTGCTGGGCAGTGCGGCGATCGCCGAGGAGCTGCCGGTCACCCCGTGGATCGCAGCGGCGCGGCACTCGGTGGCCGACCAGCTGCGGGCAGCAGCCACCCGGGTCAGATTGAACGACGCCGCGGTGGCACGCCTCCAGGCGGCGCAGCAGCTCCTCGGCGTCGAAATCGTGGATACCGCAGTGGAACCCGCGGCGGCGAGCGACGCTATCGGGTCGGTGCTGGTACCCGGCGCCCGCGTCTGCTTCACCGGCACCGCGCAGGATGCCGCGGGTCGTGAGGTGTCACGCGAGGAGATGATGCGCCACGCCGAGGCGGTCGGGTTGGCGCCGGTCAAAACGGTCACCAAGACCCGGTGTGAGGTGCTGGTCACCGCGGAGATCGGCACCCAGTCGGGCAAGGCCCGCAAGGCCCACGAACTGGGCAAGCCGGTGTTCTCGGCCGACGAGTTCCTGGCCTGGGTCAGTTCCGGCGGCCGGGCGACCCGCCCCTGAGGGGAACATGCCCCGGCGCCCTAGGGGCCAGATCGAGGTGAGGGTCGTCGAACAAGGCCCACCACCCCCGAAATACAACCCTCAGCTCGATCTCGTCCCCAGCGTTCGACACGGGTATTGCTGCTCGATCGCCCGGATCCCGATGCCATCGAGCGCGGACTCGGCGGTGCACCTTAAGGTCGAACCGTGAACCGGCTGGACCGCTTCTTCGAAATCACGGCGCGCGGCTCGACCATCTCCTCGGAGCTGCGCGGCGGTGTAGTCACCTTCATCGCGATGGCCTACATCATCGTGCTGAACCCGATCATCCTGTCCGGCGCGCCCGACGTCGCGGGCAACCAGCTGGGCTTCACCCAGGTGTCCGCGGTGACATCGCTGGCCGCGGGCGTGATGACGATCGTGTTCGGTGTCATCGCCCGGCTGCCATTCGCGTTCGCCGCCGGGCTCGGCATCAACTCCTTCCTGGCGTCCTCGGTGGTCGGCGCGCTCACCTGGCCCGAGGCGATGGGGCTGGTGGTCATCAACGGTCTGATCATCGTGCTGCTGGCGGTGACCGGGTTGCGCAGGCTGATCTTCGACGCGGTGCCGCTGCCGCTGAAGTTGGCCATCACGGCCGGTATCGGGTTGTTCATCCTGTTCATCGGACTGGTCGATGCCGGGTTCGTGGCCTCCACCGGCGGACCATCCCCACCGGTCGGCCTCGGCGGGCAGGGCGAAGGGTCGATCACCAGCGTGCCCACCGTGGTGTTCGTATTCACCCTGCTGGTGACCGGCGTGCTGGTGGCGCGCAAGATCCGCGGCGGCATCCTGATCGGACTGATCACCGGCACCGTAGTCGCCGTCGCCATCGAGGCCATCTGGCATCTGGGATCGGCGACCGAGAAGCCCGGCGGCTGGGGACTTTCGGTGCCCACGCTGAGCGGTTCGCCGTTCGCCATGCCGGATCTGTCGCTGGTCGGTGAGTTCAGCCTGGACAGCTTCGGCCGCATCGGCATCCTGGCCGCGGTCATGCTGGTGTTCACCCTGGTGTTCACCAACTTCTTCGACGCGATGGGCACCTTCACCGGTCTGTCCCGGCAGGCCGAAGTCGCCGACGACAAGGGCAACTTCCCGCGGCTGCAGTCCGCACTGGTGATCGAAGGTGCCGGCGCGGTGGTCGGCGGCGCGGCATCGGCGTCGTCGAACACAGTGTTCATCGAGTCCGGCGCCGGTATCGGCGAAGGCGCCCGCACCGGGCTGGCCAGCCTGGTGACCGGCGGATTGTTCCTGGCGGCAATGTTTCTCACGCCGCTGGCCGCCATCGTGCCCACCGAGGTCGCCGCCGCGGCGCTGGTGATCGTCGGCGCCATGATGGCCTCGCATCTGCGCGAGATCGACCTCGCGGACTTCTCCATCGCCCTGCCGGTGGTCCTGACGGTGGCCGTGATGCCGCTGAGCTACTCGATCGCCAACGGCATCGGCGTCGGCTTCATCTCCTGGGCCATCGTGCGCACGGCAGCAGGCAAAGGCCGTGAGGTCAGCCCGCTGCTGTGGGTCGTCGCGGCCGGTTTCCTGCTGTACTTCGCGCGCGGCTGGGTCGACTCGCTGATCGGGGCGTGAGGGCCGTCGACGACGTCACGCTCGGCCGGCGTGCGCATATCGTCCGGCTCACACTGCTGGCCGCATTCCTGCTGGGGCTGTGGTACCTGATAGGTGTCGCACGCATTCTCGACATCGAGGACATCCGCGATGCGGTGGCCTCCACCGGGCCGGCCGCCCCGCTGGTCTATGTGGCGGTGTCCGCGGCGCTGGGCAGCGTGTTCGTACCGGGGCCCCTGCTGGCCGCGGGCAGCGGCCTGCTCTTCGGTCCGGTGCTGGGGACCTTCGTCACGCTGGGCGCGACAGTGGGCACCGCGACGATCGCCGGGCTGGCCGGACGCCGAGCCGGCCGGGACAGCACCCGCGCACTGCTGGGCGCCGAACGCGCCGACCGCATCGATGCGCTCATCGCCCGCGGCGGGCTCTGGGCGGTGGTCGGCCAGAAGTTCGTTCCCGGCATCTCGGATGCGGCGGCCTCCTATGCATTCGGCGCCTTCGGAGTTCCGTTGTGGCAGATGATGATCGGATCGCTCATCGGATCGGCGCCACGGGCGTTCGTCTACACCGCGCTGGGCGCATCCGTCGGCGACCTGTCCTCACCGCTGGTGTACGTGGCCATCGGCGTGTGGTGCGCGACAGCCGTCGTCGGCGCATTCGCCGCGCACCGCGGTTACCGGGGCTGGCGCGCCGCCCGCAACAACCCGGCCGAGTAGCGAACCCGACCGGGACCCGGTTCGCTTGTTCGTCGCCACTGACGGATGATCTGGGCATGAGACGAGAAGTCGCGGCCCAGCTCGAGGTCGACATCAACGCAGCGACGACTCTCGAATTCCAGATCGCGGTGGCTCCGCATCCCGGCGCACAGGTGACCGAGTCGCTGAAGTTCAACCTGGATGGGCGACCCATCGAAGCGCTGGAGATCAGCGGCACACACGGCAATCGCATCCACAAGTTCGATGCCGAAGTGGGTCATCTGTGGGTCGACTACGAGGCCACCATCGTCGGCTATGCCGACCCGCCACCGGTCACCGAGTACGACCAGTCGATGTATTTGCGGCCCAGCCGCTACGCCGAGGCCGACAAGCTCTTCGGTTTCGCAGGAACCGAATTCGGTCAGTTCAACGATGCCGCGACCCTGCTGGAACGCGTCTCGTCCTGGGTGGGGCAGCGTCTGCTGTACGTGCCGGGTTCCAGCGACCCCATCGACGGGGCCGTCGACACCATGCTCGCCGGTGCCGGTGTGTGCCGCGACTACGCACACCTGGTGGTGGCGCTGCTTCGCGCGGTGAAGGTGCCCGCCCGACTGGTGTCGGTGTACGCGCCAGGGCTGTACCCGATGGACTTCCATGCGGTCGCCGAGGCCGTCGTCGACGGACAGTGGCGGGTGGTCGACGCCACACTGCTGGCGCCGCGGGACAGCCTGGTGCGCATCGCCACCGGACGTGACGCCGCCGACACCGCCTTCCTGGACAACCACGGCGGGGCCATCAACCTCACGTGGCTGAGCGTCCGCGCCATCACCGATGGCATGCTGCCGTCGGATTCGCCCGCCGAACTGGCCACGCTGCACTGACCGCCGCGAGGTCAGGTGAGGACAGGCTGTCCTGCCATCGGCGGCCCCGATCTGGTAAAAAGTGAGTACCTCTAAACATGACTCAGGAGAGCGACCGGACGTGCCCGACTCCTCAGCGGCCCCGGTCGTCAGCCCTAATCACCAACAGCGACGCGGCGGCATAGCCGGTTTCATCCGCAAATTCGCCGTCCTGATCATCATCGGCTGGATCGCGATCGTCGCTCTGCTCAGCCTGACGATTCCGCCGCTGGAGACCGTCGGCCAGATGCGCTCGGTGTCCATGACGCCGGAATACGCCCCGTCGGTGATCGCCAGCAAGCGGGTCGGCGAGGTGTTCGACGAGTACAAATCGGACAGCTCGGTGATGGTCGTCCTGGAGAGCGAGCAGCCCCTGGGGCCCGATGCGCACTACTGGTACAACGACATGGTCGACCGGTTACTGGCCGACCCCGCGCACGTCGAGCATGTCCAGGACTTCTGGGGCGACCCGCTGACCGAGGCCGGCGCGCAGAGCTCGGACGGCCTGTCCGCCTACGTCCAGGTGTATCTCGCCGGCAACATGGGCGAGTCGCTGGCCAACGAGTCGGTGGAGGCCGCGAAGAAGATCATCGAGGCCGAGCCGCCGCCACCGGGGGTCAAGGTCTTCGTGACCGGCATGTCGGCGCTGGCCGCCGACCAACAGATCTCCGGTGATCGCAGCGTCAAGATCATCGAGGGCGCCATCTTCGTCGTCATCATCACGATGCTGCTGCTGGTGTACCGCTCGATCGTCACCACGATTCTGGTGTTGGTCATGGTGGTGCTGGGGTTGACCGCGGCGCGCGGCGTCGTCGCGTTCCTCGGCTATCACGAGCTGATCGGGCTCTCCACGTTTGCCACCCAACTCCTGGTGACGCTGGCGGTGGCGTCCGCCACCGACTACGCGATCTTCCTGATAGGCCGCTATCAGGAGGCGAGATCGGTCGGCGAGGACCGGGAATCGTCCTACTTCAGCATGTTCCACGGCACCGCGCATGTGGTGCTGGGATCGGGCCTCACGATCGCCGGCGCCATGCTGTGCCTGCACTTCACCCGCCTGCCCTACTTCCAGACCCTGGGCATACCGATGGCCTTCGGCATGGTGGTGGTGGTCCTGTCCGCCCTCACCCTGGGCCCGGCCGTCGTCACCGTCGCCAGCAGGTTCGGCAAGGTCCTGGAACCCAAACGCGCCATGCGCATCCGAAGCTGGCGCCGTGTCGCCGCCGTGGTGGTGCGCTGGCCCGGTGCAGTGCTGCTGGCCACGATCGCGCTTTCGCTGATCGGTCTGCTGGCGCTGCCCGGCTACCAGACCAACTACAACGACCGTAATTACCTGCCGCAGGATCTGCCGGCCCAGCAGGGCTTCGCGGCTGCCGAGCGGCACTTCGGCGTGGCCCGGATGAACCCCGAACTGCTGCTCATCGAGACCGACCGCGATCTGCGCAACTCGGCAGACTTCCTGGTGATCGACAAGATCGCCAAGGCCATCTTCAAGGTGCCCGGCGTCGGCAGCGTGCAGGCCATCACCCGCCCGTCGGGCGAGCCACTGGAGTTCAGCACCATTCCCGCTCAGATGAGCATGAGTGGCGCGAACCAGAAGATGAATCAGAAGTACCAGGAAGACATGTTCGCCAACATGCTGGTGCAGGCCGAGGACATGCAGTCCACCATCGACACGATGAACCGCATGGTGTCGCTGATGGGTGAGATGAGCGCAACCACGCACAGCATGGTCGGAAAAACCGAGGAGATGGCCGTCGACGTCGCGGAACTGCGCGACAACATCTCGAACTTCGATGATTTCTTCCGGCCGATCCGCAACTACTTCTACTGGGAACCGCACTGCTACAACATCCCGCTGTGCTGGTCGATGCGATCGATCTTCGACGCCCTGGACGGCACGGACCAGCTGACGACCCAGTTCGAGCAGGTGATCCCGGACCTGCGTCAGCTCGACGCGCTGATGCCCCAGATGTTGGAGACGATGCCGGTGCAGATCGCGACGATGGAGTCGTCGCGCGACATGATGCTGCGGATGTATCAGACCCAGAAGGGTATGCAGGACCAGGGCATGGCGATGTCGGAGAACCAGCACGCCATGGGCGAAGCGTTCAACGACGCCAAGAACGACGACACGTTCTACCTGCCGCCGGAGACCTTCAACAACGAAGACTTCAAGCGCGGTATGGACAGCTTCGTCTCACCCGACGGTAAATCGGTGCGGTTCATGATCTCTCACCAGGATGATCCGCTGACCCCCGACGGCATCAAGCTGATCGACGAGATCAAGACCGCCGCGAAGGAAGCCGTGAAGGGCACCCCGCTGGAGGGGTCGAAGATCTACCTCGCCGGCACCGCCGCGGCCTTCAAGGACATGCAGGAAGGTAACAACTGGGACCTGGTCATCGCCGGCATCGCGGCGCTGAGCCTGATCTTCATCATCATGTTGCTCATCACCCGAGCGCTGGTGGCCGCGGCCGTCATCGTCGGCACCGTGGTGGTGTCGCTGGGGGCATCGTTCGGGCTGTCCGTCCTGGTATGGCAGCACATCTTGGGTGTCGAACTGCACTTCATGGTGATGGCCATGGCGGTGATCGTGCTGCTCGCCGTCGGCGCGGACTACAACCTGCTCCTCGTCGCGCGGATGAGGGAGGAGATCTCCGCGGGTCTCAACACCGGCATCATCCGCGCCATGGGCGGCACCGGTTCGGTGGTGACGGCCGCCGGTCTCGTCTTCGCGTTGACCATGATGGCCATGGTCGTCAGCGAGATGACGGTGGTGGCCCAGATCGGCACCACCATCGGACTCGGCCTGCTGTTCGACACCCTGGTGATCCGGTCGTTCATGACGCCGGCCATCGCCGCGCTGATGGGCAAGTGGTTCTGGTGGCCGCAGGTGCCGCGACAGCGCCCCGCCCGGACGACGACGCCGCCGAAACCGCTGGAGCCCGCGCAGTAGCCTTCGCCCCC
>JBPPMV010000408.1:0-21613 GCA_051306235.1 Mycobacterium sp. | reverse complement strand
GTCTGCCACACCTCGTTGTTGACCGCGTACACCCGGTTGTCGCGGTTGGCCGACAGCTTGCGCCAGGCCGCGCTGTCGAGCACCGGTGTCGCCCGCTCCTTGGCTTCTGCCGAGGCGAACGACAGATAGATGATGTCACCGTCGGCTGCGGACAGATCGGTGTCCTCGGACACCTCGGCGGTACTCACCTCGATATAAGGCGTGTCCGTGAATCGTTGTGCCGCAGGGCGATCCGCGCCGACAGCGCGCAGCACGGTGGCCGGGAAGTTGGCGGCGCCGTACACCCGCATGGTGTCCTCGGTGAACTGCACCACCGAGGCCTGGAAGTGGGTGGCGTCCGCGCGCTCACCGGCCTCGCGGGCGTCGCGCTCGAAACTTCTCAGCACCGCATCCGCGGCATCGGGCCGTCCGGTCGCCGCCGCCACGGCACGCAGCGTGTCCTGCCAGTCGGTGGGGCCGCCGGTGAACACCGTCGGGGCGATCCCGGACAGTGCGGCGAACGAATCGGGTGTCTGGGTGACCGATCCGAGGATCAGATCGGGGGTCGCCGCGCGGATCGCCTCGACGTCCGGCGCATCGCGCGGGCCGACACCGGGTGCGTCATGCGCGACGGTGCCCAGATAGGAGGGCTGGGGGACCGTGGTGCCGACCACGCGGCCCTGTAATCCCAGCGCGCACAGCGCGTCGAGTTCGGAACTGGACAGGGCCACGATGCGCTGCGGATCGCCGCGTACTTCGGTACCCGGCGGGACGAATCCATTCCCGGGGTCGCTTCGTTCCTGCCCGCCGTCAGCGCCGCCGGAGTTACGCACCCGGCGCGGCGCGTCGAGGGACTGGGCCGCCGCCGGTTCGGGGGCGCACGATTCATCGGGTTTGCGATGGTTTCCCAGCACCCCGGCGCCGGCGATCCGGGTGGTGCTGGTGATCGGAGAGGATCCGGTGCCCGGAGCCGAACCCGGCGCGGTCTCGGCAGCCCCGCACGCCGTCAGCAGGGCGAAGGAGGCTGCGACACCCACGGCGAGCAGGCCTTTGCGCGCACTGGGGAACGGCACCGGGCGACACTATCAATTCCCGGTCGCTGCGCTCTCCCCCGCAAGCGGGAGGTACCCCCAGCCCGCCGGAACCAACAGGGCCATTACCGGCCGGTCAGGCACCGTTCCGCGGCGAATACGACACTTTGTAGGACACCCATGCCGCACCGGGCGGAGATGGGGATAGGATCACCGTCAGAACTAGTGCCGGGATGACCCGTCGACTTTTTATGGAGGTTCTGTTGGTAGCCGAAGCGCCCCCAATCGGAGAACTCGAGGCACGGCGTCCGTTCCCGCAGCGGATGGGCCCCAAGGGCAACCTCATCTACAAGCTCATCACCACGACCGATCACAAGCTGATCGGCATGATGTACTGCGTCGCCTGCTTCGTCTTCTTCTTCATCGGCGGCCTGATGGCGCTGCTGATGCGCACCGAACTCGCGGTGCCGGGCCTGCAGTTCCTCTCCAACGAGCAGTACAACCAGCTGTTCACCATGCACGGCACGGTGATGCTGCTCTTCTACGCGACCCCGATCGTGTTCGGCTTCGCCAACCTGGTGCTCCCGCTGCAGATCGGCGCCCCTGACGTCGCCTTCCCGCGGCTGAACGCATTGTCCTTCTGGCTGTTCCTGTTCGGCGCCCTGATCGCCATGGGTGGTTTCATCACCCCCGGCGGCGCCGCCGACTTCGGCTGGACCGCCTACTCGCCGCTGACCGACGCCATTCACTCCCCGGGGGCCGGTGGCGACCTGTGGATCATGGGCCTGGCCGTCGGTGGTCTGGGCACGATCCTCGGTGGCGTCAACATGATCACCACCGTGGTCTGCATGCGTGCCCCCGGTATGACGATGTTCCGGATGCCGATCTTCACCTGGAACATCCTGGTGACCTCGATCCTGGTGCTGCTGGCCTTCCCGCTGCTGACCGCCGCACTGTTCGGCCTGGCCGCCGACCGTCATCTCGGCGCACACATCTATGACCCGGCCAACGGTGGTGTGTTGCTGTGGCAGCACCTGTTCTGGTTCTTCGGGCACCCCGAGGTGTACATCATCGCGCTGCCGTTCTTCGGCATCGTCAGCGAGATCTTCCCGGTCTTCAGCCGTAAACCGATCTTCGGGTACACCACCCTGATCTACGCGACGCTGGGTATCGCGGCGCTCTCGGTCGCGGTGTGGGCGCACCACATGTACGCCACCGGTGCGGTGCTGCTGCCGTTCTTCTCGTTCATGACGTTCCTGATCGCGGTGCCGACCGGTATCAAGTTCTTCAACTGGATAGGCACGATGTGGAAGGGGCAGTTGACCTTCGAGACACCGATGCTGTTCTCGGTGGGCTTCCTGGTCACCTTCCTGCTCGGCGGCCTGTCCGGTGTGCTGCTGGCCAGCCCGCCGCTGGACTTCCACGTCACCGACAGCTACTTCGTCATCGCGCACTTCCATTACGTGCTCTTCGGCACCATCGTGTTCGCCACCTATGCGGGCATCTATTTCTGGTTCCCGAAGATGACCGGCCGCCTGCTCGACGAGCGCCTGGGCAAGCTGCACTTCTGGCTGACCTTCATCGGCTTCCACCTCACATTCCTCGTGCAGCACTGGGTCGGTGACGAGGGCATGCCGCGTCGGTACGCCGACTACCTGCCCAGCGACGGTTTCACCACGCTGAACGTCATCTCCACCGCGGGCGCGTTCGTGCTGGGCATCTCGACGTTGCCGTTCGTCTGGAACGTGTTCAAGAGCTGGCGTTACGGCGAGCCCGTCGTGGTCGACGACCCGTGGGGTTACGGCAACTCTCTGGAGTGGGCCACCAGCTGCCCACCACCGCGGCACAACTTCACCGAACTGCCCCGGATCCGTTCGGAGCGGCCGGCATTCGAGCTGCACTACCCGCACATGGTGGAGCGGATGCGCGCCGAGGCGCACATCGGTCGGGCACACGGGCCGTCCGACGGGGATGTCACCCGGATCGACGATGTGGAAGTTCGCACCTAAGCATTGACGGCATCCATGCATACATGCGTATAGTTGCATGTATGACCGATCGAGACTGCGGTGCCACTGGCCGCAACGACACGCCGGCTATCAAAACTCTGGCGCTCGAACTTGCCGACCTACTCCCGAGCAGCGACGAGCGGTGCGCCGACCGACTGACCTACGGGCTCGCCGCCGATGTGATCATCAAGCAAGCTCACCTCGTCGCGGGCGAAACTCGCAAACCCCGCCTATGTGTGCACTATGACGCCAGCGCGGTGACGGCCAGCGATATTCAGCTGCGCGCGCGGCAGGCGGCGCAAACCATCACTTCGCAGTACGGTCACCTGAGTTGGTCGCCGACCGACGGGGTCGATGATGTCACCATCGGTATGGAGTTGGTCGAGCAACTGCAGACAATCCCGGGAGTGGTTGCCGCAGAAGCGACACCGACTGCTGTCGAGGTGGAGTTCGAGCGTGCGGTGGTGACCGCACAGGAAATCGTCGATGTCATCGGCGAGTGGAGCCGGTCTCAGGTCCCAGAGCGCGATATCGAGGACAGCCCCGCGCACGAAGACGGCCACGCCGATCATCAGCACAGCCACGGCGGAATCTTCGGGGAACGCAGCGAACTCATCTTTGCGGCACTATCCGGTGGATTGCTCCTGACCGGATGGCTGCTGGCGACATTCGCCGGCACGCCCCGGATCGTCGAGTTGGTGGTCTACTCCCTGGCGTTCTTCTTCGGCGCGTACTTCACCGTGCAGGAGGCCTATGCCAGTGTCCGGCATGGGAGGTTCGAGATTGACTTCCTCATGTTGGTGTCCGCAGCAGGTGCTGCGGCGCTGGGTGAAGTCGCCGAAGGCGCGCTGCTGCTGTTCCTGTTCAGCGTGGGTCACGCGCTGGAGGGGTACGCGATGGGTCGCGCCCGCAGGGCGATCGAAGCCCTTGCCGAACTGGCGCCCAAGACAGCTCTGGTCCGCCGCGGGGGCACCGGCGATACCGTCGAAATACCCGTTGCTGATCTGGGGATCGGCGACGTGGTCGTCGTACGGCCCAACATGCGTCTTGCCGCCGACGGCTTCGTCGTCGCGGGCACCAGCAGCATCGACCAGGCCCCCGTGACCGGCGAGAGCGTGCCCGTCGACAAGAGACCTGTCCCGGATGTCGCGGCAGCTACCGCCGCACCCGAACTCGTGGACGCCACGGCACGGGTCTTCGCCGGCACGATCAACGGTGCCGGCGCCATCGAGATCCAGGTAACCCGCCTTGCCGGTGACTCGACACTGGCCCGGGTTGTCCGATTGGTCGCCGAGGCGCAGACCAAGACAACATCGACCCAGCGGTTCACCGACAAGTTTCAACGCATATTTGTGCCGACCATCCTGGTCGGCGTGGCGTTGCTGCTGTTCGCCGGACTGGTGGTCGACGAGCCGTTCACCGCGACCGTCTACCGCGCCCTGGCGGTGCTGGTGGCCGCAAGTCCCTGTGCTTTGGCGATCGCAACGCCGAGCGCGGTGTTGTCGTCGGTGGCACGCGCGGCCAAGGCCGGAGTCCTGGTGAAGGGCGGCGCCGCGCTCGAAGAACTCGGCAGGGTGAAGGTACTGGCCTTCGACAAGACCGGCACGTTGACCGAGGGCCGCCCGCAGATCGCAGACGTCATCGCGACGACAAGCGGCGGCGACGAAGAACTGCTCAGCATCGCGGTGGCGGTCGAAGAGCAGAGTGATCACCCACTGGCGCGTGCCATTGTCCGCGACGGTCGTGCACGGCTTTCAGGTGCGGCAGTGCCGAAGGCGACCAACGTCCGTGCGCTGATCGGTCGCGGTATCTCAGCGTCGGTTGACGGCGTCGAGGTCCGCATCGGCAAGCGCGAACTGTTCACCGAAGCCGGCCAACACCCGCCGAGTCAGCTGGCCGCAGACGTCGACTTCCTGGAACAGTCGGGCCGCACCACCATGCTGGTGCGCGCGGGCGAGCACTGGTTGGGCGCTATCGGACTGATGGATGTGCCACGTCCCGAGGCCGCAGCCGTGATCGCACAGCTCGCAGAGCTCGGCATCGATGACACCGTGATGCTGTCGGGCGACAACCAGCGCGTGGCTGATGCCGTCGCGGCCCAAGTGGGCGTCGGGTTCGCCCGCGGCGACCTGATGCCCGAGGACAAGGTGTCCGAGATCGCGGCGCTTCGACTGCGCCACGGCCGGGTCGGCATGGTCGGAGACGGCGTCAACGACGCTCCCGCGATGGCCAGCGCGAGCGTCGGCATCGCGATGGGAGCGGCAGGCTCCGATGTCGCCCTGGAGACCGCCGACGTTGCTCTGATGGCCGATGACCTCACAGCGCTGCCGTTCGCGGTGGATCTCAGCAGGCGCTCCTCGCGCATCATCAAGCAGAACCTTTGGGCGAGCCTGGGAATCGTCGCGCTGCTGATTCCAGCGACAGTGCTGGGCCTGGGAATCGGCCCGGCGGTACTCATTCACGAAGGGTCGACGCTCATCGTTGTGGTCAACGCGCTCCGACTGCTCGCAACACCGATACGCCCGCTGGCGCCGTTGAATAACCCGCACGTGAGGTAGTCACAATCATGTCCAGCGTGGCAAGCGATTTCGAGCACACCGACGTCCATACCGTCGTCACATTCGTGGACATGTCAGGTTTCACTGCCTACACCGAAGTTCACGGCGATCATCGCGCCGCAGGACTGGCGGGCAACTTCGCCGAAATGTCTGAAGCGGTGCTCGGGCCCGATGACGAACTGATCAAGACTATTGGTGACGCCGTGATGGTCACCAGCCCGGATGCCCCAGCGGCTGTGGCGTTCCTGCAACGACTCACTGACGCGTCCCGCAGGATCGATGGTTTTCCGCTGCTGCGGGCGGGATTTGGTGTCGGCTCGGTGATCAAGCGCCACGGCGACATCTTCGGCGCGACGGTCAACACCGCGGCCAGACTTGCGGCCATAGCCGAACCAGGCCAGATCGTCATGGACCACGCTGCCGCGAAGGAGCTACGATCCTCCGGCGGTGTTGAATCAACATCGTTGGGTCCACTGCGCCTGCGCAATATAACTTCGCCGGTAGAGGTCTTCGTGCTCGATATGGGTGCCAGTCACCAAGATCATGTCGACCCGATATGCCGGATGCACGTCGGTGCACTCACTGCCGAGTTGACGATTTCTCGTGGGGGAGTGTCGTATCGGTTCTGTTCGACGACGTGCCTACGCCAGTTCCAAGAGCGGAGTCGTCCGCCTGAACCTGTCAGATCTGCCAATCCTGAGCGCCGTCATTCTCGGTGTATGTACCGACGGAGTTCTTCACGACCACCGGATCTCCACTACCGAAATTGTCGAAGAACCACTGGGCGTCCGCGGGGCTGAGGTTCGGGCAGCCGTGACTGACGTTGCGCTTGCCCTGATCGGCGACGGACCAGGGGGCGCCGTGGACGAAGATCCCGGCGTTGTTGATTCGCACCGCGTCCTTGACCTTGAGCCGGTAACCCTCTGGGGAATCGATCGGGACGCCATACGTGGAGGAGTCCATGACCATGTCGGCGAACTTCTCCAGGACGTAATAAGTGCCATTGGGGGTCTCGTATCCGGGCTTACCCAAGGACACCGGAATGGTTTTCACGAGCTCGCCGTTGCGCATGACCTCCATCTGGTGAGTGGCATCGTCGATGGTCGCCACCAGTGCATCGCCGGTGCGGAAACTCGATCTCGTGCCACTGGCGTCGACAGTGACCACGGTGTTGGCTGGCCAGAAGTCCAGAGGCCGCCAGCGCAGTTGGGTATCGCTCATCCAGTAGAACTTGCCGGGCACCGGGGGGTTGGATGAGATGTGCACCGCCTGTTCGGCCAGCGGGCGGTTGGCGATCGGGCGCTGAAAGTTGATGACGATGGGTTTGGCGACACCGACCAGCGAGCCGTTGACTGGGTTGAATGTCGGTGGCGCGAATACCGGCTCCCCGATGTAGGGCGCCGGATTCTGGCCCGCGGATGCTTCACCGACAGGCGTCGGCATCGCGAACGGCTCACCCGGGACAGTGGGTGGGGTCGGGTCCATCGGCTCAGCAGAGGCAGTCGCGCTCGTCGCTATCGCGATGACCGCTGACCCGGCTGCGATGATCGCGGTGAATGGTCTACGCGTGGAATGCACTGACTTCGTCGCTCTCTCGCTATTGGGCCAACGCTTGATCGACCGCCGCGGACAGATCTTCATACGTTCGGAAGTCCAGTTGCTGACCGCCGAGGAAAATGCTCGGAGTGCCCTTGACACCCAATGCTTCCCCGTCGGCGACATCGACATTGATGCGGTCAACGGTGGCTGGATCGTTGTAGGCGGCATCAAAGGCCAGCATGTCGATGCCGAGTTCAACGGCGAATCCGCGGAAGGTCGCGTCCGCCGGCACCTGCTGTTCACCCCACTGGCTCTGCGTCTCGAACATCTTCTTGTACATCGGTTCGAACTTGCCCTGCTGAGCGGCAGCTTCGACGGCACGTGCTGCGCGTTCGGCATTGAAATGCGATTGGATCGGAAAGTATCGGACGACGAAGTTGACTCGGTCTGCGTACTCGGTTCGCAGCTGCTCCACAAGGGGGAACGCGGCGCGGCACGCTTCACATTCGAAGTCCAGGAACTCAACGAAGTTGACGTCACTTCCGGGAGCTGTGTTGAGGCGACGGCTGTTCTCTCGAACAAGTTGTCCGGCATCTACGACCTCTTCCTGAGCGGTCGTCGTGGACGCGTCCCGTACTGACAGGTAGACACCAGCGCCGATGATCGCTGTGAACGCCACGAACGCGGTCAACAGAAGTCGTGTGAGAGGGGCCACCGGCGCACATCCTTTGTCTATGGCGACCGCTATCGCGCCACACATGGCTGGGCGAGCGGCCGCAAACCCCAGTATATACGTAGTAAGGCAGTAGGTCATGGTGGCCGGCCGGCTAGGCGTCCGTAAAACCCACGTCCGGAGTCGTTTACGTGGGCCGCTGATCAGGCGGGTGCGCACCGCGATCAAGATGAGTTCGAGCCGGCCGGCCCGCGCGCAACATGATCGTCGCGATGACCACCAGGCAGATCGCCGCGGCGCCAAGAATCCAGAAGGCGGGATTCGATCCGGGCGCTTGCTGGTCGGTGTGGGAATCGTCGTAGCTATGAGTCGTCGGGGTGGTGATCGTCGGAGAGGGCGCGGGCGACGTCGTTGCGTCGGCGTGAATCGGCACCGACAGCGCGGCGAAGAGAAGGACGGTTGCGGCGACGATCACGACAGGCATCGCAGCCGAGCGCGGCATCATCGCACGAAATAGATCACGGCAAACAATGCGATCCAGACGATGTCCACGAAGTGCCAGTAATACGAGACGACGATCGCTGCTGTTGCTTGGGCGGGGGTGAACTTACTCATTTTAGTGCGCGCCAACAACATCGCGAAGGCGACCAGTCCACCGATCACATGGAGCCCATGAAAACCGGTCGCCAAGTAAAAGACCGACCCGTAGGCGCTGCCGGAGATAGTCGTTCCCTCGCCGACAAGTTTCACGTACTCGTAGCCTTGGCCCAAAACGAAGAACAGCCCCATCAACAACGTGACGGCGTACCACCTGCGCAGACCGAAGACATCGCCGCGCTCGGCCGCGAAGACCCCCATCTGGCAGGTGAATGATGACGCGATCAATACCACCGTCACCGGCACGGCGAGCGCCAGATTGAGTTCTGTCGGCTCTGGCGGCCACGCGTCGGCCTGCGCACGCGCAGTGAAGTACATCGCGAACAGTCCAGCGAAGAACATCAGTTCACTCGACAGCCACACGATGGTGCCGACGGCGACCATGTTGGGTCGGTTCAGTGAGTGAACCTTCGCCGTGATGGCAGTTCCGGTTGTCATGGTGTTCCTCACGGCATGGCCGACTTCATGGTCTACGTATTAAGTACGTACTATGGCATAGAGTCGGCGGCTCGCCAACTGCGTCTCCCCGCGGTGGCGTGACAGCCGCCCATCGTGTCGCTATAACGTTGATCCTGCCAGGACGCTCTAGTGTCGAAGTGCTCCGCGAGGCCCTCGGGTGGGTGTTGACCGCCACGCGTGGACAGGTGGGCCAAACTTCCGTAACCTTCCTGTGATCTACGTAGTAAATACGTATATTCTAAGACTTTCAAGGAGGAGTCGACGTGCGGTACAGCTACGCGCAGCCGGCGTCTCGTACCATCTGGTTTCGGGTGGTCGTGTCTGCCCTGGTGGCCGCGGTGATGCTCGCCGGCGCAAGTTTGGTCAGCGCTGACCCCGCAGCCGACGCGCTTGCGCGTATGAACGAGCTCTCGCGGGAGGCTGAACGGCTGACCGAGCAGATGTACACCGCCGAGATCGACCTGGAATCGAAGACCGCCGCGCACCGCGCAGCCCAAGAGCGCCACCGTGTCGATCTGGCGGCCGCCAGTGCCGCCCAAGGCGAGCTGGCGGGCTATCAGGCCGCGGTCGATGAAGTGGCTGCGGCCGCCTACATGGCCGGATCTACAAGCACTCTAGGGGCAATTCTCGTCGCGCCGTCGCCGCAACGGATGATCGATGACCTCGCTCTGAAGTCTCTGATGGCCGGCCAGATGAGGGACCGAATGACCGCTCACCGCAATGCGATCCTGCGCTCAGATGCTGCTGTACGGGCATCAGAAGCGTCGGCTGTGCAAGCGCGCGCGGCTGCCGCTGAGGCGGCCGCGGTCCGGGCCGATGTGCAGGCTCAACAGAGTCGCCTCAAAGAAAAGATCACCTCAGTGGAGGCCCAATACCAGGCCCTGACTCCACAACAGCGAGTCGTGCTGGCCGACCCTGGGCCTGTTGCCGCGCCCCCCGCCCCTGGGCCTGATCCGGCAATCCTTGCGATGCCCGAGGCGGCCCAACCGCCAGCGTCTCCCGGCGGCGCAACCGTGGCGGTGCAGGCAGCCATGAGCCGCATCGGCTCTCCGTACTCCTGGGGCGCCACCGGGCCGGCAGCGTTCGACTGCTCCGGATTGATCAAATGGGCTTTCCTGCAAGAAGGTAAATCGCTTCCGCGTTCCAGTCAGGCTCTCGCAGCAGGTGGCCAGGACGTGGCGATTAACGCGTTGCAGCCCGGCGATATCGTGACCTTCTACGAAGATGCTTCTCATGCCGGCATCTACATTGGCGAGGGCAACATGGTGCACGCGTCCACCTACGGCACGCCGGTGAAGGTAGCGCCGATATCGTCGGCGCCCATCTACAACGCACGGCGCTACTAGGCCGCAGCTCTAGGGGACGATCAGCGTGCAGCTTGGGGGATTGGGCGAGTTGGAAGCCACGGTGATGGACCGTGTGTGGGCCAGTGTGGAGGGCGTCACGGTGCGTACAGTGTTCGAGGAACTGTCCACAACACGCCAAATTGCCTATACCACGGTACTTTCCACCCTCGACAATCTGCACCGCAAAGGCTGGGTCCGACGCGACCGCGAACACAAGGCATACCGCTACTGGGCGACCATGACTCGCGAGGAGCGCTCCGCGAATCTCATGCGGGCAGCGTTGGAAGCCGGGGGGGATCCGGACGCGGTCTTCGCCTCACTCTTCGCGCAAATGTCCGCCGACGAATCCGCGCAGATGCGCAAAGCGCTACGTCAGGTCGATTCGCGGTAGCGCTAAGCTGCGGCGTTACCCGCCTTCCACTGCTCCCAGGGGATGTTCCAGTCGCCGAGACCGTCGGTGCCGGGCAGCGTGGGCCCGACGGTGTTGATCACGTCGACGATGTCCCCGCGTTTGGTGTTGTCGTAGAACCACTTCGCGTTCTCGGTGCTGGCGTTGAGGCAGCCGTGGCTGACGTTCGTCCGCCCCTGACTGCCCACCGACCAGGGAGCCGCATGGACGAAGATCCCGCTGTAGGACATCCGGGTGGCCCACTTGACCTCGGTGCGGTACCCGTCGGGTGAGTTCACCGGCACGCCGTAGGTCGACGAATCCATCACCATGTCCGCAAGGCGCTCGGCGACGATATAGGTGCCGTTGTCGGTGGGTGAGGAATCCTTGCCCATCGAGATCGGCATCGTCTTGGCCACTTCACCGTTGACACGCACGGTCAGGGTCTTGGTGGCGTCATCGGCGGTGGCGATGACCTCATCGCCGATGGTGAATCGGCTGGTGACATCGTCCTGTCCGAACAGACCGTCGCCCAGATCCACCCCGTAGGTCTTCACCTGTACCTCCACCGTGGTGCCCGGCTTCCAATACTCGGCGGGCCGCCAACGCATCTCACGACCACTGAGCCAATAGAATGCGCCCTCCACCGCAGGAGTGGTGGTCACGGTGACCGCGCGTTGGGCGGCGAGGCGGTTAGGAATGGGCTCGTCGAAGGTCACCGAGATGGGCTGGCCCACGCCGACCACGGCACCGTCATCGGGCATGACGTAGGGCATCGTCAGGTTCTGCGGGGAGTGCGTCTCGAAGGTGGCACTGGTGTGGGTCACCCCGCCCAATCCATAGGCATCGGCGTTCAGTGTGTATTCCTTGTTGTAGCCCAGCGGCTCGGCCGAACGCCAAGAAACGCCGTCGGTGCTCAGCTCGCCCGCGACGACCCGTCCCTGCGCATTCACCAGGGTCACCTCGCCGAGCACGCCGGCCTCGACACTCACCGTCACTGGTTCCTCGACCGTGACCCCGATGTCGCCGTCGGTGACCGAAGCCTGCAATTTAGGGACGAGCAGGTCGCTGTATGGCGTGCCCTTCTCGATCGGCTGCGCCTGCGGGGTGCCTTGCGGCGAGCTGCAGGCGCTCAAACCCAAGACCAGCGCCACCAGCGTGAGGAGCGCGAATAGCGTGGTGAGCGCAGTGCCTCGCATGCGTATCGTGGAAATCGCCCGCCCCATCAAAGCCGTCCTGTCCGTCGCCGAGAATCCGTTGCGCTACCATCCTACGTAGTTGCTACGTATATGCACGTCAGCGGGGAACCATGCCGCTTTAGCGCCACCTAGGGAGTGAACTGTTGCTGACAACGCGCGCTGGCCGTGCCTGGCTGACCGCTTTGGCCGTCATCACCATCCTGGCGGTTGGCGTGGTCTTGCTCATGAACAGCGGTAGCAAGGGTGACGATGCTAACCGCAGTGAAGCAGCGCCCACCGCCGATGCCGGCGGGGTACAGGTTGTGCGCGACAGCAGCCACCGGCTCAACGACCTGCCGGATCCAAAGGTGACTCTCGTCGAGTTCCTGGATTTCGAGTGCGAAGGGTGCCGCGCCGCGTACCCCCTGGTAGAGGAATTGCGCAACCAGTACGGCGATCGTGTCGAGTTCGTGATCCGGTACTTCCCGTTGTCGGGGCATTTCAACGGTGAGCGTGCCGCACGCGCCGTGGAGGCCGCTGCACAACAGGGTCAACTCGAAGCGATGTACCGGAAAATGTACGAGACACAATCGGAGTGGGGCGAGCAGCGCGTGCCGGCTGATGACGTCTTCCGCGGTTTCGCCACCGACCTCAACCTGGACATGGCGGCGTTCGACGCGGCCTACAACGATCCGGCGACGCTGGAACGCATCCGCGTTGACCAGCAGGACGGAGAAAAGCTCGGTGTGATGGGCACACCCACTTTCTTCGTCAACGGCCAGCAGATTGCCCTGCGTCGTGCCGAGGATCTGCGTACCGCCGTCGAGGACGCGCTACAGAACACACCTTGATGACGAAGTGCGACACACGGCCATGTCATGCGGCCGACGGTTTACGGGCCCTGTTAGAGCTGAAACACATGAAAACACCTGTGCGCCGAGGGCTTCGCCTCCTGGTCGGCGCTGCGATGCTGTGGTCGTGGATGATCGCAGTACCGTCGGCCTCGGCAAGCTGCAGTGCTGCGGACCCGCAGTGCGGGCTGCAACAGCGCATCGCGGCCGCCGAGAAATACGTGGCCACCCGTCCGGGAACGGTCGGGTTCGTGCTGCGTGACCGGGTTACCGGCGCGCGCTACCGCAATGCCGCGGCCGGGACGCCGATCTGGACCGCATCGACGATCAAACTGGCGATGGTGGCTGACCTGCTGAGCCGCGAACAGGTCGGCACGCTGCGTCTGACCGCGGCTGACCGGGAACAGATGGCTGCGATGCTGCGCAATTCGGACAATGATGCGGCCGATTCGCTGTGGTCGCGGTACGGCGGGACCAGCAATGTGTTCAACGCGAACTTCGTTCGGTACGGGATGACAAGCGTGCAACCGCAACGCGGGTTCGGCGACGTCTACCCGTACTGGGGCTTTCAGAAGGGCACCGCCGATGACTTCGACGCCCTGATGAACTATGTGCTCACCGGTCTCACGCCGGCCAACGCGGCGGCAGTGGTGGCCGAGATGCAGCGGGTGGACAGCTCGCAGCAGTGGGGGGTGTGGGGCGCCGGGGCCGCGATGAGTCCCGGCAACAAGAACGGCTGGTCGCAGGAGCAGGGCGGGTGGGTGGTCAACTCCGTGGGCTTCGCCGGCCCGGGCCAGCGCTACACCCTGGCCATCATGAACGGCCTCGATGGTGAGGGCGGCTACGACGACGGTGTCGAAACGACCACCGAGCTGTCGCGAATCCTCTTAGGGCCATGACCTTTTGACTCGCAAATGCGGGAGCGCTCCTCTGCGGAAAGCAAGGTTCAGGCGGCGCCCTCGGGGTTCGCGTCCAGTACGACGAGCGTTGTGTGGCATTCTGCCGAGCGAGCGAAGCCATTGAGCTTTCAGGAGACGAGACCGCTAGCCAGGATGACGATGCCAAGACCAATCAGGACGATCGGAAAGAGTATGTGTTCCCAGCGTTCGAGGACTTCGGCGATCGGCCGGCGGGTGGCGACGTACCTGGCGGCAACGACGAGGACAGCGACGAGTACGAGGAACACGACGCAGTAGGCAACGACCGCAGCAGGCCCCACGCTGAGGAAGACAGGGACATAGACGCCGATATTGTCACCGCCATTGGCGAAAGTGACTGCAGCGACGGTCCACACGCCGACGCTTCTGCCTGTGGCGCTCGCATCATCATCGTCGTCACCGTTGCCACGCCACGCCTGCCATGCCCCCCGTAGACCTAGGGCCAGGGGGATCAGGCCGAAGTACGGGATGACCTGTGCGGGAAGAAACGCACCGGCACCCAGTGTCACCAGGACGGCCGCACCCAGAATGCCCGCAAAGCCCAGATACTGCCCAGCGGTAATCCGGACCGTGGTGCCGCGGTGCCCAGCGCCGCGGGCGAAGAACAGCGAGAGCACGATGATGTCGTCGATATTGGTGACAATGAACAGGCCGATGGCCGGCAAAACTGACGACAGGATCATGCCGGTGCGTCCGTGGCAGCGGTGCCTTCTCCTCGGGTCGGCGCATCGTTTTTTTGGTCGATGCGCGTATCGATCACAACGGCGCTATCGGTTCCGTACTGGGGGCACAACACAACGGTGTTCCCTGTCGCTGTTAGCAGCGTCTCTGCTGAGGCCAACAGGTCCATGACTTCGGGTCGGGCCAGTGAGTAGAACATCTGTCGACCTTCGGGACGTCCGATCACCAGGCCGCAGTCCCGCAGGCAGGCGACATGGGCTGAGACCGTGGATTGGGCTAAGCCCAGCTCGCCGGTCAGATCTACCACCCGTGCCTCACCGTCCGACAGGCGGCGGACGATGGCCAGCCGGGCCGTATCGGAGAGACTGCGAAACAACGCCACCGCAGCATCGACACTCGAAGTGTTTCCTGAGCCGCCGCTGCCGAACAGACAGGCACTCTCCTTATTCATCGTCATCTGGCGATGATAACCGGTTAATGGCGATGTATGGGCGGCGGGTTGGTGGCCATCGCGGCGACCCGCCGTCGACGTCGCGTCCTTTTCACCGGCGTCGGCGGCCTCATTTTTTGAACTGTGCGGGCGGTGGGCGGTCGGTGGAGGTTGCTAACCGGTGCTTCGCGTGCGGGACGGTTCGAGAAGCTGGTCGACGGGGGCGTAGTTGTCGGAGAGCGGTGTGGCGTCGCCCACCCACTGGCGCAGAGCTTCTCCTTGCATGACTTTCCATGGCGTTTCTCGAGCGTCGAGACCCGTTTGGATCGCGTCGGAGTCCAGGGCTCGATGGGAGGCGGCGACGACAAAGTTGCCGCCATCGGGTGCGGCCGTCAGATCCAGACCGAGGTCGCGGGGTTCGCCAGCCAGCAGGATGTGATCAAAGGCTTGACTGAGGGTGGCGATTTCGGCGCGCAGGAAAGACAACTCGCCATAGTCGATGAGGTTGGCGACGTATATCCCTGTGGTGTTGAGTGCCGTGCGCACATCAGCGATCGCCTCGGCGGTGGTGAGATGCCACGGCACGCTGACGCCTCCGAAGGCGTCTCCGACAATCAGGTCTTGGCCTCCTGCAGCAAGCCGGCCGACTCCGAGTCTGCCGTCTTCGACGCGGACATCGATGCCAGTATCGGATTTCAGGCCGAGCTCGTCGCGGTCGGCGCGCGCCACGCCCCCGTCGATCTCAGAGACAAGGCTGCGCGTCCCGGGCCGGGTGGCTGCGAGATACCGCGGAAAGGTGAGCCCGCCGCCTCCGAGGTGGTAGGCCGTCAGCGGCTCACCCGCAGGGAACGCGGCATCGACCACCGAGGCAAGCCCGCGTACATACATGAATTGCAGGTAAGTCGGGTCATCGAGATCGATGTAGGAGTGATTCAACCCGTCTAAGACCAGAGTTCGGCCAGTGTCGCGTTCGGGGTCGGCCACCACTCGCAAGCAGTGATATTGGGTTTCCGCATCGCAGCCTCCGGGAGCGACGTAGTCGGCGAGACCGCCGACGATGAGGACCAGCGCGAGCCCGGCAGTCCTGGCGCGGTTGCGGCGGCGCATTCGCCACTCGACGACGACTGCGCCCAGAACCAATAACGACCCGAGTCCGATCAGGATGGCACTGACCGGCAACCGCGAAATCAGGACAAACCCAGTGAGCACTGTGCCGGCGATAGCGCCCACAGTGCCGAGTCCGGAAAGCTGTCCGACGACCGTTCCGGTCTGATCCAGCGTGGTCAGGCGCAGCTTCGTCACCATCGGTGTCACCGCGGACAGCAGGGCGCCCGGAATCAGGATGGTCATCGCCGCCACAATGAGTAGCAGTGGCGGCGCCCACTCCGCCGCCATGCGCAGCACTGCGGGAGTGAGCGCGACGACGGCACCAGATGCGCCGAGCGCGGGTCCTATGAGCTGGCGCGGGTCAGTGCGGTCGGACATGCGTCCGCCTGCCCAGGATCCGAGAGCTATTGCTGCGAGCGCGATTCCGATGACGAGAGTGCTGGTTTCCAGTGTGAGGCCGAGGTAGGGGGCCAGCAGTCGCAGGGCGGTGATCTCGACCACCAACACTGCGGCCGACGAAATGACCACCAGCGCTGCCGCGGCGCGGGAACCCAGATTCGGTAGGGGCGCGGGCTCGGACTGCTCGTGGGGCAGAGCGTTCGGTCCGGTCACCAGTCCATCTTCGCAAACACGAGCCAGATCAAGGCCACGAGGTTGAACCCGCCTGAAGGCGAACGGCGAGGGTCAGCAGAGCGCCACGCCTGCCTGTCATTGCAGCTTGACACCGCGGAAAGCGCTGATGGGAGCGATACCGAACATCTCATGGAAGGCCCTGTTGGCATGCGAGCTGTCGCTGAACCCGGCCGCGTGAGCTGCATCGGTGATCGTGCCACCGTTCCGTGCTACCTCCATCGTGCGGATTAACCGAGCCCACCGCACATAGGCCGAAAGCGACAATCCGACATCGCGGGCGAACAGACGGCCCAACCGGTCGGGGGACAGGTACACGGCAGCGGCCATTCCAGTGAGTCGTATCGGTCCGGTGATCAGTTGTGGGATGAGTGCGACAACCTGCTGCACACCGGGGTGAACGAACTCATCCGGGGCCGCGCTGGTGCGGGTATGGCCGAGCAGTGTTCGCAACACGGCGTCGGCGGCGCCCGAAAGATGTTCTTGAACAGCACTATTCGGGCTCAGCGTTGCAGCGGCGGTGGTCCAGGACGAGCAGGACGCGCGCGTCTGCTTGTCGACGAGCGCGCTCACTGAGCGCCCAACGGAGGTGGTGGGTTCTAGATACACCATCAGGCCGGTTGTGTCTGCGGCATCGAGGGCGTGCGCCGTACCAGCGGGAATGATTCCAGCTAGGGCGCTCGCGCGCTGACCGCGGGCATCGGTGAAGAGAAGCGGAGTGGCGTCTGTGGCCACGGCGATCTGTACCGCCGCGTGGGCGTGATGATGCGCTGTGCCCAAGCGGCCACGATAGATCAGCCGACCCGGTTCGATCACAGCCTGACCGGACCATTGCATGCGGCTCAGTATGGCGTGTCGGATTCCGCTACGGCTAGCACGGGTTGCGCCGAGCTGAAGTCGACGGATCTGTACATGCGGGATAGTGGCTGTGGGCGAAACACTGCTTGCATGGTGAAATCTATTGTTCGGTACGGCTATCCGCCGCTGATGCTGTTGGGGGTCAACGGGGCCGCGATTGGTTTGGCGCAGGCCCCGTGGGCTGAGCTGTGGATGGCAGGTTTGATCTTGTTCGCGATTGCGGTGTCGTTCGCGGCTGAGCATCTCCTGCCCTACAACGAGCAGTGGAACGACACGGTCGGTGATGGCGGCCGCGACGTAGCACACGCGATGGTCAACGAAGTAGCGCTGCTTGCGACTGTGCTGGTGATTCCCGTGCTGACCGTGCTCTCGCCATTCAGTGTTGCGTGGCCGGCTGCGGTTTCCTTTCCTGTACAGGTGCTGCTCGCTGTCGTGGTTACCGACGTGGGGGTAACGCTGGTACATATGGCAAGCCACCGGGTGGGCTGGCTGTGGCGGTTCCACTCTGTGCATCACAGCGTCAAGCGGTTCTACGGGTTCAACGGTCTGATGAAACATCCGCTCCACGGAGCGCTCGAGTTGGCGGTCGCCACCACGCCGCTTCTCATACTGGGTATGCCCAAGGCGGTCGCCGAAGCACTTACGGTATGCATTGCTGTCCAACTGCTTTTGCAGCACTCCAATGCTGACTACCGGGTTGGGCCTCTACGAAAGGTCCTGGCGCTCAATGAGGGGCACCGCTTCCACCATCTGAAGTGGGCAGGGGTCGGCGATGTGAACTTCGGCTTGTTCACCCTGATGTGGGACCACTTGCTACACACGTTTTCATACGATCCGCGCCGCCTTTTCCGCGCCGACGATCTCGGTATCGCTGCCAAGCCGAAGTACCCGGTCGGTTACCTCGCGCAACTTGCCGAGCCTTTTCGTGCCAGCGGCGCGTGCCACTTCGTGGCTGACGCCGACGATCAATCGGCTCGACCTGCTGACGGCCGGTCGAGCGCCACACCTCAGTTGGGTAACTGAGGTGTGGGTGTGGACTCCTGCCCGCCGAACCCCTGGCAGATAAACCGCTGCCAAACCGGGGCCACCCGCGGTACTGCGTATCTTTCCTGCAAACCTCGCGGGTAGGTCATCGCTTTGCTGTGTAGTCGGTGGTAGACAAGTTCGACCGATAGTCGGTACCGACGAGATGGCACCGGCGCTGGCGGCGCGAACAGAGCGGAGGCCAATTCCATGGGAAGGGCCAGTTGGTGTAGCCCCGGTTGGGCGGTTCCACGCCGGCTCGTCGCCCGAGGACCACGATGAGCGCACCACCGGTCATTTTGATGGCCACCGACGTGGGTCTGTGGATGGCCTTGCCGGCCTTCGTCCCAGCATTTGTGGTCGCCGGCGTGGTTGCTTTCGTCATCCGTCGTGACCGCCGCCGTCCGCCGGATCCACTCGTGCCGGAAGCGCCGCCCTCAGCGGCGGAAGGACAGTGATGAACAATCGCCGACAGAAATTCCGCAGCTCTATCGCCGCGACGACATGCGCCTTCGTAATTGGTTGCGGCGCACCACCGGAAGCCTCTCAGACGACGGGCAGTCCGACCCCCGGCGAGACCACGGTCACGCAGTCGAGCCAGGGTCCCGCCACCGCTTCGGCAGCTGCAGAAGACACAGCTAGCACCGTGATCAATGTTGGCATTGCCGGCGGCGTCGTGACTCCGACGAATGGCCAGGCCCAAGCTGTTGCCGGTCGACCGATCGTGTTGATGATCGACAGCGACGTCGCAGATCAACTTCACGTGCATTCGGTGCCGGAGTACACCTTTGACATCCAGGCCGGTTCCGGACAGAAGTTCGAGTTCACCGTCGATGTTCCCGGCCGGGTAGATGTAGAACTCCACGATCTTGATCGCACGGTTTTGACGATCGAAGTCCGGCCATAACGGTGCGCCAAAGCGTTACCGTGCTCGCGCACGGCGTGGGCGGCTCCACCGATCTGCCGGTGCCACTGTCATTCGCCCTGATCGGCGCGGCCTGGGCCCTGACCGCAACTTTCGCCATCGTGGCGCTGGCATGGAGAAAACCTCGCTTTGACCCCGCCCATTCTGGACATGAGCTGCCTGCATGGGTGACCCGCGTCGTGGACTCCGCGGCAGTGCGCTGGACCGCGGCGACGGCGGCACTGTTGTTCACCATCTGGGTGGCCGCGTCGTCGGTATGGGGCCCCACAGGAAGCGGCAATCCACTCCCCGGTGTGTTCTACGTGCTTCTGTGGGTTGGGTTGGTCGCCATTTCGGTGTGCGTGGGACCTTTGTGGCGAATCATCTCGCCGGTACGCACCGTTTATCGTCTGGCCGGCATGGCGCGCCATGGAAACGGGGAGTCGTTGCCACGGCGAAAATACCCAGAATTATGGGGATTTTGGCCAGCGGTATTGGGGCTATTCGCGTTCGTCTGGCTAGAACTAGCCGCCCCCGATCCGGGGTCTACGTCGGCAATCAAAGCCTGGCTGTTGATTTACGCCCTAGTCATGGGTCTCGGGGCATGCGTGTACGGCTCGCAGTGGTTCTCGCGAGCAGATCCGTTCGAGGTGTACAGCGTTGCGGTCTCTCGGCTCGCACCTTTTGCCCGCAATGCCGGTACAGGACGGGTCTCGTTGATCAACCCCCTCGATCACCTGCCCACAATGCCCGTCCGGCCGGGGACAGTGGCGGTCCTAGCGGTGCTGCTCGGGTCGACTGCCTTCGACAGCTTCTCCCAATCACCGACCTTCAGGAACTTCGTCGATCGCCATGCTTCCTCGCTACCGGTACTCAGCGACAGCGCAGGGGCTTCGTTGGTGCGAACCGTAGGACTGCTCACCTTCGTTTCGGTTGTAGGAGTTACATTTTGCGGTGCCGCACGGGCTACAGGTGGGGTCGATCGGAAGCAGCGTCAGCAGTTGCCGGGACAACTGGCCCACTCACTGATCCCCATCGTTGTTGGCTACATTTTCGCCCACTATCTGTCGTACCTGGTCGAGCGCGGGCAGGAAACGGTGGTTCGGCTCGCTGACCCCTTGGGACGGGGATGGCATCTGTTTGGTCTCGACAGGACCGACGTCTGGTACGTGCTCTCTGAGCACCCCTCGGTGCTGTGGACCATCAAAGTGGCATGCGTGGTCGTCGGCCACATCGTGGCGGTCATCGCTGCACACGACAAGGCGCTGCAGGTCCTCCCTGTGCGGCATCAAATCAGCGGTCAACTCGCCATGATGCTCACTATGGTCGGCTACACCTTCGTGGGGCTCTACCTCTTATTCGGCGGCTAAGACAGCGACCGGGCACGAAGCAGTGGGGCAACGGCGCCTGCCTGCATGCGCAACTCAGACAGTCGTGGAACTTCGACCGAGTCCAGGGATGAAGCGTCCCACCCGGCTGGTGTATTCCGCGTAATGCAAGCCGTGCGTCCGCCGTAGATAGGGCTCTTCAACTATCCGCACCTGTAGCTCAATGGACGTGGCCAAGGTGGCGAAGGCGAGCAACGCCAACCCATTCGGAGCGAGGAGCGCTACACCGGCTCCGAAGATCAGCATGGCGGTAAAGATGGGGTTTCGAACCAGTTTGAAGACCCCATTGTCGATCAGTCGGGTAGTTTCGCTGGCGTCGACGCCGATGCGCCATGACTCGCCCATCGACTCCTGCGCTAACAGTGTCCCGGCGATGCCCAGGATCGCTGCGAAAGCTCCTAGCGTGTGCACCGCCCAATGATCAAGCCAGGCCACTGGCGACAGCACACCCAACCATTGCAGCAGGGGGGCCAGAGCGCCCAGCAAGATCGCCACCACGAATCCGGCGCCGGCGAGCCACTCCAACGATCCGGGGCGGCCGTGAAAACCCCGCATGCCTGTCGAACCCGTGAGGCGCCATTGGCGATAACTACGCCATCCGAAGCCCGAGACGATGAATATCCCGTAAAGAGCAAGTGCTGCGGTTGCCATATCGCGAGTTCCTCAGTGGTCGAGGCGGCGGTTCTGGAAGCCTGCGCCGGTCGCTGTGGTTCATCAGGCTTTCCGTGCTTCTTTCGTGGCTCCGCGGCCACGCTAAGGATACATAGCGATATGCGCATATGTCTATACTAATATGGGAATGCGCCCGGGCATCGGACTGAGTGGCCTGCAAACGCCAGACCGACGGCGGGCCCACGACTGGCACCACCGTACCGTTCCGACTTTTGCCACTTAGATGACCGAAATCGCTCCGCCATCTCGGTGACTATCATGGAAAAGGCGCCGCTAGAAGCGGTGACGTTCGCCATCCAGTTTGACAATCGACA
>JBPPMV010000407.1:0-2331 GCA_051306235.1 Mycobacterium sp. | reverse complement strand
TAGATCCTGCCCTACCAGGCCCGGGATGTGTCGGCATGCGTACGGATCCAGGCGTGCATGGCGATTCCGGCGGCGACGCCGGCGTTGATGCTGCGGGTCGAGCCGAACTGCGCGATGGAGATGGTGAACTCAGCGCCCGCGGAGGCTTCGGGTGTAATGCCGGGCCCCTCCTGCCCGAACACCAGCAGGCAGTCCCGCGGCAGGGTGGCATGTTCGAGGGGCTGGGAGCCGGGCACGTTGTCGACGGCGACGACGGCCAGACCTGCACCGGAAGCGAACTCCAGCAGCGCCGTGGTCGAGTCGTGATGACGGAGCCGTTGGTAACGGTCGGTGACCATGGCGCCCCGGCGGTTCCACCGTCGGCGGCCCACGATGTGCACGGTGTCCACCGCGAACGCATTGGCGGTGCGCACCACGGTGCCGATATTGGCATCGCTGCCGAAGTTCTCGATGGCGATGTGCAACGGGTGCCTACGGGTGTCGATATCGGCGGTGATCGCCTCGCGCGTCCAGTACCGGTAGGCGTCGACGACATTGCGGGCGTCCCCGTCGCGCAACAGGTCCCGGTCATAGCGTGGATCGTCCGGGAGCGGCCCGTCCCAGGGTCCGACACCGGGGGCCTCGCCCCATTCGGTCGGACCGGCCGGTTCAGTCACCGGTGGTCCACAGCGCCGCGTGGGTGCCGACCACCGAGACCGACGGGTAGAGCAGTGCGGCGCTGATCTCGCCCTGGGTGCACATCGAGGCCCGGATGGCGACGGCGTCGCGCGCCGCATCGGGCAGCACCAGCAGTGAGGACCCGTACACCGAACAGGCATGGGAGAGACCGATTCCGGGCAGTGTCGGCGCGGTGAGCACCATCAGCGGGCCACCCCGGGCCACCGAATCGTCCTGGTACCGCTCGGCGAGACCGTCGATCGACAGTCCCATCAGCATGTAGCCGTTTCCGGTGAACGCCTCCGGGTCACCGAGGGCGGTCGGCGCCAGTTGCGAGCCGTCGGCCTTGAAGGCGTCGACGCTGGTCGAGCGCAGCGCCAGGCCGGTATCGACGTTACTCGTGGGGGCCAGACCGACCGGGAACGCCGCCGCGTAGGCGACGGTGGTCTTCGGCATCCGGTCCTTCGGGGAGTACAGGTACACCCCGCGGACCTGGCTCTGATCCCGAAGAGGTCCCAGACATGCTGTGCCGCTGAGACGTTGGGGGTCGCGCATGGTCAGTGGTTGCAGGCTCAGGTCCGTCGCGGAATCACAGCCGCCGATCGCGTTGGCTTCGATGGGATGGGCCAGCGCGCCGTACAGACCGAAACGCAGGCTCTCCGGGGCCGCGTGCTCGGCGCCGTCCTGGGCGACCGCGGCGTCGACGTCGATGAGCACCTGATCGCCCTCGAAGCGCAGGTTGGACACCGAGACATTCCAGCCGAGCACCGACAGAGATTCACCAACCGTCGCCTGCTGGGTGCCGAAGGGGCCCGCGGAGTCGTCGCTGCTCGAGCACGCCGCGAGCATCAGCACCGCCAGCGAGGCCGCCACCGTCCGTTTCCATCGCATTCAGGTCCGCCCGCGGCCCTTACCGACCCGTTTGGTCAAGCCGCGCAACAGTTTTCGCGGGACGAAACGGCTGCCCACGGTGAGCGCCTTGTACTGGAGCCCCGGGATGATGACAATATCGCCCTTGGCGGCGTCGGCCAGGCAGTCGCGCACGACGTCGGGCACCTCGAGCCAGAACCAGGACGGGGTGCCGGACATCTCGATACCGGCCCGCTCGTGAAACTCGGTGTGCACGAAGCCCGGGCACAGCGCGTGCACACCGACCCCGGTACCGCCGAGACCGTTGGCCAGTCCCTCGGAGAACGCGATGACCCAGGACTTGGACGCCGAGTAGGTGGAGCCACGTCCGGGTAGCAGACCGGCCACGCTGGCCACGTTGATGACAGTGCCCGCCCCGGCGGCCAGCATCGGCGGCAGCGCGGCATGGGTCAGTTGCATGACGGCGGTGACGTTGACGTCGAGCTGGGATTGCAGCTGCGCGTAGTCGGCGCTCCAGAACTCCCCGGACGTGCCGAACCCGGCATTGTTGATCAGGGTGTGCACCCCGGCGGACAGTCGGTCGACGACCCGCTGCCGATCGTCGGCGACGGCCAGGTCGGCGGGGAGCACCTCGACGGTGACGCCGGCGTCGGTGCGCAGTTCGGCGGCCAGCTGGTCCAGGCGCGCGATATCGCGGGCCACCAGGACGAGGTCGAAACCGTCAGCGGCGAGACGTCGGGCGAAACCCTCCCCGAGACCGGATGTCGGTCCGGTGATCAGAGCGACGGGTTTGGACGTCACCGC
>JBPPMV010000406.1:0-7144 GCA_051306235.1 Mycobacterium sp. | reverse complement strand
AGCGTCCGGTGCATGATCGTCTTGATCTCGAGTTGGCCGAACACCATGCCGATGCATTTGTGTGCGCCCCCGCCGAACGGGGCGAAGGCGTAGCGGTGCTTCTTGTGCTCGCTGCGCGGCTCGGCGAAGCGGTCCGGGTCGAACCTGTCCGGGTCCGTCCACAGCTCGGGCAGCCGGTGGTTCATCCCCGGCCAGGTCACCACATTGGTGCCGGCCGGCACGTAATAACCCAGCAGATCCGTGTCGCGCACCGTCTGGCGCATGTTGAACGGCAATGGGGTGACCATCCGCAGTGACTCGTTGATCACCAGATCGAGGGTCTCCAGCTTGTCCAGCGCCTCGATGTCCAGCGGGCCGTCACCGAGTCGGTCGGACTCGTCGCGGCAGCGGTCCTGCCACTCGGGGTTGGCCGCCAGGTTGTAGGCGATGGTCGTCGCCGTCGACGTCGTGGTGTCGTGCGCGGCCATCATGAGGAAGATCATGTGGTTGACGATGTCCTCGTCGGAGAAGGAGTTCCCGTCCTCGTCGGTGGTGTGGCACAGCACCGAGAGCATGTCGGTGCCACCGGCGTTGCGGCGCTCCTTGATGCGCTCGACGAAGTAGTCCTCCAGGACCTTGCGGGCCCGCAGCCCCTGCCACCATTTGAACGGCGGCACGCTGAACCGCAGGATGGCGCCGCCGGAGCGGGTGGTGGTGGCGAACGCATCGTTGACCTTGGTGACGAGTTCGTGGTCATGGCCGCCGTGCTCGTGGCCCATGAACACCACCGAGGCGATGTCCAGCGTCAGTTCCTTCATCGCCGGGTGGAACAGGAAGCGGGCGTCATCGGTGGGCCAGGCGGCCACCTCCGTCTTGGTGACCTGGTCGATGTGCTCGACGTATCCGCTCAGCCGGGTCCGGGTGAAGGCCTCCTGCATGATCCGCCGGTGGAACATGTGTTCCTCGAAGTCCAGCATCATCAGGCCGCGGTTGAAGAACGGCCCGATGACCGGGTGCCAGCCCTTCTGCGAGTAGTCCTTGTTGCGGTTGGAGAAGATGGTCTGGGTGGCGTCCGGGCCGAGCGCGACGATCGACGGCAGGATCGGCGAATCGGCGAAGGTGATCGGGCCGCGGGTGTTGTAGAGGTGCAACGGGAAGTCCGCGCCCTCGCGGAACATCTCGATGATGTGCCCGACCAATGGCAGGCCCGAGTCGCCTGCGATCGCCTTGAGGCCGCTGCCGGCCGGCGGTTCGGCCAGGATGTGCTGCTTCCACTCGTGGTTGAGCAGACGTTGCTCGAGGGCGCCCATGCCGGGGATGGTGTTGACCGTGGGGGTGAACCGGCGTTTGGCCTGATCCAGCAGGTAGCTCGGGGTGCTGATGGTCGCCATCTCGAATCTCCTAAGCCGTCGCTCCGCACCGGGTCGCCGCATCGGCGGGCCATGTGGCGGATCTCACTCTTGAAACCCATCCTGTATGCCAGACTTGACGCATGTCAAGTTTTGATCTGGCGTGGCGCGGTGCAAAGGTTTGATGTCATGAGCGCCATCCCAGAGACGGAGTCCGAGACTCGTCGCACTCGCGGGGACCGCCAACGCGATGCGATCGTCAAGGCGGTGCGTGAGCTGATGGTCGCCCGCCCCTTCGCCGATCTGTCGGTCAGCATGATCAGTGAGCGCGCCGGAGTGGCCCGATCGGGCTTCTACTTCTACTTCGATTCCAAATATGAGGTGCTGGCCTTCATCGTCAAGGACGCGTTGGCCGAACTGGACGTGCTCACCCACAACTTCGCTCCGCGCGACCCGGGCGAATCACCCGCCGCGTTCGCCAAGCGGATGGTCGGCAGCGCCGCGGCGGTCTTCACCACCAACGACCCGGTGATGGCTGCCTGCACCGCCGCCCGCAACACCGACGCGCAGATCAGCGACATCATGAACGATTTCGAGGATCTGGTGATCGCCAAGATCGTCGGCGTCGTCGAGGACGAGGTGCGCAAGGGTATCCGGCCCATCTCCGATGACATCCCGGCCCTGGTGCGCATGCTGACCGCGACCACCGCGTGGACGCTGTCCCAGGATGCGGCATTCGTCGGGCGGGACACCGATCCGGTGCGGGCCGTCGAGGTCCTGGAGCGGCTGTGGCTGAGCGCGTTGTGGGGAACCGCGGCGTCCTGGGAGGACTGACTCGGTAGGGTCGAGACCATGGGTCAGGCAGACAGGTTCACGGGGAAACGGGTCCTGCTCACCGGCGCGGCCAGCGGTATCGGCCGCGCGACGGCATTGAACCTGGCACGTCAGGGGGCCGAGCTCTACCTCACCGACCGCGATGCCGACGGTTTGGCGACCACCGTCGCCGATGTGCAGGCCCTCGGCGCGCAGGTGCCAGCTCACCGGGCACTGGACATCTCCGACTACGACGCCGTCTCGGCCTTCGGCGCCGATGTCGAGTCTGCCCACGGCGCAATGGATATCGTGATGAACATCGCCGGGATCTCGGCGTGGGGCACCGTCTCGACGCTGACCCATCAGCATTGGAAGTCGATGGTCGACGTCAACCTGATGGGGCCGATCCACGTCATCGAGACTTTCGTGCCGCCGATGGTCGCCGCCGGACGTGGGGGACACCTGGTCAACGTGTCCTCGGCGGCCGGTATCGTCGCGCTGCCCTGGCACGCGGCCTACAGCGCCAGCAAGTACGGGCTGCGCGGGCTCAGTGAGGTGCTGCGCTTCGATCTGGCCCGGCACCGGATCGGGGTGTCGGTGGTGGTGCCCGGTGCGGTGAAAACCGGTCTGGTACAGACGGTTCAGATCGCCGGCGTGGACCGCGAGGATCCGCGGGTGGCCAAGTGGGTGAACCGGTTCGCCGGGCATGCCATCTCCCCGGAGAAGGCCGCCGAGAAGATCTTGACGGGTGTGCGCCGCAACCGGTTCATGGTCTACACCTCCCCGGACATCCGCGCGCTGTACGCGTTCAAGCGGGTGGCGTGGTGGCCCTACAGCGTGGCCATGCGGCAGGTGAACGTGCTGTTCACCCGGGCGCTGCGACCGAAGTCCCGGAGCTAGGCCGGCGCCAGATCGCCGCCGGGTGCCGGTGCGAATCCGGGCGTACTCGGTGCCCCGGTCCTGGTCGGCGTCGTCGTCGTCCGGGTTGTCGTCTCCGTGTTGGTGGTGGTGGTCGTCGATACCGGTGCGACCGTGGAGGTGTCCGCCGGTTCCGATCCGGTGCCGCACCCGGTCAGCAACAGAATGCCCAACACGGCTGCGCCGATGATTCGCTCGCTCATGCGTGTCGATGGTAGGTGGTGCGGCGCCCGGTGGGTCAGCGCTTGCCCCAATCCCACGGCGGCCCGGAGAGCATCGTCTGTCCGTCGATGCGGGTTTCGCCCCATTCCTTGACCAGTTCGACCTTCGATTCGGCGCGCAGCAGCTCGACCAGCCCGGCCGAGTGGGTGACCACGACCACCTGGGTGCTCGCGGCGGCGGACCTGATCATCCCGGCCAGTGGTGGCACCAGATCGGGGTGCAGTGAGGTCTCGGGTTCGTTGAGCACCATCAGTGACGGTGGTCGCGGGCTCAACAGGGCCGCCCCCCACAGCAGGAAACGCAGTGTGCCATCGGACAATTCGGCGGCCCGCAACGGTCGCAGCATGCCGGTCTGGTGAAGCTGCAACTCGAAAGTACCTTCGTCGCGCACCGCCACCGAGAGCCGGGCACCGTCGAACGCATCGGCCACCGCGCGGTGCAGGTCGCCGAGACCGACCTCGATGATGGTCTGGACGGCGGCCGCCAGGTCCGCACCGTCATCGGAGAGCACCGGAGTGCGGGTGCCGATCTGCGGGCGGCGGGCCGGGGCGTCGGCGTCGACCCGGAACCCGTCATAGAACCGCCAGCCGCGCAACCGTTCTCGTATCGCCGCCAGTTCGGGATGGGCGCCCGGGTCGGCGAACTCGGCCAGCACGCTGCGATAGCTGGGCAGTGACTGGGACAGTTTGTCGAAGCCCCGGCCGGTCTCGGCGCTGACCTCGGCGTAATCACGGGTCCGCTGCACCAGCGTCGCCGCCGGTCGCAGGACCGGGCCGGCGAAGATCGCTTCCCGTTTGATCTCCGGATCTCGGGCGAAGTACGAGTTCGGGCCTGCGTACTGGGGTATCCCGAGATCGATCAGATAACCGAAATCATCGGAGGCGAAGCCCAGTTCGAGCGACACCGGGCGCGTGCGGGTGGTGCCTTGAGTCTTACCGGTGCGCCGTGCCGCGGAGGTCTGTTCAGGGCCGGCCCACAGTACCGATTCCAGGCCGCCCTCGCGGGCCAGCGATCCGATGACGGCCCCGCTGCCGCAGTCCGCCAACAGTCGCAGGGCCCGGTACACCGAGGACTTGCCGGTGCCGTTGGCGCCGGTGACCACCGTCAGATCGCCCAGTGGCAGCACGATATCCCGCAGCGAGCGGTAGCCCCGGATCGCGACGGTGCTCAGCACGGTGGCTCAAGTTCCAGCCGGACGCCCAGCAGCCGGATGGGGCGGTCCAGCTCGAAATCGTCCAGCAGGGCCAGTGCCTGGGCGGTGATCGGGACCGGGTCGGTGCCGGGTCGGGCGAGCTTGCGGATCTTGGTCCTGGTGAAGAATGTGCTGGTGCGCACCGTCACCGCAACGCGGGCCACGGTGCGTCCCTCGGCGACGATCTCGGCCAGTGTCCGGGTGGCGAGATCGGTTACGGCACTGTCCATCTCGGTGCGATCGGTGAGGTCGTGAGCAAAGGTCACTACATGACTCCGGGACCGCGGCACCCAGGGCGCGGAGCTGACCTCGGTATCGCCACCGCCCTTGGCCAGCAGCAGGATCCCCAGTCCGGTGCTGGGTCCGAAGGCCGCGGTCAGGGTGGTGGCGTCGGTGGCCGCCAGGTCGGCGACGGTATGGATGTCCATGGCGGCAAGCTTTTTGGCCGTCTTGGGTCCGACGCCCCACAGCGCGTCCACGGTGCGGTCACCCATCAGGGTCATCCAGTTGTCGGCGGTCAGGACGAAGATCCCGGCGGGCTTACCGAACCCGGTGGCCACCTTGGCGCGTTGTTTGTTGTCGCTGATGCCGACCGAGCAGGACAGCCCGGTCTCGGCGGCGATGACGGCGCGGATCCGTTCGGCGAGGTCGACGGGGTCGGGTACGTCGGCGCCGAGATACGCCTCGTCCCATCCCCACACCTCCAGCGGGTGGCCGAGATCGCGCAGCAACCCCATGACCCGTTCGGAGGCCTCGTCATAGGCCGGCGGATCCGAGGGCAGGAAGGTGGCGTCGGGGCATTTACGGGCCGCGATGCGCAGTGGCATGCCCGCGTGCACGCCGAATGCGCGTGCCTCATAGGACGCGCAGGTCACGACCTTGCGGGCCTCGGTGGGGTCCCCGCTGCCGCCCACGATGACCGGCAGGCCCACCAGGTCGGGATGGCGTTGTAGTTCGACCGAGGCCAGGAACTGGTCCAGGTCGACATGCAGGATCCAGTGGCTCACGTGCCACAGAGCTTGCGGGCGACGGTGTCCCAGGCGTCGCCGAGCTGCTCCAGGGTCTTACCGTGATCGGTCAGTTCGTGGGCCACCCGGTCGGCGTCGAGCAGAGCCAGTAGCGCATCGGCTTGGGCATCGAGATCGCCTGTGGTGCCTGCGGATTGGAGCAACATCCGGACGTGGGTGCGATGCAGGGTCGCAGGTGCGTTGAACCGGGTGTGCGGATCGCGTGCGGCATCGGAGAGCAGCGCGCGATGGATGTGGACGAAGCGCAGTCGGCTGCGGCCATATGCCAGCAGGCGATCCAGCGGTGGTGCGCCGGGGCCCAGCGGTGGCGGCCCGAACATGAAGGCCTGCTGCTCAGCGACCTCGTCCTCGTCGAGCAGGACGATCATGAGTCCCGAGCGACTGCCGAAACGCCGGAACAGCGTGCCCTTGCCGACCCCTGCGGCGGCGGCGACGTCGTCCATGGAGACCGCATCGGCACCGCGTTCGGCGATGAGCTCGCGGGCGGCGTCGAGCAGAAGTGCACGGTTGCGCGCCGCATCACCGCGTTCGGTCGGTGCGGCCGTGCTGAGCGACAGCACGTTCGGCTGGTCGGGGGCGCCCACACCTGCACTTTAACTCAGCCGGAATTATTCGGACTACAGTCCGGTTAAGCTATAGGAGGATCATGCAAAACGGGAAAGGGAACTTCACCATGGCACAGAACCAGGACAGCACTGATACCAAGGTGCTGGTGCTCGTCGGGAGCTTGCGCGCCGCGTCGATCAACCGACAGCTGGCCGAACTCGCCGTCGAATCGGCCCCCGAGGGCGTCACACTTGCGGTGTTCGACCGCCTCGGCGAGCTGCCGTTCTATAACGAGGACATCGACAACTCGGATGTCCCCGAGCCGGTACGCGCTCTGCGCGATGCCGCTGCGGCGGCCGGTGCGGCACTGGTCGTCACGCCCGAATACAACGGCTCCATCCCCGGAGTGCTCAAGAACGCCATCGACTGGCTGTCCCGGCCGTGGGGCAACGGCGCGCTCAAGGACAAGCCCTTCGCCGTCATCGGTACCGCACTCGGCCAGTACGGCGGCGTGTGGGCGCAGGACGAGACGCGCAAGTCCTTCGCCATCGCGGGCCCGCGGGAGGTCGAGGATCTCAAGCTCGCGTTCCCGTCGAAAACCCTCGACGACAAGCACCCGCGCGAGCACGCCGAGGTGGCGGCGAGCGTGCGTGAGGTCGTCGGGAAACTGGTCGCCGAGGTCGGCTGACACGTCGATCGGCAGACGGGACCGGACACAGTGGTGTCCGGTCCCTTTTGTCGTTCCTGGGGCCGGGCCGACGTGATGTTGCCGAAGGGCACTTTGCCGACGACCACCGAGCGGCGGCTCATGCTGCGTGTTCGTCAGGTATGGGGCCGTTGCCACGGCCATTGCTTTGCTGACCGGCGTGATCTGGGCCGCTGCGCCCGCTCATCGGTGTGAGGGTCGCCAGCGTGGTGGACGTAGGCGCGACACGGACCGAAATGTGACGTGCGACACGCCGATCACGGACGTGTCCAAGCGGTTACGACCAGGGAATTCCATGAATGTTGTTCAGAACATCTTGTATCTGTTCGGTTTGTCGGCCACTAGGTGTAGTGTCTGACGGACCGCGAGGCCCCATCGCTCAGGGAGTCAG
>JBPPMV010000405.1:0-21378 GCA_051306235.1 Mycobacterium sp. | reverse complement strand
GCGGACAAGCTGATGCGCCCGTCGGGTGGCCGCGCGATCGCCCGAGCCATTCCCGGGGCACGGCTGGTGCTCTTCGACGGTATGGGACATGAACTGCCAGAACCACTCTGGGATGACATCATCGGCGAGCTGAAGTCGAACTTCTCCGCCTGAGGCGGCCTCACCCCGGCCCCCGGTTGGCGTCGGTGAGCGTGCTCAGTGCGACGGCGCAGGTCTGGAGGGCGACGGTCGACACGTGCCGGCCGAAGAAGGTGGCCACCACCGCGTTGACGACCGGTTGCGCCCCGACCAGGAGATCGTGACCGGCGTCGGTCAACTCGGCCCACGTGGACCGACGGTCCTCGGGCACGGATTCACGTCGCACCCAGTGGCATTTCTCCATCCGCGCGACCAGCCGTGTCGTCCCGCTCCGCGAGATCATCAGTTCGGCGGCCAAGGTGCCCATGCGTAGCCGCCCGCCGCCCCGATACAAGGCATCGAGGACTTCGCGTTCGAAGTAGGTGATGCCCGCGCCGGCACGCAGTCCGTCGTTCAGCTGAGCGAACAGCAGGGAGTCCGCTCGGTGTAGCGCACGCCAGGTCAGGAGCTGATCCGCCGTCGCCCCGCAGTCCACGGTGTCAGCCAACGGAGGCCTCCTTGCCGGGCTTGTCGCGGGGTAGCCCGTCCTCGGCGGTGGCGTGACGACGGGCGTGCCGGACGGCTTCTTCCATGGTGTCGATCAGGTGGTTCTCGTGACGCAGCGATTCGATGATGCCGACGTTTGCGAGCATGCTGCGGTGCTCGGCTTGGACGCCTTTGATGATGACGGTGATCCCCCGCGATTCGAGATCCTGGGCGATGCGGGCCAGCGTGTGTGCGCCGGTGGCGTCGAGCATGCCGAGCTGTGACAGACGAATGATCACCACAGTCGTTTCCGGATTGAAGGCATCGAGGATCTCGACCGAGATGCGCTCAGCCGCACCGAAGAACATCGCGCCGTCCACCCGCAGCACGGCGATGTGCTCATCGCCGGGCTGGTAGGGGAACGGCACCTCTTCGCGGCGGACACCGCTGCGTCGGGCCAGGGCGGACAGCGCGAAGACCGCGGTCACGAGGATCCCGATCTCGACGGCCTGGATCAGGTCGAAACACACGGTGACCACCGCGGTGATCGCGAAGGTGACACCGGCAGAGCGGCCGGAGCGGACGATCCTCGCGATGACATGCCACGAGATCATCCGGGCAGCGGTGACCATCAGCACGGCGGCCAACGCCGCCAACGGAATTGCGCCGACCGGGCCGCTGACGAGGTAGACGACACCGAGTAGCAGGATCGAATGTGTGATCGCCGATACCCGGGTGCGGGCGCCGGCTCGCACATTGACCGCGGTGCGGGCGATCGCTCCCGTCGCGGGCATCCCTCCGAAAAACCCTGCGGCCACCGAGGCCAGCCCCTGCCCTACGAGTTCGCGGTTGGGGTCGTAACCGCCGGCCTCCGACATCGTCGCCGCGACCCGCGCGGACAACAGCGATTCGATTCCCGCCAGTGCGGCGATGGCCAGCGCCGACCCCAGGAGGGTATGGGCGGTGGCGATATCGAGCTGAGGCCACACCGGAGCGGGTAGCTGCGATGGCAATGCCCCGATACGGGCGGTCGTCAACCCCGTCGCCGAGGCCAATACGGTGGCGGCGACTACCGCCACCAACGATGACGGGATCGCCGGATGCAGACGCGGCAGGACACCCATCAGTAGGACAACCACCGCCACCACGACGAGTGCGGGCCGCAGCGTCGACGCTTCTGCATCGGCGAACACCTGCGCCGCGGCCGCCAGGGGACGCTGCCCTTGTGGGGCGGATTGGCCTATCGCAGAGGGTATCTGCTGCAGGAAGATGATGATCGCAATACCAAGGGTGAACCCCTCTATGACGGGCCACGGTATGAAGGTGACCGCACGGCCCAGTCCACTCACTCCGGCGACCACCACCAAGACACCGGCCATGACCGTCACGACCGCGACACTGCCGGCACCGTGCTGGGCGACGATCGGGGCGAGCACCACGGCCATCGCGCCGGTCGGACCGGAAACCTGGACATGTGAGCCACCGAAGACCGCGGCGACGACCCCGGCGACCACTGCGGTCACCAGACCGGCGGCCGCGCCCACACCCGAGCTGATCCCGAACGCCAGCGCCAGCGGAAGGGCGACGACTCCGACGGTGACACCGGCGAGCGCATCGCGCTGCCAGGACCGTTGCAGGCCGGCGTAGTCACCACGTTGGGGCAGCAGCGCCAGCACGTTGTCGCGAAAAGCGCGACTCGTCACCGGGCAGTGCCGATGGGGGGTAGCGACCCGATCACGGTGAGTTGATCGCTTTGCGCGGAGAGCGTGTCGGTCAGGAATATCCGTGCGATGACCAGCAATTCGGCGATCTTCGGATGGGCCAGCTCATAGAACACGGCATTGCCGACCCGCTGCCCGCGGACCACGTGATGTCGTTTTAAGACGGCCAGGTGCTGCGAGAGTTGGGTCGCTTCGATATCACTGTCGGCCAGAATGGTGCTCACCGGTGTAGGGGTGGCACTGGTGGACAGAATCTCCAGCACGCGGATCCGCGCCGGGTGAGCAAGCGCCTTGAACAGATTGGCCTTGATCTCATACAGCGGCTGTTCGGGACCACCGGACAAGCTATCCATCACACGTCACCACTCTCACTACTTGATGGATTGCAACAATTCGCAATCCATCATACCAAGGGCTAGGCTCGCCGAAATGCGGACCTATCAGAGCTCCCCCCGGGCGTGGCAATACATCACCTACTGCTACGGCAAGCGGTTGCCCGATTCGATGCGCGCGTGGGTCGCCGCCGACCTGGCCGGCCCCGGCGCGACGATCCGCATGATGTGCCGGGTCGCGTTGCCGGCCATCCTGATCCTGGCTCCCATCTGGTTCATCCCCATGTCGCTGTATCTGCACGTGAGCATGACGTTGCCGATCTTCATCCCGTTCGTCTTCTTCTCACACGCCCTCAACAAGGTGTGGCGCCGACACATGCTGGCCAAGCACGGACTCAACCCCTACCTCGTCGACGCGATCTCCCGGGAACGTAATGCGCACGTGCACCGGGCCTACGCCGAGCGCTACGGACCCCGAACCGGGCCTACGGGTAGTCACGACATCTGAGGCCCGCTGGAATCCGACCGGCAGCGCCGATGCCTCCCGGGCGGGCCATGTTGACGTAATCAGTTCGAGATGGCGAAGTAGCCGATTCTCCTGCCCGACAACCGAACTGACGTCCAGCTCGCACAATACACGTGACCGCTCACGGTTCTGGCTAAGTTTGACACCGCCGAAATTGCGGGCCCAGCCAGCACGTTCTCACGATCGCCGGCTCTGGGGCTACATTTCGACCGGGCCCACCCGCCAGCGCGATATTTGCCTATGCAATCATCGTCGCCGGCAAACACCCGACACCACCGGTCGCGTGACACCAAAAGCGCGCCTACCAGCCGAAACTAATTGACTTCGGCGTCAGGCTTTGAGATATTGGTCACACTTTATCGCGCCAAAGGCAGGGGGTGGTATGGCTACCCGTAGCCCGCACTTTCGTTTGCGAGTTTCATCGCCGAGCAGCGCCCGCACCATGTGTATCGGGTCGCGCGACATGACTCGGCCGTCAATCCCCCACGACGGCAGCCAGTAGGCGCATCCATGCGGAAACCGCGATGGCGTCGGCTCGATGCCGCAGCCGACAGCTCAATACCGCTCTGCCGCAGATTAATCCAGGCTGGCCATACAGCCGCACCAATGACAACGGGTACCCGCGCTGCTCGACGTATCTCGATGCGTGGTCGCTGGCGATCCGAAACGGTCTGCCGAAAAACACCTTTCGATTGCGCCGCTGCAATCACCCGGACAGACGTAGTATCCGTGTCTGCGTGTTCGTCACGTAAAAGCAAGACGCACAGTTTTATTCGATCGAACATGGTCGGTCTGACAACTCGGGTGCCACGAGCGGAGGTGCAACCTTGAACCTGCAGGAGTATGTCAAGCTGTTGCGTGCCCGCTGGGTGACCGTGTGCGTGACGATGGGCGTCGTCGTGCTGTGCTCTATTGCCATCACTCTGCTGACGACACCGCTATACCAGTCTTCCACAAGACTTTTCGTGGCCACCGCACCCGGCGCGTCCCTGGCCGAGACCTATCAGGGCAACCGATTCTCTCAGGAGCGGGTGATTTCCTACTCCGAGCTTCTCACCGGTCACACCTTGGCCCAGCGCACCATCGACAGCCTCGATCTCGATATGACGGCCGAGGAACTCCAGAACCAGATCGAGGCCAATGCCAAGCTCGACTCGGTCCTCATCAAGCTCTACGTTACGGACCCCTCCCCCGTTCAGGCCCGGGACATCGCCAATACCCTGACGGACGAATTTGTCGCGATGGTGCGCGAGGTCGAAACACCCAATGCCGACGGCGTCAGCGACGCTCGCATCTTCGTCGAGCAACGAGCAATGGCTGCCGACAGCCCCTTGGTGCCGAACGCTTTCCGAAACATCATCGTCGGAGTCGTGCTGGGCCTGCTCGCCGGGATAGGCCTGGCGATCGTTCGCGACATGTTGGACAACACGGTCAAGGACGGCCCTACGGTCGAGGACATCGCCGGTGTCGGCGTCGCCGGCCGCATCCCACTCAACAAGGATCTGCGCAGGCGGGCGGCCATCGCCTTCGAGGGAAAGAACTCCGTCACCACCGAGGCTTTCAGGAAGTTGCGCACCAACCTCCAGTTCCTAAACGTGGACAACCCACCACGGGTGATCATGCTCACCAGTTCCGTTTCTGGTGAGGGCAAGTCGACGACAGCCATCAATCTGGCACTCGCGCTGGCCGAAACCGAGCACAACGTGGTGCTCGTCGACGGCGATCTACGGTGCCCGAAGGTGCACACGTATCTCGACTTGATCGGCAAGGTCGGATTCAGCACGGTACTCAGCGGCGGATCCACACTGCGTGAGTCGGTGCAGCCCACCCGCTATCCAGGCCTGACCGTGCTCGCATCGGGTCCCATTCCGCCGAACCCGAGCGCACTGCTGGGATCGCAGTCGGCAAAGAAGGTGCTCGCCCAGCTACGCGGGGACTACGACTACGTGATCGTGGATTCTGCACCGCTACTCGCCGTTGCCGATGCGTCCGTGCTGGCGGCCAGCGTCGACGGAGTGCTCCTGGTGACGCGCTACGGCAAGACCCGGCGCGAACAACTCGAGCATTCGGTGGCGAGTCTGCAGAATGTCGGTGCGCAGTTGCTCGGGGTAGCCTTCACCATGGCGCCCGCACATGCCGGGTCGGACAGCCATTCCTACACCCAGTACGGCAGTTCGCAGACCAGCGGACGACACGCGCTGTCCAAGGCTCCCAAATGACACGTCAGATCCACGACGACACCCAACTCAAGCAGCGCTTCTACCCTGAGGCGAATATCAGTGGGCTCAGCCACATCGACGGCATGGTCACCTTCTTCAATCAGGTCGTGGCGATCATGCGGCCGACAGATTTTATCCTCGATTTCGCCGCAGGCCGGGGCGAACTACTGATCGACGATGTCGTGGCACACCGGCGCAACATCGCGAACTTCAAGGACCGTTGCCGCCATGTCGACGGCTGCGATGTCGATCCGGTGGCGCTACAGGACCCGTTTCTAGATGATGCCGCAGTGATCACCGTAGGCCGGCCACTCCCTCACGAAGACAACCGATTTGAGATCGTCGTCGCGCGGTCGGTCTTCGAGCACATCGAGGGTCCCGGCTTTGTCGCCTGCGAACCCCTGCGTGCCGTGAAGCCGCGCGGCATCATTGCCGCGGCGACCCCCAACAAGTGGGGTTACATCACCCTGGCGGCCAGGGCCATGCCGAATCGGCTACATGTACGGGTGTTGTCCCGCAGTCAACCCAAGCGCAGTGCCGAGGATGTATTTCCCACCCGTTACCGGATGAACACCGGACGTGCACTGCGCCACGCCTTCGGCGACAACGCCGAGGTGTTCATTACCCGGAAGGCACCGGAGCCCGCTTGCCAATTCGGCCGGCCGGCGCTGTACCGGGCTTTGAAGTCGCTCAACAAGCACTGCCCCGACAGCGGGCTGCCGGTGCTCGATGTCTTTATCCGCAAGTGTTGAGAGCCGATTCCGAGAGGAGTTTGCCATGCCCAAACGCGCACTGATCACCGGCATCACCGGCCAGGACGGGTCCTATCTTGCGGAACTGCTCCTGGACAAGGGCTATGAGGTCCACGGCCTGATCCGACGGGCCTCGACGTTCAACACCTCCCGGATCGATCACCTCTATCTCGATCCGCACTCACCAGAGGCGCGACTGTTCCTGCACTACGGGGATCTGAGTGACGGTGTCCGCCTGGTGACGCTGCTGGCCGATATCCGTCCCGACGAGGTGTACAACCTCGCCGCCCAGTCCCACGTGCGGGTGTCGTTCGATGAACCCGAACACACCGCCGACACCACAGGCGTCGCCACCACCCGACTGCTGGAGGCGGTGCGCCTCTCCGGAATCACGACGCGCTACTACCAAGCGGCCTCCTCGGAACTGTATGGGTCCACGCCACCACCGCAGCATGAGTCCACACCGTTCTCGCCACGGTCGCCGTATGCCATCGCCAAGTTGTACAGCTACTGGATTACCAGGAACTACCGGGAGGCATACGGGATCTTCGCTGTCAACGGCATCCTGTTCAATCACGAATCCCCACGGCGTGGTGAAACATTCGTGACACGAAAGATCACCCGGGCGGTGGCCGCGATCAAGTCCGGTCGGCAACAGTATCTGCACCTGGGCAACCTCGATGCCGTCCGGGACTGGGGCTACGCACCGGAATACGTCGAAGGCATGTGGCGCATGCTGCAGGCGGACGAACCCGAGGATTTTGTGCTGGCTACCGGAACCGGAATGTCAGTCCGCGAGTTCGTCACGACTGCGTTCGGTCATGCCGGACTGGACTGGACTGAGCATGTACGTTTCGACAAACGGTATCTGCGTCCGACCGAGGTGGACGCCTTGGTCGGCGATCCGACACGTGCTGCGGCCAAGCTCGATTGGAAGGCCACCGTCGACGCGCGCGCGCTGGCTCGGTTGATGGTCGACGCCGACATCGAAGCCCTCTCCCATTCCGGTAGTCCTTGGATCGACAGCGTGCACCTTGATTCATGGCATCCTCAGCTGGCCCGAGATGTCGCCGCCACATGACGGGTCGCTACGAACTCGACAGGGCCGCAACGTTCTACGTGGCCGGCCACCGGGGACTGGTCGGGTCGGCGATGGTGCGCCGGCTTGAGGCGGCCGGGTTCACCAATCTGGTCTGCCGGACCTCCGCCGAGCTCGATCTGCGGGATCGCGGTGCCGTGTTCGATTTCTTCGGCCAGACCGGGCCGCGGTATGTCGTGCTGGCTGCGGCAAGAGTCGGTGGTATCGGCGCCAACAACGACTACCCTGCAGACTTTCTCAGCGACAACCTGCAGATTCAGGCGAATGTCCTGGACGCTGCCCGCGTTACCGGTGTGCATCGGCTGCTGTTCCTGGGTTCGTCATGCATTTATCCCAAGTTGGCGGCGCAGCCGATCCGGGAGGACGCGCTGCTCACCGGTCGGCTCGAACCGACGAACGACGCCTATGCGGTGGCCAAGATCGCCGGTATCGTGCACGTCCAAGCGGTCCGCCGCCAGGACGGTCTGCCGTGGATCTCGGTCATGCCGACAAACCTGTATGGCCCCAACGACAACTTCACGGCGAGCGGGTCCCATGTGTTGCCCGCCCTGATCCGGCGCTATGACGAGGCGGCCTCTTCGGCGGCGCCGTCGGTGACCAACTGGGGCACCGGGTCGCCGCGGCGGGAGTTCCTGCACGCCGACGACCTCGCCGACGCCTGCCTGCATCTTCTCGAACAATACGACGACCCGGAGCCGGTGAATGTCGGCACCGGCAGCGACGTCACCATCGCCGACGTGGCCGACATGATCGCGTCGATTATCGGCTACGACGGCGAAACCCGTTGGGATGCGTCCAAGCCCGACGGAACCCCGCGCAAGCTGCTCGATATCTCGAAGCTCTTCGCGACCGGTTGGGCCCCTCGGATCAGCCTGATGGACGGTCTGGAGCAGACGGTGGCGTGGTACCGCGCGCACGCCCACGCCACCCGGTAGGCAGCATCGACACCACCCAGAACAGCGCGGTCACCCACACCAGCGCTCGTACCGAGAAATCTATGGTGTAGCGCGGGGTTTCGGCGATGAACGCGAGCGTGATCAGGTAGAGCACACCGCGCCAGGGCGAGTCCGGCTGCCGCACCACACCGCGCTGGACGTAGGCCACGAACAGCCCGAGCGCGAACAGCAGCACGGGCACCGCCGCCGCACCGAAATCGATGTACACGTCTGCGATCACATTCGAACCGACACCCCAGCGGGGATTGCTTCCGAGTAGTAGCTCGCTCACCACCTGCGAACTCTGGGTGTAGGTCACATCCCGTGGCAGGATGAGGCCCCGGATGAAGGGGATGACCCCACCGACGCCGATCAGTTTGAAGAGGCCGTAGCCGTAGTCGATCAGATCAGGGACGCCCGCGATCACCGCGCGCACGCTTACCGTGCTGATGTTGAACGCGGTGTCACCGTTGTAGGTGCTCGCCGCGGTGTTGCCCAGCATGCCCTGCACGAACTCATCCCAGGAGTTGATCCGCCCGGCCCGGAACGCCTCCACTACGTGGTACATCGCCATCGCGCCGACACCCAGCAGCACCAGAACCCACCGGCCCACCCGGACCCGGAAGGTGACGAACCCGGCAACCGCCACGAGCGCGATGAGCAGGAAGGCATTCCGGTCGCCATTGATCAGCAATCGCAGCCCCCAGCACCCGGAGATCAGCGCCGAGAGCGACAGGATCGCCGAAACCTGGGTCGCGGTATGCGAAGCCGGCAGGATCCACAGCGCCACCGATACCATGCACAGCACGACAATCGCCCAGTACAGCCCCTCGACGAGTGGCGAAGCGACCACGGTGGCCAGATCCGCCCTGGAGTAACGTGCTTCGCCTGAGGCACGCATTCCAGAGGCGAGGTAGGCCCCGATGAAGATGGACTGCAATACGAATACCGGAAGCACCAGGGCCTGAACGGTCACCCGGTCCAGCCTGTTCGTGGGCTGCTCAGCGGCGACGGCCGTCGGTTCGGGCATCCGGAGTACCCGCAGGCCCGCGCGGAACCCGACCACCGCCATCGCCGACAACAGGATGGCGTGGTTGGACTGCTCGGCGAACGAGTCGCGGAAGAAGGTGCTGTCGGATACGTCGTAGATGCCGAGAACATGAAGTTGATAGGGGTAGAAGAAGATCAGGTAAGCCAGGAACAGAAACAGGAACTCGGTGGTGACCCAGGACGACAGACCCGGACGCACGGTGACGGGCCGTCCCAACGACGCAGCGAGTACTACGTACTGCACCGCCAGACAGGTCCAGATGACCGCGGTGTTCGCCCCGGTGGGCACTACCAGGTAGACGGTGAACAGGCCCAGCACCGCCAACGTCTCGACCATCGGAAAGTCGGCGCGGCGGCCTCGTTTCGCGTTAGCGCGGCGACGGGTGCGAGATGACAGTGCGGTCACGATGCTACAAGTGCTGCGGCCCAGTGAAATTGGTGCTCGATGCCCTCACGCAGGCCGACGACCGGGCGCCATTGCAGGACGGATCGGATGGCCGTGGTGTCGCCTCCGGTCTGGTGCACGTCCCCGGCGACCGCACCGGCGTGGATCACCGAGAGCTCTGTTCCGGCGACGTCCTGAATGATCCGGAGGACCTCGTTGACCGACGTGTGGGAGCCGCCGGCGACATTCAGTACCGTGCCCGGACGTATCGCGCACGTGGCTGCCAGTATGTTGGCCGCCACCACATCTTGGACGAAGGTGAAATCTCGGATCTGTTCTCCCGAGCCGTAGACCACGATGTCGTCGCCGCGCGCGGCGGCCAGCGAAAATCGGGAGAATGCCATGTCGGGTCGTTGTCCGGGCCCGTAGACGGTGAAGTAGCGCAAGGACACAGCGGGCACACCGAAGCCTTCGGCATACAGGTTGCACAGATGCTCGGCCGCCAATTTGGTCACACCGTAGGGACTGAACGGTTTCGGGCGGTCCTGCTCACTGGTCGGATAGCGATCGGCATTGCCGTACACAGACGAGGATGACGCGTAGACCAACCTGCGCAGCGTCCGATGCTCCTTGCAGGCTTCCAGTAGACGCTGAGTGGCCTCGATATTGCAGTAGGTGTAGGTCGAGAAGTCCTTACCCCAGCACGATCTCACTCCGGGCTGTCCGGCCAGATGAAAGACGACGTCGACGCCGTCGAGCAGGCTGTGCAGATCAACGACGTTGAGGTCCCCGTCGATGAAATGCGCGCCGGCACGGATCGCCTGCTCGGCGTTGGCGCGTTTGAGTGTGACGTCGTAGTAGTCGGTGAAGGAATCCAGCCCGATAACGTCATGTCCTTGGCCGCGGAGGCCGCTCACCAGATGAGAACCCACAAAGCCGGCGGCTCCGGTGACCAATGCACGCATGGTGACGTCCCTCCCTCGCGTTACCGAGGCGGCCGCTCACATCGAACACGTCGACTTACGCGGTCGTCAATAGCTAGCACGGTACCCACAGCAGCCGATATCCGTACTGCTTCAGCAGAATTCGAGCGCCAAATCTTGCGCCCCGGCCACCCGGAGGGGCCCTGTTGCATCACTTCAGTTGCCAGTGCTGCACCAATCAGTCGAATATCGTCTAAAAGTTCATGTTTCGTTGTGCGTCGACATTGCTGAATGCGTGACCGTCGGTGCCCGTCGCGCAGCCGCCTGGAACATTCGCACGTGGACGTCGGCCCGGGCTCGCCCCTCCGGACGGGGAGACCGAGACGGACATTGCTCGCGACGTATTCCGCTGCGCCAAAGGGGAAAACCAGTAGCCATGCCCGGCGCGAAGACGTCCGCCGGGATACCGCGAATGTCCATCACCACATCGCCGGCTGGAGTACCGTGACCGCCAGCGAGCCAGGCGGATGCCGGCATCGCAGTCTCATCACCGTCGCCCGGTGCCGAGGAGGACAGACTGTGAACCTGCGCTCAATTCTGGTGGCGGCGGTGGGATCGCTACCCGCGAGTCGACTCAAGAATGCAGCGCTGCGCGTCCTGGGATGGAGCATCGGTCGCGGTGTCCGCATCGGCCCCTGCCTTCTCGTCGGGGTTGACGGCGCCGACATCGGTGACAATGCAAAGATCGGGCCCTTCAACGTCTTCCGCAATCTGGTCCGCCTGGAACTCGGCGAGGGCGCCGAGGTGGGCCAGTGGAACTGGATCACCGGTGCACGCCTCCTGCTGCAGGCCGGCGCACCCGGGGTCTTCCACCTCGGTCCGCAGACCGCGTTCACCTCCAGACACTACGTCGACTGCACGGGAGGCTTCTTCGTCGGCGCCTACAGTTCGATCGGCGGTGAACGGTCCACTTTCATCTCGCACAGCGCCGACTGGTCCACCGCCGAGCAGACGTGGCGTCCGGTCCGGATCGGCGAGTACTGCCTGCTGTCCTCAAATATCCAGGTGACACCGGGAACTTTCGTCGGCGACCGGATCATCGTCGGGATGGGCGCAACCCTCTCGGGACGATTGGAGGAGCCCGGTCTGTACGTGCAACCGCGTGCCGCCCTGGTCAAACGGGACCTTGAAGGCAAGTACTTCTCACGTGAACTGGGCGCCGTCACCGCGGTCCGGGCCCAGCCGTGACGGGCCCCGCCCGGCCAGGTCCTGACGAAGAGCCATGATGAGAATCTGCTTCTTCGTGCCGAGCCTCGGTGACGGAGGGGCACAACGTCAATGCGTCGCATTGCTGAACCAGCTTGCGCACCGACCGGACATCGACGTCCACCTCATCCTGCTCGCACCCGGAGAGTACGAGCGTGATCTGGACGCCTCGGGTATCGCAGTACACCGCACCGGGGTGTCCAACTTCAGCAGCCCTGCCGCGTTGCGGTTCGTGGTGAGCACCCTGCGCCGGGTGCGGCCTGATCTGCTGGTGTCCTGGCTGCACCCGGCCGACATATGGGCCTACCCCGCCACCCGGATCGTTCGAAACGTGCGGTGGATTCTCACCGAGCGCGGCTCGTTCTACACCGACGACCTCGTCTACAACATGCGTCTGCGCCTCGGGTGCCTCGGCGCCGATCTGGTCATCGCCAATTCCAGCGCAGGTGCCCGACTTTGGAATGACCTGCCATCGGCACCACCGGTGCGGGTGATCCCCAACATGACCCTCGGCACGCCGATCGTCACCGCCGCCCCGGCCCGGTCGACCGCGACCGACTGTCTGTACGTCGGGCGCTTCATGTGGCAGAAGAACGTCACCGCGGTCGCCGCGGCCTTCGCACTGTTTGCCGCCACCCATCCGGGTGCACGCCTGCTGATGGCTGGTCAGGGTGAGCAACAGGACAGTGTCCTGCAGATCGCGTCGGATGGCGAAATCGGTTCCAGGGTAGAGCTGCTCGGCTACCGACGTGATGTACCGGCCTTGATGGCGCGGTCCCGGCTGCTGCTGTCCTTCAGCCGGTTCGAGGGAATGCCGAACGTCATCATGGAAGCGGTTGCCGCGGAGCTGCCAGTGGTGGTGTCCGATATCCCCGAGCATCGGATGCTGCTGGGACCGGACTACCCGTATTACGTCAGCCTCGATGCATCGGCGGCTGCCGGAGCCGACGTCATCGCCCGAGCCTGGGCCGATGGCCCGCGCCTGGCATCGGCCATCTACGCACACGCGCGCGAGGTGCTGGCCGCATCGGCACCCGACAAAGTCACTGCGGCATACGTCGACGCATTCGAGAGCGTCTTGGGGCGGAAGGGAAACCGCACTCTCAGGGGCGCCCAAAGTGGACTCTGATACCCGGCGCAACTTCTTCGCCTACTACATGAGCTTCATCGTCATGGCAGTGGCCGGATTCATCGTCAACCCGATCCTGCTCGCGGCGTTCGGCCCGGTCATGTTCGGGGTGTGGAAATCGCTACAGAAGTTCCTCGACTTCGCCGCGGTCGCAGACGGCCAGGCATCGCAGGCGCTGAAGTGGATTGTCGCCACCCGGTCCGGGTACGACGCCGAGGAACGACGCCGCGATATCGGCGCCGCGATCGCCGTATGGGTGCGATGGCTGCCGGCGACGACGCTTGTCGTCGCCGCGGTCACCGTCGCGATGCCACTTTTGATCCGCGGGATCCCGCACGATATGCGGGAGGCGGCCTACACCACCGCGGCCGTGCTGGCCGCCAACACGGTGCTCGCGGGACTGCTCTCCGTCCCGCACGCGGTCCTCGTGGGGGTGAACCAGGGCTACAAGACGATGCTGGTGACCACGGCTGCGCTCGTGCTGGCCAACGCGGCGATGGTGGCAGCCGCGGTTGCCGGCGCCCCGCTGTGGTCGTTGGCGGTGATCGTGTTGGTCTCGGCGATGGCCAACTCCGCGGTCACCTTGTTCGTCGCCCGACGCGGGGTCCCCTGGTGGGGCGTTTCCACACCGACCAAGCCCGACGTGCGGCGCGTTCTGGGCTACAGCACATGGACGCTGGGCTGGGTTGCCGCCGACAAGCTCCTACTGGCCTGTGAGCTGATCGTCATCAGTATCACCGCGGGCGCACTGATGGTGGCGAAATACACCTTCACCACCTACATGACGCAGTTCGTGCTGGCAATCGCGATGGTGACCGCAAGTGGGTTCATCCCGAAACTCGGTGAGCTGCTGGGTGGAAACCACCTCGATCAGGCTGCGCGCGCGGCGAAAACACTGCGCCACATGGTTATCGGGGTGATTGTTCTGGGGTGCAGCGCCATCTTGGCGTTCAACGGATCCATCGTCACCGTGTGGGTCGGGCGGGACCAGTATCTCGGAACCACCCTGAACACTCTGCTCGCCGTCTGCGCGGTGCAGTTCGCGCTCATCCGAATGGACGGCCAGATCCTCGATGTGACGATGCGCATGGGCCCCAAGGTGGTGATCGGATTCATCAGCAGCGCAGGCGGAATCGTCGCAGCGACCATCACGTACGCAATGACCCACGACCTGGTTCCGACGCTCGTCGTCATCATCGCCGTGCGACTGATCGGCAATGTGACGTTCCCGATGCTGGTGACACGAGCCATCCCCGGCTCGGCGATGCCGCGGCGTTCGCTGCCGCTGGCCGGGGTGCTGCTGGCCGTGTCGCTGGCACTCGCACCGATGATTGAGGCGGGACTGTTGCCCGTCCACTGGGCCGCGTTGCTGTGGCTGCCGGCCGCCGCGGCGGCCTGCTGGTTCGGGCTCGTTCCGAAGGCTGCCGTGCAGGCACTGCTGGCAGGACGATCACCAACCCGGACACAGTGAACCTCATGCCGGCTACCGTTGACAGCACATCCTTTTCACCGATGGGAGGTAGGTCCATGGCGCTGCTGAAGACGAAGGCCATCTGGCATGTGAAGGATCTGCTGATGCTGGGTTTGCCGTACCAGGCACGCCATATGCACCGCCACGACGGCACCGAATTCCAGGTCCGCATCAAGGATGTCGGCGCGTGGACGCTGCGACCGAGGTCCGCTGACGCGGCCGTGGTGAGCCAGGTGTTCAGTTGGCAGCAGTACGATCTGAGCCGATTCCCCCAGCACGCCCAGATCACTGGGACCTATCGCGGCATCCTCGGCCGGGGCAAGCGTCCACTGATCCTGGATCTGGGTGCGAATAACGGCGCCTCGGCAAGGTGGTTCGCACGGGAGTATCCGCAGGCCGATATCGTTGCGGTCGAGCCCGACTCCGAAAATGCGAGGATGTGCCGGTTGAACAATGAGGGCCAACCGGTGCAGGTCCTCAACGCGGCGATCGGCAGCACGCCCGGCCATGCCTCGCTGGATACCGCCAACACCGCCACCCTTTCCTACACCACCACCCGATCATCCGATGGCGGTGTGCCCATCGTGACGGTTGGGCAGATCCTCGCCGAGCGTCCCGGACACGAGCTCTTCATCGTCAAGATCGACATCGAAGGTTTCGAGGAGGACCTGTTCGCCTCGGACACCGAATGGGTGCAGGACGCGAGTGTGATTCTGATCGAGCCGCATGACTGGAAGTTCCCGGACCGCGAAACCAGCCAAAACCTGCAGAAGACCATGGGCCGGTTGCCATTCCACCTGTTGCTCTCCGGCGAGAACCTGGTCTACGTGCGGCACACGCCGACCGGTGCGGGCAAAGCAGGTCGACCATGAGACTCAAACACGAGATCCGGCGCCTGGGGCACCGATTAGGCGTCGACGTGGTCCGCTATCCACTACACGACCCCCTGGCACGCGCGGTGCGACTGCTCGAACATCACGACATCACCTGCGTGGTCGATGTCGGGGCCAACGACGGAGGTTTCGCGACAGCGATCAGGAGTCACGGATACTCCGGCCGGATGATCTCCTTCGAGCCTTTGCACCAACCCTTCTCGGTGCTACTACGCAAGGCACACACCGACCGCCAGTGGGATGTCCACCAGTGCGCGATCGGCGATCGCAACCGGGAGGTGACGATCAATGTCGCAGGCAATGCCGGGCTGTCCAGTTCGATACTGCCGATGCTGGATTCACATATCGCTGTGGCACCGACATCACGCTATATCGGGACCGAATCGATACAGCAGCAGCGGCTCGATGCCGTACTGCCCGGTCTCGGAGTCGACGCCGACTGCCGAACCTTCCTGAAAGTCGATGTCCAGGGATACGAGCATACGGTGCTCGACGGCGCCGAGAGACTATTCGACGCGGGAACCATCACCGGTATGCAACTGGAGCTCTCTTTGACGCCGCTCTACGACGGAGCCATGACCTACCGGGAGGGTCTGGACCGCGCCGAGAGTCTGGGGATGACGTTGATGGGTTTGGATCCGGTATTGGCCGATCCTGTTTCGGGCCGGCTGCTCCAGGTCGACGCCATCTTCTTCGCGGCCTAACGCACCAATATGGCTGGCGATGTGCGCCTGACGATGATCGGTCCGATGCCTCCACCGGTTGACGGACAGTCAATGGTGATGAGCCACATGGTCGCTCAGCTCCAGGCGGTGCTGCCGCAGCTCACCGTCTGCGATACCGCCGAGCCGGCTGCCGGCAAGCGGATGCCTACCCTGATCAAGCTTTGCCGCGCCGTACGCGCCTGTCGTTCGGTCCCTGGGTCGGATGCGGTCTACATCGCGGTCAAGGCCGATCACGGAATGTGGCTCAACGTTGCCGCCGCACTGATCGCGCGGTTGTGTCGGGCGCGGATCTTGCTGCACCACCATTCGTATACCTACATCCACGAACGCACACCTCGCATGGTCGCGCTCACCCGCGTCGCGGGGCCGAAGGCCCGTCACATCGTGCTGGCCGAATCAATGGCGTGTTCGATGCGGGCCGTGATGCCGGAGATCCACAACGCGCTCGTCATCAACAACGCCGGCCTGGTCGACCGCTCGCTGCTGGGGATTCCGCTACGTGAAGACGGCGCGGACATTGTGCTCGGTCACCTGAGTAATCTGTTCCTGGACAAGGGTATCGCCGAGGTGGTGGACCTGGCGCTGGCGCTGCACCAAGGGGGCACGCGGGTGCGCCTGGTTGTCGGTGGACCGACCGCGCAGGCCGCAAGCCGTATCCATCTGGAGCGCGCCGTCCGCGGCCTCGGCGCGATGTTCGATTACCGGGGCCCGCTCACCGGCGCCGCGAAACATGCTTTCTTCGAGGAGATCACGCACTTCGTCTTTCCGTCCCGCTATGTCCATGAATCGGCGCCGCTGGTGCTCTACGAGGCGATGGCCGCCGGCGCCGTGTGCCTCTCGACCCGACAGGGATCGATTCCCGAGCAGTTGGCCGGCGGTCCGGCGGTGATCGCCGACAGCATCGACACCTTCCTCGCCGACGCATTGGCGGTTCTCGGCGGCGCAGTGGCGTCACACTCCGATTCCGCCCGGTCCCGCGATGTCTACTTGCGGGCCTTGCACGAATTCGACGGCCAGTTCTGCACGTTTGTCGGCCTGGCCACCGGCGACTGAACGCCCCCGCAGTCGCCCGCCGCTTCCCGAATCGCCCGCTCGAATGCGGCGATCGGCGCATCGGCGTTCAGGTGTTCACGGCAGTACCGGCCGGCGGAGGCACCGTAGTTGGTAGCGCTTTCGCTGTCCTGCACCAGGCGCAGCGCACCCTCGAGTAGGGCTCGCGGGTCACCTGCGGGCACCACAGCACCGGCGTGCGCGCGCCGGATCTCCTCGGCGGTGATGCCGTCCGGTTCGGTGGCGGCCAGCACCGGCCGGGCGGCGTCGAAGTACGACGTCAGCTTGCTCGGTACGGCCATACTCGCGACGCCGGGCGCCTCGTTGACCAGCAGACAATCTGCGGCGGCCAGAGCGCGCCGATAGTCGGCCTCATCGAGCAGGTCGACGAACCGGATGCGGTCGATGCCCAGTGCCCGCTGTTGAAGCTGTGCGCGCTCGCCACCTTCGCCGACCAGTACGAAGGTGATCGGTGCCCGAATCTCATCGGCCAGCCGAGCGGCCTCCACGATGTTCTCGAGCCGTTGCTTGGCCCCCATGTTTCCGGTGTGGACGGCCAGGTGCCCGTGTAACGGCCAGCCGAGCGCGGCTCGGGCGTCACGCTTGGTGATGTCCGGAGCAGGCTGCAGGTGGGTCCAGTTACGGATGACCGTGATGCGGCCGGGATCGACGTCCAGTTCTTCGGCGAGGTACTCCGCGAATCGCGGGTGAATCACCACCACCGTGTCCGCGGCACGCATCACGAATCGTTCGACGCGTTTGGTGACCAGTGCCGACATCCGCCCGCCCTCCGCGGTTTCGCGCATGCCGAGGGTGTAGATGTCCTGTACCCAGACCACCAGGGGTGGCCGGTGCGGGGCCAACCTGATGCGGAGGGCCGCCATCGCTGTCGCGAACAGCGCCGGCGACACCGCGACCACGACGGAGTCGGGACTGAACCTGATGGACAGCAGCCGGATACCGAAGCTGATCTCGGCCGCGAGGCGGCGCACACCTCGCGGGGGTCGCGGCACGAAGTGTCGTAGCCGATGCACCGTGACGCCATCGATGTTCTCTGTCCGGCGCCACTGCCCATACCCGGACCGAACCTGCCACTCGGGATAGTGCGGGTGAGCCACGTAGGCGCGGACACGGTAGGCGCTGGCCGCCAGCGCGGTCGCCAGCGCACCGACATACGGTGCGTTTCCTGTCGCCTCCGGTGGGTAATGCACACTCAGCAGGGTCACCTCGTGTCCGTCGCCGCGCGCCGGGTCGGCTGAAGGTTCCACCGAACTGACCACCCTGTCTGCATCCGCCACTGAGTTGCCAAGAGATACCAGGACTGCATTCCGGAACCACGATGACCTGCGGCGCGGACTCCGCCACTTACTGACGACCGGGTCAAATAATAGCCTTTAGCGGGTCCACCAAATAGACATTTGCCAACGTCTCGATTTGACCCGCCCCGCCCACAGAGCTGCGGCGAATTCGGCTTCGAGTGCTACGGCGCCATCGTCGCGATGGGCCCACAACGTGCTGCTCGATGACGGAGTCATGGTGTTGCACAGAATCCGGGCTCGCCGTGACGCGCCGACAGTCCCTGCGTTTCCACTGCGCGCGAACACTGGACCCGTGGGCAGAGGCGCTAGAGTCTCAGAGGAACGAAGCCATCGCCGTCCAGTCCGAAGAGGTACACGAGCGCCATCTGCGCTACCTCATCGGCTGCGCGAACGGTTTCAGGGGCGGCTACCTCGATGTCCGATGACGAGGTAGGCGATCGACAACTGAACACATTGATCCAGGCGCGGTCCAGAGGCTGGCCAAGCAGGGATTATCGACACGCTGCGAGCGTCCCGAGTGACGGGGCTCACTGCAGGTAGGGTGCCCCGAAGTGGGCATCTGATCCTGATGGACGCCGCGGCCGGCATACCAAGAAGGGCAGCTCTTTATGTCTGACAACTCCACCGGAACCGCGGAGATGCGTCCGCACTTCGAGGACATCCAGGCGCACTACGACCTGTCCGATGAGTTCTTCGGGCTGTTCCAGGATGAAACCCGCAAGTACAGCTGCGCGTACTTCACCACTCCGACGGCGTCGATGGCCGAGGCGCAGATCGCCAACGTCGATCAGCACTTGGACAAGCTCGGCCTGGAGCCCGGCATGACGCTGCTGGAGATCGGCTGCGGCTGGGGACTGACCCTGCAGCGCGCGATCGAGAAGTACGACGTCAACGTCATCGGCTTGACGCTGTCGCGCAACCAGCAGGCCTATTGCAGCCAGTTGCTCGACGGTTTGCAGAGCGGCCGCAGCCATCAGGTGCTGCTGAACGGGTGGGAGCAGTTCCACACCCCGGTGGATCGGATTGTGTCGATCGAGGCGTTCGAACATTTCGGCTTCGAGCGCTACAACGACTTCTTCAAGAACTGCTTCACGATCCTGCCGTCGGGCGGGCGGATGACCATCCAGAGCAGCACCGGCTACCACCCGGACAACTTCCGGGCGCGCGGCAAGAAGCTGACCTTCGAGATGGCCCGGTTCATCAAGTTCCTGATCACCGAGATCTTCCCCGGTGGGCGTATCCCGACCGTCGAGATGATGATCGAGGAGGGCGAGAAGGTCGGCTTCACCGTGCCCGAGTCGCTGTCGCTGCGTAATCACTACATCAAGACACTGGGTGTGTGGGCGGCCAATCTGGAGCACCACAAGGACAAGGCCATCGCCGTCACCGACGAGGCCACCTACGAGCGCTACATGAAGTACCTGACCGGATGCCAGTACTACTTCGTCGACGAGACCATCGACGTCAATCTGGTGACGTACGTAAAGCCCTAGCTCTCCCTGCGCGACAGCATGATTCGCGGTGAGCCCGGATGATCCGCTTTCTGGGTCTGTTCGTGCTCGTGGTCGCAACGGGCGCTCTGCTGGTGCGGTTCCTGCCCGCCATCAATCGTCCGCTGTTGGCCACCGCCGCACTGTCCCCGTATCTGATGCTCGGCGCGCCACTGGCCGTACTGCTGTTCGCACTCTCCCGGCACTGGACGCTGGTATCGGTCGCCGCGGTGCTTACCGTCGCCGTGCTGGCCGTGCAGTTGCCCTGGTACATCGGCAGTCCAGAGCCCGGTTCCGGTGCCACGCTGCGGTTCGTCTCGGCCAATCTGCTTCTCGGTGAGGCTCAACCGGATGCGGTGGCCACGTTGGCCCGGGACAGCGCCGACATCCTCGCCGTGCAGGAACTCACCCCCGCGCTGGCGGCCGCCCTGTCCCCCGCTCTTGCCGCCGAGTTCCCGTATTCGGCGCTACGGCCACGCGAGAAGGCCGCCGGGGTCGGCCTGTGGAGCCGGTACCCGATCACCACCTCCGGCAGCGACGAGAGCTTCAGCCGGGGGTTCATCTACGCGCGGGTCCAGTTACCGGACACCGATTTCACCACGACGGTGGCGTCCACCCATATGCCGCCGCCGCGTTCGGCGTTCGACTCGTGGCGAAGCGATATCGATCGTCTGGGACCTGCGCTCTGGGAGATCCCGCCCGGCGGTCCGGTGATCATCGGCGGCGATCTCAACGCCACCCCGGACGTCCGCGAGTTCCGCGGGCTGCTGCGCGAGGGCTACCGCGACGGCGCGGCGCAGGCGGCGGCCGGCCTGACCCGCACGCACCCGAGCAATCTGATCATCCCGCCGCTGCTGGCCGTCGATCACATCATCACGCGCGGGGCGACGGTGACCGCGCTGCAGACGGTGGAGGTGGCCGGGTCCGATCACCTGGCGCTGGCGGCCACCGTGGTACTGGGCTGACGCCGCACCAAAACGATTGGCCTACTTGTTGAAACGCGGGATCAGAGATCGCCACCACGATGCGTGCGGATCACGGTACGCGTGGCACTGTCCTGGCGAGCACAACGCGCATTCAGACCCCGCGCGATAGTGCTCATGCGCCGCTCGGTCATGACCGCACTGACATCTCTCGCTGGGCACGTGCTGAATCTACGCCGTTCGCAGGGGGACTCGCGACAATCGCCGCTACGCGTTGCGAGCTTCCCCCATGCTCACCCACAGCGACCGAGCGCGCCCGCGCAGATCAATCGACAGCAACGTCAATATCGATCGGCGTGGCCACCGGCGCTGGTCGCGGGTTGTGAATTGTGGCTATGCCGCCGAGTCGGTCAAGGACAATCGCCCAAGCGTCCCTCCACCTCGCGAAACCCGCATCTTCCGCGGCACCGATGAACGTCACCGTTGGATTACAGCTACGACAACAGCGGCCTACTGAGATTCGCGAATTCACGCTCCAGCAAACTTCAGCAACCGACACGACGAATT
>JBPPMV010000404.1:0-9391 GCA_051306235.1 Mycobacterium sp. | reverse complement strand
ACCGGGCAGACGAATCCACCGAGGCTCGGGCCGTCGGGGCCGAGCAGAATCGGGGTGTCACCGGTGAAGTCCAGGGCGCCGACGGAATAGGCGTTGTCGTGGATGTTCGACGGGTGCAGACCGGCCTCGCCGCCGTCCGGGCGCGCCCACTGCGGTTTCGGTCCTTCGAGCCGGACCCCGGTGCGCGCGGAGTTGAAATGTACCCGGTAGTCGGCATCGAAGAGCGTGTCGATGTCGTTGCGGGTGAAGAACTCCGGGGCGCCATGCGGGCCCTCGGTGACGGCGAGCTCCCAGGTAGTGCCGAACGCGGGACGGATCTCTGCGGCGATCGCCCCTGCATCCGGGCGTGCTGCGGTATCGGGCTGCGGGGGATGGGTGCGCAACACATCGCCGGCGTGCAGTTCGCGGCCACCGTGCCCGCCGAACCGGCCGAGGGTGAAGGTGGAGGCGCTGCCCAGATAAGCCGGAACGTCGAGACCGCCGGCGAGCAGCACATAGGTGCGCAGGCCCATCGTCTCGGCGGCGCCGATATCGAGCAGGCCGTCGGCCGGGATCTGCACCGGCTCCCACATCGGCACGGGCACTCCGTCGACGGTGACCAGGCATTCGGCGCCGGTGACGCACACCATCGTCGGATGGGTGAAACGCAGTGCCGGCCCCGAGGCCGTGCACTCCAGTCCTGCAGCGTTTTCGGGGTTGCCCAACGCCCGGTTGCCGAGCCGGAAGGACAGGTCGTCCATCGGACCGCTCGGCGGCACGCCGACCTGCCACAGTCCCACCCGGCCGGGTACATCCTGGACGGTGGTCAACAGACCGGGTCGGTCGACGGTGATGCGCGGTCGCGGGTCGGTGACCTCGGCGAGGGTGGCCGTACTGTGCCTGGCGGCACGTACATCGATGTGTTCGACTGCCGCGCACAGCATTCCGATGTTGACTTCGATACCGTGCAGTTCCGTCTGGGCCAGTGCGACGCCCAGCTTGTCCAGTGCGCCGTCACGATCCTCGGCGTGCGTGATGACCTTGGCCAGCAGCGGATCGTAGGACGCGGTGACCTCGGTGCCGTCCTGCACCCAGCCGTCCACCCGCGCGTTCTCTGGGAAGCTGACCGCGGTGATGGTGCCGACGCTGGGCCGGTAGTCCCGGGTCGGGTCCTCGGCGTAGATCCGGGCCTCCACCGAATGCCCGGTCAACGGCACGGCGCCGGTGGGGTGTTCGTCGAGCATGCGCGCATCACCGGCGGCCAGCCGCATCATCCAGGCGGCCAGGTCGACCCCGGTGACGGCCTCGGTGACGGGGTGTTCGACCTGCAGACGGGCGTTGACCTCCAGGAAGGACGCCTCCTGACGCGTTGCGTCGTAGACGAATTCGACGGTGCCCGCCGACCGGTAACGCACCGAGGTGGCCAGCGCCCGCGACGTGGCGTGCAACTGCTCGCGGATGGCGTCGGGCAGCGCGGGTGCGGGCGCCTCTTCGATGACCTTCTGGTGGCGGCGTTGCAGGGAGCAGTCCCGATCACCCAGCGATAGCACCCGACCGGTGCCGTCGCCGAAGATCTGCACCTCGACATGGCGGGCGTTCTCGACGTAGCGCTCGACGAACACGCCGGCCGAACCGAAGCTGCGGGCGGCCTGGGACACCACCCGTTGATAGGCGGAGTGCAGATCATCGGCGTTGCGGCACACCTGCATGCCGATACCGCCGCCACCGCCGGTGGCCTTGAGCATCACCGGATAGCTGATGGCATCGGCCGCGGCGACGGCGGCGTCGGCATCGTCGAGCAGATCGGAGCCGGCGAAGATCGGGACGCCGGCCGCTCGGGCGGCGGCGCGGGCGGTGTGTTTGGTGCCGAACTCACGCAACTGCTGCGGGGTGGGTCCGGCGAACGCGATGCCCGCGTCCTGCACCGCTGCCGCGAAATCGGCGTCCTCGGAGAGGAATCCGTATCCGGGGTGCAGGATGGTGGTACCGGTCGAGGCGGCCGCGGCCAGGATGGACTCGGTGCGCAGGTAGCTTTCCCTGGGTGCGGCCGGACCGATTCGGACTGCTTCGTCGGCGAGGGCGACGTGGGGGGCGCCACGGTCGGCGTCGGAGAACACCGCGATGGTGCGAAACCCGAGACCGTGCGCCGCCCGGATGAGGCGGACGGCGATCTCGCCGCGGTTGGCGATCAGGACGGTGTGCATGCTCACAGTGCCTCGCCATTTTCGGTCGCCCCGACCGGAGTCGTGACGATCATCCGCACCGGCGTCGGGTCGAATGCGTTGCAGGGGTTGTTGATCTGCGGGCAGTTCGACACCAGGACCAGGGTGTCGACCTCGGCGCGCAACGCGACCCGCTTACCGGGGGCCGACAGTCCGTCGACGATGCCGAGCGCACCATCGGGGTCCACCGGCACATTCATGAACCAGTTGATATTGCTGGCCAGGTCACGCGCGCCCAGGCCGTGGCGGGAGCCCTCCAGCAGGAAGTTCTCCAGGCAGCCGTGTTGGGCGCGGGTGTGCTGCCCGTAGCGCAGCGTGTTGGATTCCTTGGAGCAGGCGCCGCCCAGGGTGTCGTGCACCCCGACTTCGTCGGCGACGACGGTCATCAACGCGTCCCCGGTGTCCGCGCGCAGCACCGATCCGGTGGTCAGCGTGATGCGGCCCTGGCGGCGGATGGTCTCGGGCGCCGAGTACCGCACACCGGTGTCGGCGGCGGCATACAGCAGGCAGTCGACGGCCTGGTTACCTGCGAGATCGACGATGGTCAGGACGTCGCCGGCGGCGACGACGGCCGACCAGGCGGCGCGCGCCTCGACGAACTCGTCGAGCACGATGGTTCCCGGCACCAGGGCGGGTATGACGACAGTGGTCACAGCTGTCCCCTCGCAGTCAGGTCGGCTTCGGTGTTGGCGGCGGCCTGGCGATGTTCAGGTCCCAACGGCCCCAACAGATCTCCACTGATGAGCCGGTCCAGGTCGGTCGGTGCGGGCCAGGCGTGGATCAGTAGCGGCGAGCAGGTGAACTCCGGTCGCGGGTCCAGGGGATGGGCCGTATTGGCGAGCAGCACGATGGCATCGACATGCAGCAGCAGGTCCACTTGCGTTGCGGGACCCGCTGACCCGATCCAGCTGAAGGTGCCGTCGTCTTCGACGCGGACACCCTGGAAGAACGACACCGACGGCGGCAGGTCGCGGCGGTCCAGCCCGTGCTTGAGGGCGGCCAGGGTGAACAGTTCACGCCCGGCGGGGGCGGGTGACTCCGGGGCGGCTGCCCCGTAGCGCTCCAGATTGCCTGCGCGAGTCGATGTTCCCGTCAACGCATCGTGTGTGCCCGAGGTGTCGGAGACGATGGTGGCCAGCACCCGGCCGAAGCCGCTGAGCAGCGGATGGCCGTTACCGAGGTAGGCCTGCCACGGGACCTTGACGGTATCGGCGACGTTGAGTCGCTCATGGGGTCCATCGGCGCGGTGCAGCAGCAGGTGAGCGCACGCATCCCCGGTCGGATCGGTGAGCCGCAGCCGGGTGCCGCGGGCCAGTACCGCACTGGAATAGCCGCCCGGTGCAACGGTTTCGGACCACACCAGCGTTTCGGCGGGTACGTCCGAGGGTGCGGTCGGGGACGTCGATGCCGGGACGTGCCGCATGAACTCGGCGGTGCGGCCGTGCTGGGCGCGGGCATGTGCCCGGGCACCGGCCGTGGTGGCCGTATCGGATCTGGTGTCGGTGCTGCTCACTGACCACCCTCGCGAAGTCGGGAGCCCGCCGGAGAGCGGGCTTTCTGTCAGACGACAGTTTTCGCGCCGAGGGGGCGGTGGTGGTTGCCGTGATGTAACCGATGATTCGGATGCTGTTAACAGCGTGCTGCCAATGTTTCTGTCAAGTGACAGGTATTGACGGTTCCTGCGCTGCCTAAGCTCGACATCGCCAGGAACCGGCGGAAGGGGAAGTGGTGTTCGAACGCGCCAAGTTCATGGTCGAGTTCGCCGGAACCTACCGGCGCGCACGCCGCGCCGGCGTCGACCACGAGGCGGCGTTACTGGCCGCCACCGACGGGATGTTCGAGCGTCGGCGCAGCGCACTGCCCGCGAGCATCGGCGCGCTGTGGCGTGACCCGGCAGGTCCGTGCGCGCTGGCCGACGGCGGCTGGTTCGGCGACGGATCCCTGGCCATCACCGACGCCCACCTGGTACTGCTGCGGCAGGCGCGGCTGGGATGGGACGCAGCCGAGCGCGGTGCACCGATGCTGGACCCGCAGCGGCCCTACGGCCGCGAGGATCTGCTGACGCAACTGGGGGAGGTGTTCGGCGCCCGAGACGTCGACGTACTGGCCCGCCACCACGTCGACATGTATTTCGTCATCGCCCGCGCGCTGAAACACGGCACGCTCGCGCCCGGCCGGTATCCACTGGGCAGTATCGATGCCGCGGAGGTGCGCGGCCTCCTGCGCGGCTACGGGGACCTCTCCGATGAGGAGGTCGGCCTGGATGACGACGGGCAGGTGCTCGTCACCGAGGATCATCTGCAACTGCTGCGCGCCATCGAGATCCGCTGGCCCTCGGAATACGACTGCGGAGACCGTCTCGACGCCGGCCGCTACCCGGCGGCCGCGGCCGATGCGAAACGGCCCTACGGTGACTACACCTTCATCGAGGTGGACATGGCGCGCATCCTCGGCGAGCTGCCACCGGTCTCCGGTTCCGCCGTCTTCGAGCCCGGCCCCGAACTCGCGGATCGGCTGCAGCGGCTGCACTGGCAGATGCTGGCGACCATGCAGGTGTTCCTGGAGCATATGGAGCTGGTGCGCGGAACCTACGGCCTGCATCCCGACACCGCGTGACGCCTGCCGACTTCGATCTGTCCGCCGGCGATCTGCGCGCCGTCGCCCAGCATGTGGCCACGACAGCCGAGGCGCTGCTCGGTTTCTATGAGGACGCGCACCCCGGCGACTGCCGGCCACGGGAAGCCGTTGCCGCGGCGTGGCTCTTCGTCGGCGGTGCGCCGCGGTCCCGACTGCAGCGGATCGCATCGATGGATGCGCACCGGGCGGCGGCCAGTGCAGCCGACGAGGTCGCGCGTCTTGCCGCCCAGGCCGCCGGCGATGCCGCCTCCGCGGCCTATCTTCACCCGATCGCCGAGGCCCATCAAGTGGGCCACATCCTGCGGGCCGACGCCAACGCTGCCCGCATCGCCGAGATCACCGCCGGCTCCGACCCCGCCGCCGCGCACCAGGCGATCCGGCGCTCCGCTGCGCGCGCCGCACCCGAACTGCGGGCGATTCTGCGTCGCTATCCACCCGCCCCGTCCGGTCGCAGCCGCACCGCCGCACTGATGAGCATCCTGGACGGCGTGCTGCGGGCAACCCCGTAGAACTGGGCAAACGGCCGACGTGGACGACCTGCCCGCGGACACCCCGTTGCTACGATTGCCGGCGTGCCTGACGAAACCACGCCCGAGGACGACGACGTCCGCGAGGACTCCGCTTCGAAAGACGAAGCCGACGAGGTGGGCGGCGGCAAGCAGGCCGTGCCCGCGCAAGAGGATGACGATGTCGCGGAACGGCAGGAGGGTTCCGGGCGGAGTCCAGTGGTCATTGCCGTAACGGCCATGTTGCTGGCCATCGCCACTCTTGGCGCGTCGGCCTATATGTGGCGCAACCCGGTGAATTCTGCCGGTACCCCTATGGCTGCATCGGCGGAGCCGGCGGAACTGGCATTCACCGATGCGCAGCGTGACGAGGCCAAAGCCAAGGTGTGCGACGCGTTCATCGTGGTCAGCGCTGGTGTGGCAAATAGCAGCGCAGTGCAGGCCGAACAGGGTGATGTCCTCGGTGCGATCGCTGTCGCAACGAGCGCTCGCCTCGGCCTGTATGGGGGAGGCCAGTACATTCTGAACAAAGTGGACCCCGCCACCGACCCCGTGCTGGCCGAGGCTGCGCGAAGCTTCGGCAGCGGGCTCATGGACGTCGCGGCCGCGGCGCTGGCTCAGATCCCGAGCGAGGATCCGGCGCACCAAGAACGTCTGAAGAACGTCGACGCCAGAAATGCGGAGCTGCAGGGCATCTGCAACCCCCAGTAAGCCTCAGCCGACCGCCTTGTCCGCGGCGCGCACTCCGTAGGGTGCCGCATCCAGCAGGGTCACCGATACGAGCGCACCGCTGGGCACCCGGTAAGTGCGTTGCTCGCCCGGACGCGCGCCGGCGATCGCATCGCCCAGCGGTGACTGCGCGGAACACACCTCGAGGTCGCCGAGTTCGGCGATGGGCGTCCCGAGCAGGAAGGTCTCGGTCTCATCGCTGCCGTCGAAGCGCACCGTGAGAATCATCCCGGGCTCGGCGACGCCGTCATCGGGTGGAATCTCGTCGAAGGCGGCGTTCATCAGCAGATCTTGGATCTGCCAGATCCGTGCCTTGCGGGCCTGGTGCAGATCCCAGTCGGTGGTGTCGTCATCGGCGCGCACCGCCAGCAGATCCACGAGCTCGGCCTCCATCCGGTTGCGGGCCTGTCTGCTGATCCACACGTGGTGATTCGGTCGCATGAGGTTCTCCTCGTGATTGGGTGGGTGCCGAAATGCGGGTATCGGCGGGCTGCGCCGGGGTGCCCGGCGCCTTCCACTCGATAGTGGCTCGGCATTGCCGCAAGGTGTTTGCAGGCACGGCACAACGCGACTCGCCCCATTTGTCGGCTTCCGACACCCCTTAAAGCGAGGGCACCGCGGTGGCGGCGAGTTCGATGGTCATCGCGAGCCGCTTGACCGGATCATCGAGGGCAAGGGTGGTGACCTCGGCCATCTTGCGCAGCCGGTAGCGCACCGTGTTCTCGTGCACGCCGAGTGCCTCGCCGGCCTGGGCCAGGTCACCCTGCGCGGTCAGCCACGCTCGTAGCGTCGCGACGTACTGGGTGGACTGGGTGGCGTCGTGACGCCGCAGTTCGGCCACCGGGCCCCGCGCCGGCACCCGGGTGGAGCGGGCCGCGGTACGTAGCCGCTGCATCAGGATGTCGTGCCAGGACTCGTCATAGGCGGGAACGGCATCCGGCGTCGACGGGCTCTCGTGCAGGGCCAGGCACTCGTCGGCTTCCTGGCGGGCGGCCGCCAGCTCGGCGGCCTCGGCCGGTGCGCTGATACCCGCGCGTACGGATGCCTGCGCCGGCAGCGCGGCGCGCATCGCGCTGACCCACTGGCGGGCGGTGGCGATATCCTCGCTGGGCACGACGGTGTAGAGGGTGTTGCGGTCCAGACTGCTGCGCCCGGGCCGCGACCAGCCGAATCCGGACGTGGCGTATTCGAAGGCCAGTAGCAGTGCGGCGTGCGGTTCACCGGCGATATCGGCGTGCACGGCGATGACGCGCAGCCCCGTCTGGCGCAGGCCCAATCTGCTGGCGGCGGTGGCGGAATCGGCTGAGCCATCCAGCAGCCGCCCCACCAGATCGGACTCGACCTGACGTTCCAGGTCGGCACTCGCACGGGAGCGCAGGACGTGCATGGCGATGGTGCGCGCACCGTCGGACAGGGCCTGGCGCCGGGTATCGTCGAGCGGCTCCTGGCAGGTCACCCAGACCGAACCCAGCAGTTCCCGGCCTGCCCGCACCGCCACCACCGTGCGTCCGGTCATGCCGCGTGCCGGTTCGGCATCGACGAACAGCGGTTCATCGGAATGCGTCAGGTGGTCGAAAATGCCACGAGCCCTGAGTGATCGACGAACCGTGTCGGGCACCTGGCGGTTCAGGATGGTGTCGGCTCTGGCTGCGTCGGAATGCATCTGTAGTCGCGAGTAGGCGAGCAACCGCGACTGACCATCCTCGATGGTGAGTGCGCAGCCGATCGAATCGGCGACGCTGTCGGCCAAGGCGAAGAGGTCGGTCGGCCCCCGGCCCGCCGCAGTCTCGCGGCCTTCGAGCACCAACCCGTAGACCACCGCGGCCAGTTCGCTCCAGGACGCGGCGGGGTCCACCACCAGCACCGCGATATCGGCGTCGCCGCCGACAGTGACCTCGTCCCCGCGGACGAGCACGGCCACCGACCGGCTGGATCGCGCCCACTGCAGTGCCTCGGGCACCGAGTGTGCACCCACGGCCAACAACACATCGCCGATCGCGGAACGGCGGCTCGGTGCGTCCTGGGCTGCCTCGTGCAGCACCACACTGCGTAGCAAGACCCCGCGCGATGTGGCCGTACCAGACAATCGCACGCCGTAACTGCCCAGCACATTCACCAGGCGGTCCAGGGTGACCATGAGCCGCTCCTAGGTTGGGCCGTGAGTCCACACTAGCCAGTGCCTGCCAGCCGGATCCGCAATTGTTCCCCGGCGATGGCGCGGTGTGCCTCGAGGTCCTCTGCCAGGGCGTCGGCGACGGTGATCAACCCGGCCGTATCGACCCCGTACGCGGCCGGGGCGTCGACGAGCCGGAGACGCCCGGCCGCCCGCCGCAGCAGGACCGCCGCGCCGGCGAGGTTGCCGCGTTGCACATGCGTCAGACCGACCGCCAGCTGGGCCAGGCCCTGCCACAGTGCCCGCTCCGTCTCGGGTCCGTCCTTCCACGCCGATTCCAGGACTTCATGAGCGCTGAACGCCTGGCCGCGGTCGAGCAGATCCTGGGCGTAGCGCAGCGTCTCGGTCGGTGACAGGTGCAACTCGTCGGGAATGCGCGCCACGCCGGGACTGCCGTAGGGCAGTGGACGGCCCAGCGCATCGCGGGGCCGGGTGTTGCGGGGCCGGCCGGTGTCATCGCGGTCGCGTTCAGCGTCGGGGGCCATCGATACAGCTTGGCAGCACGCGCGCCCGACGAGCCGACTCCCCGGCAGCGCGATAGCTGAGGAACTCCTCAGCGACTATTTGCCGTAGTGGCGCCGTTGGTCGCAGCTCATCGAATTGCGCATAACCACCGCGCCGATGTCAAATTGTCGGCCACGTCAGCGTGCAGGACCATATCGAGCAAACGTCCTATAGTTTCCAATCATGGCGAACCCCCTGGCGTCCGCGCTGGCTGAGTCGTTGACCGCCGGCGGCAACAATCTGGTGCTGCTGACCGACGGCCAGTGGATCCGCCATCCGTGGCCGGAGATCTACGCGCGCGCCGAGAACACCGCCGAGTATCTGCTCAACGAGGACGTCCGCTGTCTGGGCCTGGTGGGGGAACCCACCGCAGAACTCATCTCGGCGGTCATCGGCGCGTTCCTGGCCGGGACGGCGGTGTCGATCCTGCCGGGCCCGATCCGCGGGGCCGACACCAACCGGTGGGCCCAGGCCACCCAGGCCCGGTTCCGGGGCATCGCCGCCGGACGGGTCGGCAGCCAGGGCGCCCACCTCGAGAAGCTTTTCACGGCAGGCGAATCCCCGGATATTTTCGATCTGACCACCGTGGCCCACCCGAAGCGGTCGAGCAGTCTGCGGTTGCCCAGCCTGCAGGCCCCGGT